>JBBRZP010000070.1:0-17484 GCA_038236565.1 Burkholderiales bacterium | reverse complement strand
GCGGTGGCGGCGCCGCGGTGCGGCAGCGCGTGACCGACCGCGTCGGCGAGCTGCTCGCCTCGGTCGGCCTCGCGGTCGCCGACGCCGACAGGTTCCCGCACCAGTTTTCCGGCGGCCAGCGCCAGCGCATCTCGATCGCGCGCGCTCTGGCGACCCAGCCCGAATTCCTGATCTGCGACGAGCCGACGTCGGCGCTCGACGTCTCGGTGCAGGCACAGGTCCTCAACATCATGAAGGACCTGCAGGCCCGCCACGGCCTGACCTATCTCTTCATCTCGCACAACCTCGCCGTCGTTCGCCACGTCAGCGACCGCGTCGGCGTGATGTATCTCGGCCGGGTGGTCGAGCTCGCCGACAAGGCGCTGCTTTTCGCGCGCCCGCGCCATCCGTACACGCGGATGCTGCTCGACGCCATTCCCGACATCCACATGAGCGGCCGTGCGCGCACGCCGGTGCAGGGCGAAGTGCCGAATCCGCTCAACCCGCCGAGCGGATGCGCCTTCAATCCGCGCTGTCCGCATGCCAACGAGCGTTGCCGCGTGGAACGTCCGAAGCTGCTCGCGATCGACGGCGTGCAGGTCGCCTGTCACGCGGTCGAGGAAGGCCGGATCTGACGCGTCGGCGCTAGGGAGCGCCGGATCCCTCGTTCGCAAGGTGCTCGCCCCGCCACAGGTCGCTCTGCTGCTCACGCTCGCGAATGATCCAGGCCTCGCTTCCGGCAACCATCACCTCGGCAGCGCGCGGGCGCGTGTTGTAGTTGCTCGCCATGCTCATCGCGTACGCGCCCGCCGACAGCACCGCCACGAAGTCTCCCGGGACGACGGCGAGCGAGCGGTCGCGGCCGAGCCAGTCGCCCGATTCGCAGATCGGCCCGACGACGTCGCAGGTGAGGGCGGCGACGTCGCGGGTCTCGCATTCGACGATGCGCATCCAGGCGTCGTACATCGCCGGACGCATGAGGTCGTTCATCGCGGCGTCGACGATGCAGAAGCTCTTGTCCTCGCCGGGCTTGAGGTAGAGCACCTCGCTCACGAGCAGGCCGGCGTTGCCGACCAGCGAGCGGCCGGGCTCGAGCACGATGCGGCGGTGGCCGTGACCGCGCGCGTCGATGCGCTCGAGCAGTCGGCCGACGAGCGCGCCCGGCGCCGGCGGCGTCTCGTCGGCGTAGGTGATGCCCAGGCCGCCGCCGACGTCGATGTGCGAAAGCGTCGCGCCATCGGCCTCGACGAGCGCGACGAGGTCGAGCAGGCGGTCGAGCGCGTCGACGTACGGGCTGGCATCGACGATCTGCGAGCCGATGTGGCAGTCGATGCCCACGATCGAGAGTCCCGGCAGCTGTGCGGCGCGGGCGAACGCCGCGCGCGCCTGCCCGTGCGCGATGCCGAACTTGTTGGCGCGCAGGCCCGTCGAGATGTACGGATGCGTCTTCGGGTCGACGTCGGGGTTGACCCGCAGGCTCACCCCGGCCGTCTTGCCGCACGCGCTGGCGACCTCCGACAGCAGCTCCAGCTCGCCGACGCTTTCGACGTTGAAGCACATCACGCCGATGTCGAGGGCGAGCTGCATCTCGGCGCGCGTCTTGCCGACGCCGGAAAAGACGATGCGCGCCGGGTCGCCGCCGGCCGCGAGGACGCGTTCGAGCTCGCCGCCCGAGACGATGTCGAAGCCGCAACCACGTCGCGCGAAGAATTCCAGCACGGCGAGGGTCGAATTGGCCTTGACCGCATAGCAGATCAGGTGGTCGCGGCCGGACAGCGCTTCCTGGTAGCCCTCAAGCGCGCGGGCCATCGACGCGCTCGAGTAGACGTAGAGGGGCGTGCCGAAACGGCGCGCGAGGTCCGCGACGGCCAGGTCTTCGACGACGAGCCGCCCGTCGCGCCGCGCGATCTCCGGTGCGCCGGGCAACGCGCTCATCGCTGCGGCACCGGCGCCGGCAGATCGGCCGGCGAGACGCCGGGAATCGTCAAGGTGTCGGGCGACGACGCCGCGGCCAGCGCCGGTGCCGGTCGCGCCGGGATGAGTGCGCCTTTCTGGCCGCAGCCTGAGACCACGACGCAAGCGATGGCGAGCGTCGCCAGCAGGCTGCACCCGGTCGCCGCCACTACACTCGGATCACGTTCAGCCATCCCCCGGATTTTATCGACCGTGAGTTCACCGCCGCCCTCCTTCGAAGACCTGACCGATGCCGAGTACGACCGCCGCACCCGTGCCGTCCTCGCCGCGGTCGAGGCGGTGGCCGACCGCTTCCTCCAGGACGACGTCATCGACATCGACGCCAGCCGGACCGGCGGCCTGCTCGAGCTCGACTTTCCGAACGGCAGCAAGATCGTCGTCAACACGCAGCCGCCGTTGCACGAGCTGTGGCTCGCGGCGCAGGCCGGCGGATACCACTTCCGCGCTTCTGCCGGTCGCTGGATCGACGGTCGCGACGGGCGCGAGTTCTTCGACGTGCTCTCGGCGTGTGCCGCCGAACAAGGTGGTCGGCCGCTCCGCTTCTCGGCGTAGGCAGGCGCTTCTTCAGCGCCGGAAGAGATCGAGGATGCCGTTGCGCTCTTCTTCGCTCGGCGCAGTCGCCGGCTTGTCCTCGAGGCCGACGCTGCTGACGCCGCCGCCGCGCGCGTATTCCTCGTAGTACCACTCGCCGTTGAGGTTGACGACGCCCTCGGGCGGCGTCGGCTCCTGCACCGGAACGCCCTTCAGCATCGTCACCATGTAGTCGATCCAGATCGGCAGCGACAGGCCGCCGCCGGTCTCGCGGTCGCCGAGCTTTCTCGGATCGTCGTAGCCCATCCAGACGACGGCGACGACGTTCTTCTGCCAGCCGGCGAACCAGGCGTCATGCGAATCGTTGGTGGTGCCGGTCTTGCCGTACACGTCCGGGCGCTTCAGCGTCCCGCCGGCCTTCGCGGCGGTGCCCGTGTGCGTCACCTCCTGCAACAGGCTGGTCATGACGAAGGCGTTGCGCGCGTCGATCGTGCGTGCCGATTCGTCGAGCGTCGGCACGTGGGCCTCGTTGATGACGTGACCCTTGGAGTCGGTGATGCGGCTGATCAGCAACGGGTTCACGCGGTAGCCGCCGTTGGCGAACACGCTGTACGCCGACGCCATCTGCATCGGCGTGACGGCGCCCGCGCCGAGGGCCATCGGCAGGTAGGCGGGGTGCTTGTCGGCGTCGAAGCCGAAGCGCTTGATCCACTGCTGCGCGTAGGCCGGGCCGATCGACTTCAGGATCCGGATCGAGATCATGTTCTTCGACTTCGCCAGGCCGCGGCGCATCGTCATCGGGCCGTCGTAGGTGCCGTCGTAGTTCTTCGGCTCCCAGGGCTGGCTGCCGGTCGTGCCGGCGTCGAAGAACAGCGGCGCATCGTTGATCACGGTCGCCGGCGTGAAGCCCTTTTCGAGCGCGGCCGAGTAGATGAAAGGCTTGAAGCTCGAGCCCGGCTGGCGCCACGCCTGGGTCACATGGTTGAACTTGCTCTTCGAGTAGTCGAAGCCGCCCACCATCGCCCGGACGCTGCCTGTACGCGGATCCATGGCGACGAACGCGCCTTCGACCTCGGGCAGCTGGGTGATCGACCATTCGCCCTTGGGGCCTCGGATGAGACGAACGACGGCGCCGGGCCGAACCTGCGTCTTCGGGTTGGCCTTGGGCGCCAGCCCGGACGTGGCCGGCTTCAGCCCTTCGCCGATCACGGTCGCCTCTTCTCCGTTCTGCAGCACGGCAACGACTTTCTTCGCAGACGCCTCGGTGACGACGGCGGCACGCAGCTCGTCGTTGTCGGGATAGTCCTGCAGCGCCTCGGCGATGCGCGCGTCGAGCTCACCGCGCTCGGCCGGCAGGTCGATGTAGTCCTCGGGGCCGCGATAGACCTGGCGCTTCTCGAACTCCATGATCCCCTTGCGCAGCGCGTGGTACGCCAGCGTCTGCTCCGCAGAATTCAGGGTCAGATAGACGTTCAGCCCGCGCGTGTAGGACTCGGCACCGTACTGGCTGAAGATCATCTGGCGCGCTGCTTCGGCGACGTATTCGGCGTGCACCGCGATGTCCGACGGCGTCTTGTAGCGAAGAACCTGCTTCTTGGCCGCGTCTCGCTGCTCGGCGGTGATGAAGCCGTTCTCGAACATGCGATCGATGATGTAGCGCTGGCGCGTCCTCGCGCGGTCGGGATTGACGATCGGGTTATTGGCCGAAGGCGCCTTGGGCAATCCGGCCAGCATCGCCGCCTCGGCGACGGTGATGTCCTTCAGCGGCTTGCCGAAATAGATTTCGCTCGCGGAGGCGAATCCGTACGCGCGCTGCCCGAGCGCGATGTGATTCATGTAGACCTCGAGAATCTGGTCCTTCGTGAGCTGGCTTTCGATCTTCAAGGAAAGCAACATCTCGTAGATTTTGCGAGTAAATGTTTTTTCCGTGGAGAGATAGAAATTGCGCGCGACCTGCATCGTGATGGTCGAGCCGCCCTGCGCGCTGTGTCCTTCGCCGAAGTTCGCCAGCCCGGCCCGCAGCACGCTGACGTAGTCGACGCCGCTGTGCTGGTAGAAGCGCGAGTCCTCGATCGCCAGCACGGCGTCCTTCATCACCTTGGGGATCTGGCCGATCGGCACGAAGTTGCGCCGCTCCTCGCCGAACTCGCCGAGCAGCACGTTGTCGGCCGAGAACACGCGCATCGGCAGCTTTGGGCGGTAGTCAGTGAGGCTGTCGATCTCGGGCAGATTCGGATACGACACCGCCAGCGCGATGGCGGCCACGAGCACGACGGCGATGGCGGCCGACGCGGCCAGGCCGATGAGGGTAAGCACCACCCGCAACAGGACGCGCAGCCACTCCGGCAAGCCCGAAGACGTCGGCTCGCGGCGGCTCGGCGAAGCCGCGCGGCCGGCACCGTTCTCAGAATCGGTCACGACTCGTCCTGCATGTCGATCGCATTATAGAAACCCGATTTCGCGGCTCTTCGCGGTGGTCGGGAAAGGTCACAAAAGGTGACGCAATCGACACTTCCAATCGCGTTGCAAACAGTCGCATGTCGACGACCGGTTCGCGTGTGAGATTTGCAACGCACACAGGGGTGCGCGGCCGGTTTTTGCTTTGGTAATCAAGGGCTTTACTGCTAGCATCAAAGCAACTTATTAACAGTCCAGCGCGTCGTTTTCGTCGTTTTCGGCGACGCTGGAAAAGGGGCACCGTGAGCTTTCTCGACGCGCTGTTGGGCCGCAAGCACCCACCCATGATCGGCCTCGACATCAGCTCGTCGAGCGTCAAGCTCGTGGAGCTCGGACAGACCAGCAGTGGCGAATACGTGCTCGAGCGTTTCGGCTCGGAAAGCTTCGAAAAGGGCTGGATCGCCGATGGCCAGATCGAGAAATTCGACGAAGTCGCCGAAGCCGTGAAGCGCCTGGTCACCAAGAGCGGCACCAAGACGCGCCAGGTCGTCATGGCCATGCCGCAATCGGCCGTGATCACCAAGAAGATCATGCTGCCCGCCGGGCTGCGCGAGGAAGAGCTCGAAGTCCAGGTCGAGACCGAAGCCAACCAGTACATCCCGTTCTCGCTCGACGAGGTCAGTCTCGACTTCTGCGTGATCGGCCCGAGCCCGACCTCGGTCGGCGACGTCGAGGTGCTGATTGCCGCGTCGCGCAAGGACCGGGTCCAGGATCGCCAGGGCCTGGCGGAAGCTGCCGGCTTGAAGCCCGCGGTGCTCGACATCGAATCGCACGCGTCGCGCCTCGCCATGAGCCGGGTCGTCTCGAGCCTGCCGAACGAGGGCCGCGATGCGCTCGTCGCCCTGTTCGAGATCGGCGCCGACACCACCAGCCTCAAGGTGCTGCGCGACGACGAGATGCTCTACGACCGCGATCAGGCCTTCGGCGGATCTCAGCTCACCCAGCTGATCTCGCGCCAGTACGGCTTCTCGTACGAGGAAGCGGAGCAGAAGAAGCTGGCCGCCGACTTGCCAGACGACTACGAGACTTCGCTGCTCGCGCCGTTCGTCGACAGCCTGTCGCAGGAAATCGGCCGCGCGCTTCAGTACTTCTTCACCAGCACGCCGCACCACAAGGTTCACTACGTGATGCTTGCCGGCGGCACCGCCACGCTGCCCGGCCTGAAGGATCGCGTCACCGAGCTCACCGGATTCGCGTCGATGGTCGTCAATCCCTTCGAGAACATGAAGCTCGGCTCCGCGGTGCGCGAAGCCAAGCTCCGCCGCGAAGCGTCGTCCTACCTCACGGCCTGCGGCCTGGCGATGCGGAGGTTTGCGCAGTGATCATGATCAACCTGCTCCCGCACCGCGAGGAGCGTCGCAAACGGAAGAAGATCGCCTTCTTCGCCGGCCTCGGCGTCGCCGCGATCGTGGGTCTGGCCATCGTCGGCGTCTGGTACCTGGTCGTGCAGCAGCTGATCGCCGGTCAGCAGCAGCGCAACACGTTCCTGCAGGGCGAGATTGCCAAGCTCGACATCCAGATCAAGGACATCGCCAGCCTGAAGGCCGAGATCGCATCGCTGAAGGCGCGCCAGAAGGCGGTCGAGGACCTGCAGATCGACCGCAACGTGCCGGTCCACGTGTTGAACGAGCTCGTGCGCCAGGTGCCCGAAGGCATCTACATCACGGCGCTCAAGCAGGACAACCAGACGCTGAGCGTCGCCGGCATCGCGCAGACCCAGGAGCGCGTCTCCGAGATGCTTCGCAACACGGCCTACAACTCTGAGTGGCTGGTCAAGCCCGAGCTCGTCGAGAGCAAGGCGACCACCGTGCAGGGCGCGAACAAGGAGCAGAAGCGCTTGTTCGACTTCGGCATCCGCCTCACCGTCAAGCGTCCGCAGGACACGCCGGTCGCCGCATCGCAAGCGACCGCCGCCGGCGCGATCCCCGCCGCAGCGAGCGCGCCCGCATCGGCCGCCGCGCCGAAGAAGACCTGATCGCCATGGCCACCAAGAGCAAGACCGCCAACGTCGACCTGAACTCGGTCTTCGAAGGCGCAGCCTCGCAATTCCGCGGGCTGAACCCGAACGAGCCCGGGCAATGGCCGCTGCTGCCGAAGACGCTGACGTTCGTCGCCGTCGCGCTGGCGATGGTCGTCGTCGGCTGGTTCGTCGTGCTGTCGACGGCGCACGACGAGCTCGACGGCGAGCACAACAAGGAACCTGCGCTCAAGACCGACTATCGCAACAAGCTCGCGCAGGCGGTCAACCTCGGCGAGTTGCGCAAGCAGAAGCTGCAGGTCGAGGAGTACGTCACCCAGCTCGAGAAGCAATTGCCGGGCAAGGCTGAAATGGACGCGCTGCTGTCCGACATCAACCAGGCCGGCCTCGGCCGCGGCCTGCAGTTCGAGCTCTTCAAGCCGGGTCAGGTCGTGATCAAGGACTACTACGCCGAGCTGCCGATCGCGATCCGCGTGTCTGGCCGCTATCACGACATCGGCTCGTTCGCCGCTGACATCGCCAACCTGTCCCGCATCGTCACCTTGCACAACCTGAACATCACCGCGGGCAAGGATCTCTCCGGCGTGCTGACGATGGAAGCGACCGCGCGCACCTACCGCTACCTCGACCAGAGCGAGATCGAGGAGATCAGGAAGACCTCGGCGGCCGCGAAGGCTAAATCCGGAGCCAAGCCATGACGCGGAGTCTCTCGATCGGCGCCCGGCTGGTGGCGTCCGTGCTCGTCGGCGGCTTCATGCTGTCGGCGTGCAGCGGCGACCAGGACGAGCTGCAGCAGTGGATGGAGCAGCAAAAGCGCGAGGTCAAGCCGAGCGTCGAGCCGCTGTCCGCGCCCAAGAAGTTCACCCCGCAACCCTATGCGGCGCTCGGCGCGGTCGAGCCGTTCAGCACGCAGAAGCTGACGGTCGCGCTCAAGCAGGAAGCCAGGCAGCCGAATTCCCTGCTGGCCGCCGAGATCAACCGGCGCAAGGAGCCGCTCGAGGCCTATCCCGTCGACAGCATGGCGATGGTCGGCAGCGTGACGCGCAACGGACGCCCCTACGCATTGCTGAAAGTAGATAACTTGCTTTACCAAGTCAAACCGGGCGATTACCTCGGCCAGAACTACGGGAAGATCACCAAGATCTCCGAAACAGACGTGGCCTACCGCGAAATCGTGCAAGACGCGGCAGGCGAATGGATCGAGCGCTCCAGCGCCCTCCAGCTTCAGGAGAAGGCGCGATGACAAGTATTTGGGAGAAACCGATGGCCAGCATGCGCTCGCGATTTTTCGTTCTCGCGCTGATGACCGGCGCGGCGTTCCCCGCCTGGTCGCAAATCTCGATCCAGTCGATCAACAGCTCGCAACAGGCGGGCTCGGAAGTGATTCGCATCGAGCTGAGCGAGCCCCTGGCCGCGGTGCCCGCCGGCTTCACCGTGCAGGCGCCGCCGCGAATCGCGCTCGACCTGCCCGGAGTGTCGAACGCGCTCGGCAAGAACACCGTCGAGATCAATCAAGGCAATCTGCGCTCGGTGAGCATCGCCCAGTCGGGCGAGCGCACCCGTCTCGTCCTCAACCTGAAGGCGCCGGCCGGCTACAGAGCCGTGATCGACGGCAAGTCGCTCGTCGTCTCGCTCGACAACAACGCTCCGGCGACTCTCGCGAGCTCGAGCGGCCAGACGACGCGCTTCGCCGAAAGCCTGAACCGCACCCAGCTGTCGCTGCGCGACATCGACTTCCGCCGCGGCTCCGACGGCGCCGGCCGCGTCGTCGTCGAGCTGCCGAACAACCAGGTCGGCGTCGACATCCGTCAGCAAGGCCAGAGCCTCGTCGTCGAGTTCCTGAAGTCCAGCCTGCCGGACGCGCTGCGCCGCCGCCTCGACGTCACCGACTTCGGCACGCCGGTCCAGAGCATCACCACGACCCAGCAGGGCGACCGCGTGCGCATGGTGGTCGAGCCGCGCGGCACCTGGGAGCACAGCGCCTACCAGAGCGACAACCAGTTCGTGCTCGAGGTCCGGGCGCAGAAGGTCGATCCGAACAAGCTCGTGCAAGGCACGGGCTACGCGGGCGAGAAGCTGTCGCTCAACTTCCAGAACATCGAGGTCCGTGCGCTGCTGCAGGTCATCGCCGACTTCACCAACTTCAACGTCGTCACCAGCGACACCGTCACCGGCAACGTCACCCTGCGGCTGAAGGACGTTCCCTGGGACCAGGCCCTCGACATCATCCTGCAGGCCAAGAACCTGGGCCTGCGCAAGTCGGGCAACGTGATCCTGATCGCGCCGAAGGACGAGCTCAACGCCAAGGAGAAGATCGAGCTCGAGGCCAAGCAGCAGATCGCCGCGCTCGAGCCGCTGCGCACGCAGTCGTTCCAGCTCAACTACGCCAAGGCCGAAGACATCGCCAAGGGCCTGACAGGGCAGGGCGGCACCGGCGGTGGCGGCACGGCCTCGCGCATCCTCTCGACGCGCGGCAGCGTCGTGTTCGAGACCCGCACCAATCAGCTGTTCGTGAGCGACATTCCGTCGAAGCTCGAGGAAGTGCAGTCGCTGATCGCCAAGATCGACATCGCGGTGCGCCAGGTCCTGATCGAGTCGCGGATCGTCATCGCCGACGACAGCTTCGGCCGTTCGCTCGGCATCCGTCTCGGCGCGGCCGACCTGCGCGGCGTCCGCGGCGGGCTGCCGGGCTACAGCGTCAACGGCGACACGCGGGTCACGATCGGCGGCAACCTGAATGCCGTCCAGTCGCAGACCTTGCAGGGCGGCACGACCGGCGTCTCGGCCAGCGACACCAACTTCATCAACCTGCCCGCGACCGGCCAGAACGGCTTCGATCCGGCCACCTTCGCGCTGTCGCTGTTCGGCGCCTCCGCCAACCGCTTCCTGAACCTCGAGATCTCGGCGCTCGAAGCCGACGGCAAGGGCAAGGTCGTCTCGAGCCCGCGCGTCGTTACCGCCGACCAGCAGAAGGCGATCATCGAGCAGGGCGAGGAGCTTCCCTACCAGGTCGCGACCTCGAGCGGCGCGACGTCGCTGCAGTTCCGCAAGGCCAACCTGAAGCTCGACGTCACGCCGCAGATCACGCCCGAAGGCAACGTCATCCTCGACGTCGACATCACCAACGACAGCGTCGGCCGCAACACCGCCGCCGGCTTCGCCATCAATACCAAGCACGTCAAGACGCAGGTCCTGGTCGAGAACGGCGGCACGGTCGTGATCGGCGGCATCTTCACGCAGAACGACCGAGAGGACATCACCAAGGTCCCATTCCTCGGCGACGTTCCCTACCTCGGCAACCTGTTCAAGACGCGCACCACGTCGTCGTCCAAGAGCGAACTGCTGATCTTCCTGACCCCCAAGGTCGTGACCGATCGGACCGCGGCGCGCTGACGTGCCTGCATCAATGATGAAAGCTAGCGAGTCGCGCATGAACAAGATGCTCAAGAACCTGATCGCGTTGGCGTCGGTCGCCGTCGTCCTCGCCGCTTGCGGTGGCGGCGGCGGAAGTGCAGGAACGTCGCCATTCGTGACGGCGACGACGACATGCGTGGCGGCGGCATCGGGTCCCGCTTGCACGATCCCGGCTGCCTCTCTGGCGCTGCAACTCGACGTGCCGACGATCGACGACAGCGGAGCGTCCTCGGTCAAGGCCACCGCCACGGCACTGACCGCGTCCGGCCAGGCCCTGACTGGCGTTCCGGTCACCTTCTCGGTCGACAACAGCGCCGCGTTCACGGTGCCCGGCCCCACCACCAGTGCAAATGGCCAGCTCGTGGCAACCGTCACTGCCGGCGCCGACCCGTCGAACCGCGTCGTCACTGTCACCGCCACCAGCGGAACCCTGACCGCAACCGGATCGTTCGCCATCACCGGTGCCAAGCTGACTGGAACCCGCAGCAAGGCGAACGTGCTACCAGGCGAAGCGGCCAAGGTCGACTTCAAACTCACGAACTCCAACAATCTCGCGATGGTGGGTCAGGCGTTCACCGTCACAGCCGGTTCGCTCCCAACCATCACGGGCGTCACCGACATCTCGGGGAACTTCACCTATAACTTCACGGCGCCGACGACGACCGGTGCGATCGACATCGTCGCAAGCGCAGGTGGAACCAGCAACACCCAGACCATCACGGTGTCGACGGTCAGCACGACGCCGATCGTCGACCTGACGACGATCCAGTCGGCCTCCGTGTCCGCGAACCCGAGCGTCGTGTCGATCAACACGACCGGCACGACAAACCGGACGGAGATCCGCGCGCTCTTCATCGGCCCCGGCAACAAGCCGATTCCAAACATTCGCGTTCGCTTCGACCTCGAGAACGATGTCTCGTCCATCGGCGGAAGCTTCTCGGCCGGCGACAACACGCCGACGGGTGACAAGTCGGTGGTCCTGACCGATGCCAACGGCATCGCGACCACGGCCTACATTCCTGCCGATCGCGCCAGCCCGACCAACGGCGTGACGGTTCGGGCGTGCTACGGCGGCACGGACGCCTTCCTGGTCTGCGATCCCACGAAGTCAACGAAGACCACGATCACTGTCGTCGCCGACCCGCTCGCGGTGACGATCGGCAGCAACGAGAAGGTCTACATCGGGACGAACGACCTGACGTACATCCGCAAGTTCGTCATTCTGGTTGTCGACGCTTCGGGCAGGGCCAAGGGCAATGTCGACATCGTGCCTTCGGTCGACATCGACCGCTACTACAAGGGCAGCTACGTCAAGGGTTCGACCTGGTTCGTCGGCTACTTCAACAACCTGGGCGCCGCGACCCCGTCGGCGGCGGCGGAGTGTTTCAACGAGGACAACAATCGGAACGCCATCAATGAGGCGGGCGAAGACATCAACCACACGGCGACACTCGAGCCGCGGAAATCGGATGTCGCCATCTCGATTGTCGGCAGCAGTCGCACCGACGCCAGCGGCTCGGCACTGGTCCAGATCGAGTATCCGAAGAACCTCGCCACCTGGGCGCGCGTGAAAATCCTGGTGTCGGCCACGGGTGTCAGCGGCACAGAAGGGCGTGCGACCTGGACCGAGGTTCTGCCGGCAGAAGTCGCTGCATTCACCGGGACGGGAGCTCCTGCATTCGCCATCAGCCCGTACGGAGATACGGTCTACAGAGCTCTCATCTCGAGCAGTACCCAGATGCAGTATCCGGCCCCCGGCTTGGGACCTGTCGACTATCCGACCCGGACCTATCCGTTCGGCTATCCGGACGGCACGCCCACGCCCGCCGCTGGAACGATTCTGACGGCTTGCCAGAACCCGAATTGACGACCGAGGCGAACGCGTCGCTTCGGCGGCGAGGGCCGCCAGGCCCTTAGTCGACGCGCGAGTGATCGGGACACGGTGCCCATGACGTCCCTGATCGGCATGCCCGGGTGCGGCAAGTCGGCCATCGGCAAGGCGCTGGCCCACCGTCTCGGGACGCGCTTCGTCGATTGCGACAGGGTCATCGAGGAGCGCGCCGGCTACAGCATCGCCAGCCTCTTCGCGCGCGACGGCGAGCCGGCGTTTCGAGAATTGGAAGCCGAGGTGCTGGAGTCGATCGTCGCGGAGGGCAATTGCATCGTCGCCACAGGCGGCGGTGCGGTGCTGCGCGCCGACAACCGCGAAGCGCTGCGAACGAGGACCACCTGCGTCTACCTGGACGTCCCTGTCGACACGCTCTGGAAGCGATTGCGACGCGACCGCAGGCGTCCGCTGCTCCAGGTCCGGGACGCCGAGGCCCGCCTGCACGAGCTGCGCTCCGTGCGAGAGCCTCTGTATCGCGAGACGGCGGCAATCGTCGTGGACACGCGAGGCCTGTCGTTCGATGCCGTCGTCGACACGATCATCGAGCGGCTTCGCCTTGCCAACGCTGCACCATGAAGACGAAGCCGGAGACCGTCCGCGTCGAGCTCGATGCACGTAGCTATGACATCATCATCGGCACCGGCCTGCTCGACGCGGAGGCCAGTCCCGCCTACCTCCCCGGATTCAGCGCAGCCGTCATTGTCACCAACGAAACCGTTGCGGGCCTGTACGGCCACCGCCTCGCCGCCTTGCTGGCACGCCGCTACCAGAAGGTTGACGTCATCGTCGTTCGCGACGGCGAGGCCTTCAAGGACTGGACCACGCTGCAGCAGATCTTCGACGGCCTGCTCGCGAAACGGGCAGACCGCGGCACGACGATCTTCGCGCTCGGCGGCGGCGTGATCGGCGACCTCGCCGGCTTCGCCGCGGCCTGCTTCATGCGCGGCATCTCGTACGTGCAGGTGCCGACCACCCTCCTCGCCCAGGTCGACTCCTCGGTCGGCGGCAAGACGGCGATCAATCACTCGCTCGGCAAGAACCTGATCGGGGCGTTCCATCAGCCGTCGGCCGTGATCGCCGACATCGACACGCTCGACACGCTGCCGTCCAGGGAGCTTGTCGCCGGCCTGGCCGAGGTCATCAAGTACGGCGCCGTCGCCGACGCGCCGTTCCTCGACTGGATCGAGGCGAATCTCGCGGCCCTGCTGGCCCGGGACAAGCCGGCGCTGGCGCACGCCGTCAGGCGCTCGTGCGAGCTCAAGGCCGCGGTCGTCGCCGCCGACGAGCGCGAGTCGGGCGTGCGCGCGACGCTCAACTTCGGACACACCTTCGCCCACGCGATCGAGACGGGCACGGGCTACGGCAGCTGGCTCCACGGCGAAGCGGTGGGCTGCGGCATGGCCATGGCGGCGGATCTGTCGGTGCGGCTCGGCCTGATCGAGGCCGCACTGGCCGAGCGCCTGACCGGCATCGTCGTGGCGGCCGGCCTGCCGGTCCGGGCGCCCGCGCTGGGCGCCGAGCGCTATCTGGAGCTGATGAGCCTCGACAAGAAGGCCGTCGGCGGCGATCTTCGCTTCGTGCTCCTGGACGGTCCCGGGCGGGCTGCGTTGCGCGCCGCACCGAACGCTTCCGTCATCCAGACCTTGCACCGCTTTTGCGGGTGAGTCCCGACACGGCCGTGACATTGTGCAAGCGTGCGCTTCCACCCGTGCCGTTCGGCTTGCCAGCCGCCCCGTTCGTCGCCCGGCCCCGCCCGGGAGACGCCTGAATTTTTACACTTCGCCGTCCCAGAGGAATGCAATGACACGCTCACGTGGATTCACCCTGATCGAGCTGATGATCGTCATCGGCATCGTCGCGATCCTGGCGGCCGTGGCGATTCCGTCGTACACCGACTACGTTCGCCGCGGCCGCATCACGGAGGCGATCTCCACGCTGGCCGGCATGCGCGTCAAGATGGAACAGTACTTCCAGGACAACCGCACGTATGTCGGCTCCTGCGCGCCTGGCACGATCGCGCCGCTGCCCGGCCCCACGATCCACTGGATTTACGCCTGCCCTGGTCCGACGCTGAACACGTACCTGATCACCGCCACCGGCGTCGTCGGCAGCACGATGGACGGCTTCCAGTACACGCTCGACCAAGGGAACAACCGCGTGACCAACATCGCGGCGCCCGCGACCTGGCCGGCCAACGCCAATTGCTGGGTGTTGAAGAAGGACGGCACGTGCTGACCCTCGCGTCCCGTCGCGGCTTCACGCTGATCGAGGTCCTCGTGACCATGTCGATCCTGGCGCTCCTGCTCGCGCTCGGTGCGCCGGCCATGGGCACTTATCTGCAGAACTCGAAGCTGGCGGCGGCCACGTCCTCCCTCTACACCGCCGTGCAGACGGCCCGCACGGAAGCGATCCGCCGCAATGTCCAGGCGCAGTTCGTTCTCACCGACACGCCGGTCTCGACCGCCGACATCGCCAACGCCCTCGCACCCGCGGTGGCCGGGCGCAACTGGGTCGTGCGCGCTGCGTCGGGCGCGGTCTTCGTGCCGATCGAGTCGAAGGCGGGTGCCGAAGGCGAGGCGAGCACGGCGCCGCCGGCGGTCCAGGTGGCCGGCGCAGCCTCGGCTCCCGTGGTCTTCGACGGCACCATCCCGTTCAACGGCTTCGGCCAGACGTTCACCGGGGTTCGCTACGTCATCGACGTCAGCAACCCGACGGCAGGAATCTGTGCCGATGCCGGCGGCACGATCCGCTGCCGGCGCATCGTCGTCTCGCCGGGCGGCCAGATCGCGGCGTGCGACCCCGCCGCTCCCGTGGGAGACAGCCGTGCGTGCTGAGATGACCTCGCGTCCTGGACAGGGCGGCTTCTTCCTGATCGAGGCGATGGTCGCGATCCTGATCTTCGCGCTCGGCATCCTCGGCCTGGTGGCGATGGGCGGCACGGCAGTGTCGTCGCAGTCCGACGCGCAATACCGCACCGATGCGAGCAGCCTCGCCGACGCCATCGCCAGCCAGATCGCGCTCAGCCTCAACCGCACAGGCGCCACCGCCGCGATCAGGACGGCCAACAAGGCCGCGTCTCTCGCGCCGTTCGCGCACAACCCGGGCGGCGTGAACTGCGCCTTCGCCGGCGGACCCACCGGGCCAGGTCCGGTTCTCGATCTCGTCAACCGGGCGCAGGCAGTCCTGCCCGGCGCGACGCCGGCTTACCAGCAGATCGTCGTCGACGGCGCCGGCTCGTTCAACCGCGTCGAGATCACCCTGTGCTGGAAGACCGCCAGCGACGCCGTTCCGCGCCGTCACACCGTCGTGACGTACGTCAACTGAGGCCGCCCGTGACTGCGTGCACTTCCTCTTCCCGGCTTCGCGCGTCGCGCGGCGTCTCGCTCGTCGAGCTGCTGGTCGGCGTGGCGATCGGTCTGATCGGCATCGTCGCGATCTTCCAGGCGGTGACCGTCTGGACCAAGCACACGCAGACGACCAGCTCCGGTGGCGACGCCCAGGTCGCGGGCACGCTCGCTCTCTTCAGCATCGAGCGTGACGTGAAACAGGCGGGCCACGGATTCGGCCGGGCCGCGAGCGGCGTCATGGGCTGTAACGTCCAGACCACCTTGCCCGACGTGGTCAACCTGCGTCCTGTGGAGATCGTCGCCAGCGGCCCCGTGGGCTCGCCCGACATCGTCAACGTGTTCTACGGCGACTCGTCGTTCTTCGTCGAGGAAGGCGACTTCATCGACTCGACCTTGAACACGAAGCGGCTGCCGCGGCTCGGCGGTTACCGCAGAGGCGACATCGCCATCGTCGCGGGCGCGGCCGCGTCGGCAGCGACCGCCTGCACGATGATCGAGATCACAGCCGACAACGATCCCAACGGCTGGGTGGAGCATCAGCCCGCCGCTGCGTACATCAGCGCCTACACCGCGTCGAATGCTGTCGCGCGCTTCAACAGCGCTTCCGCGCCGGCCTTCGGCGTGGGCAAGATCTACAACCTCGGGCCAACGCCACGTTACGACCGCTGGACGATCGACAACTTTCACGAGCTGGGCCGTCGCGATCTGCTCTCGGCTGCGCCGATCTCTATGCAGGTCTCCGAGGGCGTCATCAACTTGAAGGCGGAATACGGCTATGACGCCGATGCGAACGGCAGGATCGACAACGCGGAGTGGCTGACGGTGCTGCCCGTGGGCGCCGACTGGACGCGGGTCCTCGCGGTCCGGGTCGCCGTTCTCGTGCGCAGCCGCCAGTTCGAGCGCAATGGCGATCCGGGCGCGAGCGGCGCGGCCGCGATCACGCCGACGGCGGCCAACCCGCGGTACTTCGCGGTCCCGGGTCCGGCGAAGACGTTCCTGATGAACAACGTCGATGGCACCGCCGACGCCTTCGGCGACGCCAACCCGGATCCGAACAACTGGCGTTTCTATCGCTATCGCGTCTACGAACGCGTCATTCCGCTGCGCAACGTCTTGTGGGGAACCTACGGATGAAGCCGATCTCCGCCATTCGCAATGCCAGGCGCGGCCAGCGCGGCGTCGTGCTGTTCGTCGCCCTGATCGTGCTCATCGTCATGACCCTGGCGGGGCTCGCCCTCCTGCGTCAGATGGGCGCGGGCACCTCGATCGCGGGCAACCTCGCCTTCAAGGAGAACGCGACCTTCGTCGCCGATCGTGGCGCCGAGGTCGCGGTGCAGTACATCCAGCTCATCACCACGGATCTGACCGTGAACACGCCGGCCAGCGGCTACGCCGCCACCTGGGTCGGCGGGCTCGACCCGACGGCGTTCGGGTGGGGCGCGAGCTCGCTCGCGCTGGCCGACGATCCGATCATTCGCGACATCGCCCAGACCGGCAATACCGCCGACGTCATCATCCAGCGCCTGTGCCAGAACCTGGGCAGCGCGCTCGATCCTGCGCAGCGCTGTTCCGACACGCCGCTCGACAACCCCTTCCGTTCACACGGCAACTCGGGTTCCGGCGCGGCCCTGCCGTCCATCACCCCGACCCCCTTCTACCGCGTCACGACGCGCGTCCTGGGCCCTCGCGGCACCGTCAGCTACACGCAAGTGTTGATGCAGTAGGCCATCGGCCGAACGAGATCGAACATCATGAAGCACGTCCAGCCCCCCATCGCTTCGCGTTGCAGGACCCTGTCCCGCACCGCAGTCGTCGTCGCGTTGGCGATCGCCACGGCGTCGCAGGCCGCCCCCACCGACATCTCGAACAGCCCGATCGCCTCGGCGACATCGGCGGCCGTCAAGCCCAACATCATG
>JBBRZP010000069.1:0-17675 GCA_038236565.1 Burkholderiales bacterium | reverse complement strand
TCGTCGTCTCCGCCGACCTTCTGGATGCCGATGATCGGCCCGAAGCTCTCCTCGCGCATCACGGCCATGGTGTGATCGACCTCGGTGAGGACGGTGGGCTCGTACCAGTTGCCGGCGCGTTCGACGCGCTTGCCGCCGGTGCGCAGCGTCGCGCCCTTGACGATCGCGTCGGCGACCTGGCCGTCGAGCACCGCGAGCTGCGGCGCTCTCGTGAGCGGGCCGATGTAGGTGCCGTCGGCGAGCGGGTCGCCCGACTTGAAGCCGGCGACCGCGGCGAGGAAATGCTCGACGAACGTGTCGTGCACCTTCGCGTGCACGTAGATGCGCTCGACCGAGCAGCAGCTCTGGCCGGTGTTGTACATGGCGCCGTCGGCGAGCGACTCGGCCGCCGACTTCGGATCGGCGTCGTCGGCGACATAGGTCGGGTCCTTGCCGCCGAGCTCGAGCTGCAGCCGGACCATGCGCGGGCCCATCTGCGCGGCGATCTTCGCGCCGGTCGCGGCCGATCCGGTGAAGAAGACACCGTCGACCTTCTGCTCCAGCAACGCCGCGCCGACCTCGCCAGTGCCGACGAGCGTGATGAACACGTCGGCCGGCACGCCCGCGGCGTGCAGCAGCCGGTCGATGTGCAGGCCCGTCATCGCGGCGAATTCCGACGGCTTGTAGAGCACCGCGTTGCCGGTGAGCAGCGCCGGCACGAAGACGTTGCCGCCGACGAAATACGGATAGTTCCAGGCCGAGATGTTGGCGACGACGCCGAGCGGATCGTGATCGATGCGCTCGGTGACCGAGGCGTCGCGGAAGACCGTCTCGGGCGCGGTCGCCCGCGTGACTTCTGCAAGGAAGAAGTCGATGCGGCCGAGAAAGCCGTTGAGCTCGTTGCGCGATTGCGCCAGCGGCTTTCCGACTTCTTTCGTGAGCGTCGTCGCGAGCGTCTCGAGCTCGGCGGCAACGCTGGCGCGAAAGCGCGTCATGACCGCGATGCGCTCGGCCAGGGGTGTCGCGTTCCATGCCGGCTGCGCCGCGCGCGCGCGGGCGGCCTTGGCGGCGACGCTCGCGGCATCGTCGGCGGGGATTTCGGCGATCGGCGAGCCGTCGGCGGGGTTGGTGATCTTCAAGGTCGTCATGGTGCGGTGCGGGCGGCGCGTGCCGCGGCGAGGAAATCGTCGAGCATCGGCCGGTCGTCGAGCGTGCCCTCGCCGCGGCGATGGAATTCGGGGTGCCACTGGACGGCGGCCATGTACGAGACGCCCGGCTTCCTGATCGCCTCGATCAGGCCGTCTTGCGGGCTGCGCGCCTCGACGACGAAGCCAGGCGCGAGGTCCTTCACGGCCTGGTGGTGGACGCTGTTGACGACCGGCGCGTCGACGCCTTCGAAGATCTCCGCGAGCCGCGTGCCCTTCACGAACTCGAGCGCGTGCAGGTTGCGGTCGTAGATCTCGGCGTTGCGATGCGGGAGCGCCTTCGGGTGCTGGGTGCGGATGTCCTGGATGAGCGTGCCGCCGTGCGCGACGTTCATCATCTGCAGTCCGCGGCAGATGCCGAGCACCGGCTTGCCGCGCGCGGCGAAGGCGCGCAGGAGGCCGGTCTCGTACACGTCGCGGACGCGGTCGCCGTGCCACTTCTCGTGCATCGGCTCCTCGCCGTAGCTGCCGGGCCAGACGTCGGAGCCGCCCTCGAGCACGAGCGCGTCCAGCCACTCGGCGTAGTGGTCGAGCGTGGCCTCGCCCTTCTGCGTGTCGCCGGCCGGGCTCGGGATCATCACGGCAAGAGCGTCGGTCGACATCACCCAGTGGGCGATCGACTGCTCGACGTA
The DNA here is from genome assembly GCA_038236565.1 of Burkholderiales bacterium. Lineage (GTDB taxonomy): Bacteria > Pseudomonadota > Gammaproteobacteria > Burkholderiales > Burkholderiaceae_C > Schlegelella_A. The sequence continues at coordinate 15,859 of JBBRZP010000069.1, read as the reverse complement.
CTGCAGCGTCTTGCCGGTGAAGATCGGCCGCGTGGCATCCGCATGGAAGAAGCAGGCCGAGATGCCGATCTTGATGCGGGCCGCGTTCGCCCCGTCCTTCACATCGCCTCCGCGAAGAGGCGCTCGAAGTCCGAAGCGGTCACGGGCTGCGGATTGGTCTGGTGGCAGATGTCGACGGACGCGATCTCGACCAGGCGCGGAATCGATGCGCGCGTGACGCCGACCGCCGAGAGGTTCGGCGCGATGCCGATCTCCCTCTTCAACGCCTTGAGCCAGCCGATGAACCCGGCCGCGCCGCCATCGGCGCCGACGGCGTGTGCGAGCTGCTCGAACTTCTGCGGCGCCGCGCGCACGTTCCAGGCGAGCACGGTGTCGATCATCAGCGCGTTGGCCAGGCCGTGGTGCATGTCGCAGACCGTGCCGAGCGCGTGCGCGCACGAGTGGACGGCGCCGAGGTCTTTCTGGAACGCGATCGCGCCCATCATCGAGCTCATCATCATGTCGCCGCGCGCTGCGAGGTTGCCCGGCTCGCGCACGGCGAGAGCGAGCGAGCGCGCCGCGATCCGCGTGCCTTCGAGGGCGATGCCGTCGCACAGCGGGTGGTACGCCGGGGAGAGGTAGCTCTCGACGTTGTGGGTGAGCGCGTCCATGCCGGTCGCCGCGGTCACCGAGGCCGGCAGACCGACCGTGAGCTCGGGGTCGGCGAACACCGCCTTGGCGAGGATCTGCGGCGAGAAGATGATCCGCTTGAGGTGCGTGTCCTCCTCGCTGATCACCGAGCTGCGGCCGACCTCGCTGCCCGTGCCCGAGGTCGTCGGCAAGGCGATGAAGTACGGCAGCGCGGCGCCGATCGAGCGCACGTGCGGGTGGTCCCACGCGTACTCCAACACCGGCCCTTCGTCGGTGGCGAGCAGGCCGACGATCTTGGCGACGTCGAGCGCCGCGCCGCCGCCGATGCCGACGACGCAGTCGGCGTCGTGCTCGCGGTAGGCGTCGGCCGCGGCCATTGCCTGCGGGCCGGTCGGGTTGCCGAAGACGCCCGCGAAGACAGCGACATCGAGGCCAGCCGCAATGAGATCGGCGCGCAGCTCGGCGATCAGCGGCAGCGCGGCGAGGCCGCGGTCGGTGACGACCAGAGCTCGCTCGAGGCCGTGCTCGCGCAGGTGCGCGCCGGCCAGCTTGCGCGCGCCGGGGCCGAAGTGGATCGTGGTGGGGAACGAGAACTTGGTGATGGTCATGGTCAGATGAGCTCGACTCAGATGATTCGATTCAGATGATTTCGAAATAGCGCTTCAATTCCCAGTCGGTGACACCGTCGAGCCATTGGCGCCATTCCCAGTCGCGCGTCGCGGCGAAGTGGTCGACGAAGGCGTCGCCGAGCCAGTCGCGCGCGATGTCGGACTGCTTGAAGATGCGCGTGGTCTCGATGAGCGTCCTCGACGCACGCGGCACGTCGTCGCTGCCTTCGTTGGTGCCGGTGATCGGCGCGCCGAGCTTCAGCCCCTTCTCGACGCCGTCGAGGCCGGCCGCGATCACCGCTGCCATCGCGAGATAAGGGTTCACGTCGGCGCCCGGGCAGCGCGTCTCGAGGCGGGTCGCCTTCGGACTGCCCGCGAGGACGCGAAAGCTCGCCGTCCGGTTGTCGATGCCCCAGGTCGGCTTCACGGGCGCCCAGAAGCCGTCGACGAGGCGCTTGTAGCTGTTGATCGTCGGCCAGAACATCGGCGCGAACTCCATCAGGCAGGCGACCTGGCCGGCGACGTAGCTTTCGAACAGCGGGCTCATCTTGCGCGGCGACTTGGCGTCGTAGAAGAGGTTGGCCTTGCCGTCGCGGCCGTCCTTCAGGCTCTGGTGGATGTGGCCGCTGCAGCCCGGGTACTTCGCGTTCCACTTGGCCATGAAGCTCGGCATGATCCCGAAGCGCGCGCCGATCTCCTTGGCGCCGGTCTTGAAGAGAATCGAGCGATCGGCCTGCTCGAGCGCCTCGCCGAAGGCGATCGCAACCTCGTACACGCCCGGCCCGGTCTCGGTGTGCAGGCCCTCGATCGGCACGCCGAAGGCGAGCATCTCGTCCATCAGCGCGTTCATGAACTCGCGGTTCCTGTTCATGCGCAGGAGCGAGTAGCCGAACATGCCGGGCGTGATCGGCTCCGGATTGACGCCGCATTTCGCGTTCCACGACTGCGGCGTCTCGAGGAAGTTGAACCACTCGAACTCCATGCCTGTCATGACGGCGAAACCCATCTTCTCGGCCCGGGCGAGGACGCGCTTCAAGGTCTGGCGCGGGCAGATGAGCGACGGCGTGTGGTCGGGATTGACGAACTCGCCGAGGAAGAACGGCACGTCGCCGTCCCACGGCACGGTGCGCTGGGTCGAGAGGTCGAGCCGCGCGAGCGCGTCCGGGAAGCCATGCTGCCAGCCGGTGAGCGAGGCGTTGTCGTAGGTCTGGTCGGCGACGTCCCAGCCGAAGACGACGTCGCAGAAGCCGAAGCCGCCCGCCGGCGCCGGCTCGGCAGCGCCGAGGAACTTGTCGATGTGCAGGTACTTGCCGCGCAGGATGCCGTCGATGTCGCTGACCGCGACCTTGACCTTGTGGCTGCCGCTCTTGCGAACGGCGGTGAGCGCGGGATGTTCCGGAGTGGGCGTCGTCATGGCTCGATTCTCGACCTATCTCTTCGGCAATGCCGTCAGCGCCGGTTCGACGCTCCGCTCGCCAGTCCGAGCTTCGCCATCGCTCCCGCGACAGCAGCCACCGCCTCGCGCATCTCGCCCGGCCCGATCGCTCCGATGCAGCCGACGCGGAAGGTCTCGAGCTGGGTGAGCTTGCCCGGGTAGAGGATGAAGCCGCGCGCCTTGACCGCTTCGTAGAACGCCGTGAACTCGTAGCACGGGTCGGCCGGCGCATGGAAGGTGAGGATGATCGGCGCCTGAATCTCCGGATCGAGGAATGGCTCGAATCCGAGCCTGGCCATGCCCGAGACGAGCGTGTCGCAGTTTGCCGTGTAGCGCGCCAGTCGCGCCGGCTGGCCGCCCTCTTCCACGAACTGCCGCACCGCTTCGGCCAGCGCCGCCACGACGTGGGTCGGCGGCGTGAAGCGCCACTGGCCGGTCTTCTCCATGTAGACGTGCTGGTCCTGCAGGTCCATCGCGAGCGAATGCGAATTGCCCGCCGCACCCGCCATCACCTCGTTGCGGACGAACACGAAGCCCATTCCCGGCACGCCTTCGAGGCACTTGCCGCTCGCTGCGACCAGCGCGTCGAAGCGGACGGTGCGCGCGTCGATCGGCAGCGCCGCGAACGAGCTCATCGCGTCGACGATCAGGCCCTTGCCGTGGCGTGCGCAGACGTCCGAGACAGCTTGCAAGGGATTGAGCACGCCGGTGCCGGTCTCGCAGTGGATGAAGCCGACGTGCGTGATGCTCGCGTCGGCGGCGAGCGCCTTGTCGAGCTCGGCAGGCGACACCGGCGCGTCCTCGGCGTGGCCGAGGATCGTCGTGCGACGGCCCATCAGCGTCGCGAGTCGGCCGAGGCGCTTGCAGTAGGCACCGTTGTCGAGGACGAGGACGTGCCCGTCCTTCGGCACGATCGTCGCCACTGCGGCTTCGACCGCGAATGTGCCGCTGCCCTGGAGCGGCACGACGACATGCGAGCCTTCGCCGTGGACGATCGCGAGCAGCTCCTTGCGCAGCTCGGTCGTGACGGCGATGAACGACGTATCCCACGAGCCCCAGTCGCGCAGCATGGCGCGCTTGGTGCGCTCGGTCGTCGTCAGCGGGCCGGGGGTGAGGAGGATCGCGTCGCGTTCCATCGTGTCGTCTCCGTCTGTTGGTGTCGGCTCGAGGCCGCGTCAGTGTCCGGCCGTCCGGCGCCAGGCCTGCGTGCGTCGGTCGACGCACGCGCCGAGCGCCATGAAGAGCAGCGTCACGATGGTCGAACCCGCCGTGATCAGCACCGCGCAGGCCGCCGCCGCGCCGGCCTCGCCGGCCTCGTCGAGGTTGAGGATCGCAATCGCCGCGACCTTGGTGTCGGGCGAATACAGAAAGACGACGGCCGAGATCGTCGTCATCGCGTTGACGAAGAAGTAGCGCGCGATGTCGATCAGCGTCGGCGTGCAGATCGGCAGCGTCACGCGCCAGAAGGTCTTGAAGAACGGCACCTTCAGCGACGCGCTCACCGACTCGAACTCGCCGTCGAGCGCCTTCAGCGCGGTCACCGCGGTGAGGTGGCCGGTCGTGTAGAAGTGGACGATGGTGCAGACGACCAGCAGCGTCAGCGTCTGGTACAGGCCGTGGAGCGGGTTATCGGGCGCGTTGAAGAAGAAGATGTAGCCCAGGCCGAGGACCAGGCCCGGCACGGCCATCGGCAGCATCGCCAAGAGGCGCACGATCGGCCGCACCGCGTCGAAGCCGCGCGTCTTCTCGAGCATGTAGGCGCCGACGAAGACGACGATGGTCCCGAAGAACGAGGTGCAGGCGGCGAGCTTCAGGCTGTTCAGCAGCGCCTCGCCGACCTCGGCGTCGGCGAATCCCATCACGTAGTGCTTCCAGCTCGGCGCGAGGTTGTACGGCCAGTAGGTCGCGAACGACGCGAAGATCGCCATGCCGAGCATCGCCAGCATGAGCAGGCTGACCACGACGACGTAACAGAGCATCAGCGCGTCGAAGCCGCGCGCGGGCTTGGGCTGGAGCGGCACCGAGCGCGCACCGAGCATCGCCGCCTGCTTGCGCTGCACCAGCCAGTCGATGCCGAAGGTGAGCACGGCCGGCGTCAGCAGCAGCAGGCCGACGACGGCGCCGCGCTGGAAGTCCTGCTGGCCGATCACGAGCTTGAAGACGTCGGTGGCGAGCATGTTGAAGTTGCCGCCGATGACCTTCGGGATCCAGAAGTCGGTCATGACGAGCGTGAAGGCGACCAGTGCCGCCGAGATCAGGCCGTACTTCGCGCCCGGCAGCGTGATCGTCCAGAACTTGCGCCGGGTCGACGTGCCGAGCGCGTCGGCCGCTTCGTAGAGGCGCGCGTCGGCGAGCGCGAGCGCGCTCAGCAGGATCATGAGCGCATGCGGGAAGACGGCGAAGCACTCGGCGATCACGACGCCAGGCGCGCCGTAGATGTTCTCGAAGCCGAACGCGGTGATGAGCGCTTTGGCGACGCCCTGGTTGCCGAACCAGTAGATGAGCGAGATCGCCGACAGCAAGGACGGCGCGAGCAGCGGGATGAGCGCGATCGTGCGGAACCAGGGCTTGGCCGGGATGCAGCTGCGCGCCAGCGCGTAGGCGAAGACGAAGGCGAGCGGCACGGTGACGACGGTGACCAGCGCCGCCACCGAGACGCTGTTGACGAACGACTGCAGCAGCGCCGGCGTCGCCATGTAGCTCGCGAAGTTCGTCATTCCGACGAAGGCGCCGTCGCGGTCCTGCAGCGCCTTGGCGAGGATCGTCGCCAGCGGCAGCGCGAGGAAGACGACAAGCACGACGACGATCGCGAACAGCGCGACGTGGGCGACGCGATCGCTCCAGTGCGCGCGCTGGCGCAGGGCGCGCGCGACGGGCAGCGGCAGGGCGATGGCCATCGTCGGCGACTAGAAGAAGCGCATCCGCTCGGGCAGGAGCTTCAGCGGCAGGCGGCTGCCGACCTCGAGCGCCTGCTCGGCCAGGAAGTTGAGCGAGAGATAGACCGTGAGCGGCTGCGGCCCGATCGCGCTCGCGTTGACGCGCACCAGGCAATACGAGCCGAGGAACTCGATCTTCTCGATCAGGCCCTCGAACACGTTGGCCTCGCCCGGGGCGATCGGCCGCGCCAGCACGTCCTCGGGCCGCAGGTAGATCTTGACGTCGCGCTCGGCGGCGGTGTCCTCGTCGCAGGCAAAGCGGTGGGCGCCGATCAGCACCTCGCCACGCGGAAAGAGCCGCCCCGAGAGGACGTTGATCTTGCCGACGAAGTCGGCGACGAAGGGCGTCGCCGGCTCGCGATAGATCTGCAGCGGCGATCCGACCTGCTCGATCACGCCATGGTTCATGACGACGATGCGGTCCGCGACCGAAAGCGCCTCTTCCTGGTCGTGCGTGACCATCACGGTCGTGACACGGAGCTTCCTCTGCAGCGAGCGGATCTCCTCGCGCAGGCGCACGCGCTCGAGCGCGTCGAGGGCGGAGAGCGGCTCGTCGAGGAGCAGCAGCCCGGGCGAGGTCGCGAGCGCGCGGGCCAGCGCGATCCGCTGCTGCTGGCCGCCCGAGAGCTGGGCCGGGAACTTCGTGCCGCTGCCGGGCAGGCCGACCAGCTTCAGCAGCTCGTCGACCCGCGCCGACGCCGTCGCCTTGGCCACCTTGCGGTTGACGAGGCCGTATGCGACGTTGTCGGCGATCGAGAGGTTGGGAAAGAGCGCGTACGACTGGAACACGATGCCGTAGTCGCGCTCGGCCGGCGGGAGCAGCGAGATGTCGCGCTCGCCCTGGACGATCCGCCCGGCCGTCTGCGTCTCAAGACCGGCGATGATCCGCAGCAGCGTCGTCTTGCCGCAGCCCGACGGACCGAGGAAGCAGACGAACTCGCCCTCGGCGATGGTGAGATCGATCTCCTTCAGCGCCTCGAAGGCGCCGAAGGACTTGCGGATGCCGTCGAGGCGGAGGTAGTCCGCCACGAGCGCTACTTCTTCGGCTCGGACTTCGCGTCGTAGCGCTTGCTCCACTCGGCCAGCACGCGCGCGCGGTTGTCGGCGGCGCTCTTGAAGTCCATCTTGACCAGCCGCTTCTCGTAGTCGGCCGGCACGTTGGCGAGCGGGGCGGCGACGCCGGGCTGCGCCGTGATCGCGAAGTTCTTGCCGTAGAGCACCATCGCGTCCTTGCTCGAGGCCCAGTCGGCGAGCTTCTTGGCGGCCTCCATCTTCGACGTGCCCTTCATGATCCCGAACGCCTCGAGGTCCCAGCCGAGGCCTTCCTTCGGAAAGACGAGGTCGATCGGCGCGCCCTTGGCCTTGTTGCTGTTGGCGCGGTACTCGAACGAGATGCCGACGACGTACTCGCCGGCAGCAGCCATGTTGCAGGGCTTGGAGCCCGAGTGCGTGTACTGGGCGATGTTCTCGTGCAGCGCGTCCATGTACTTCCAGCCGCCGCCCTTGCCGTTGTCGTCGCCGAAGAGCGTGAGCCAGGCCGTGACGTCGAAGTAGCCGGTGCCCGACGAGGCAGGATTCGGCATCACGACCTGGCCCTTGTAGATAGGCTTGGTCAGGTCCTTCCAGGTCTCGGGCTTCGGGATGCCCTTCTTCTGCGCCTCGACCGTGTTGAAGCACACCGTCGCGCCCCACACGTCCATGCCCCACCAGGCCGGCGGGTTCTTCTTGTCGCGGTAGGCCGACATGATCGCGTCGAGGTTGATCGGCGCGTAGCCGACGAGCATGCCCTGCGAGTCGAGCAAGGCCAGGCTCGACGCCGCCACGCCCATCACGACGTCGGCCTGCGGGTTGGACTTCTCGGCGAGCAGCTTGGCCGTGATCACGCCCGTCGAGTCGCGCACCCACTTGATCTCGACGTTCGGATTGACCTTGGTGAAGCCCGATTCGTAGGCCTTGAGCTGGTCGGTCTCGAGGGCGGTGTAGACGGTGAGCTGCGTCTTTTGCGCCAGCGCCGACGTCGAGGCCGCGAGGATGGTCGCCGCGAGCAGCAGCTTCATGGAACCCGGATTCATGCGCATCTCCCTGATGTCTGTGTGAGGACGGAATCGGAACGACGCCTGCGCCGTTCCGCGTGCAAAGCCTATGCCAGTTCGATGACAGCTTTGGCAGTGCCCGGGCCGGCGCAGTCTAGACAGCGGTCCAAAAGCAAGTCAACTGTTTTTTGGAGATTGTTGACAATCGGCATTCGTTCGCGTCTACTGCCCCGATGCCCGCCGCCGCGACCCTGCCCGCTCCGCATCCGACCATCACGCTGCTGCAGACGAGCTCGCTCGCCAGCGTCGTCCAGGGCGAGCTCGAGCGGATGATCCTGTCGGGCGAACTCGCTCCCGGCGTCAAGCTCACCGAGACCGCGCTCGCCGCCCAGCTCGGCGTCTCGCGCGGCCCGTTGCGCGAGGCTTTCCGCATGCTCGACGAGGCCGGCCTGGTCCGCACCGAGAAGAACCGCGGCGTCTTTGTCCGTTCCCTGCCGCTCGAAGAGGCGATGGAGATCTTCGACCTGCGAGCATCGATGGACGAGATCGTGGGCCGCCGCCTCGCAGGGTCGATGCTGCCCGTCGATCTCAAGGAAGCGCGCGGACTGGTCGACCAGATGGAGCAGGCCGTCAAGGCCAGGGATTCCCAGCGTTACCACCTCCTCAACCTGCAGTTCCACGACCGGCTCGTCGAGATGGCCGGCAACGGCAAGATGACCGCGATCTACCGCAAGCTGATCAAGGAGCTGAGCCTCTTCCGGCGCTTCAACCTCGCCGATGGAGTGCTGATGCCGCTCTCTGTCGGGGAGCATCGCCACATCGTCAAGGCGATCGCCTCGGGTGACCGCGACGCCGCGGGCCGCGCCATGTACGACCACGTCATGGACAGCAAGGAGCGCACGATCCGCAACCACCGGCAGGCCCTCGCGGCGGACGGCGCCGTCGCGGCACGGAAGGCGACGCGATGATCACCGTCAACGGCCGCTCCTACGCCCTCGCCCACCAGCCGACGGTCGTCGTCTGCGTCGACGGCTGCGAGCCCGACTACATCGCCCAGGCGGTCGCGCACGGCCACGTGCCGTGGCTCAAGGAGGTGCTCGCGACGGGCACGGTGCTCGTCGCCGACTGCGTGATCCCGAGCTTCACCAATCCGAACAACCTCTCGATCGTCACCGGCGTGCCGCCGTCGGTGCACGGCATCTGCGGCAACTATCTCTTCGACGTCGCCACGAACACCGAAGTGATGATGACCGACCCGAAGTGGCTGCGCGCGCCGACGATCCTCGCTGCCCTCGCAGACGCCGGCCAGTCGGTCGCCGTGATCACCGCCAAGGACAAGCTCAGGAAGCTCCTCGGCCACGGCATGAAGGGCATCTGCTTCTCGGCCGAGAAGGCGGACGAGGCGACGATGGAGGAGAACGGCATCGCCGAGGTCGTCGAGCGCGTCGGCATGCCGGTGCCGTCGGTCTACAGCGCGGAGCTCTCGGAGTTCGTGTTCGCGGCCGGCGTCGAGCTGATGTCGCACGAACGTCACCCCGACGTGATGTATCTCTCGACCACCGACTACGTTCAGCACAAGCACGCGCCGGGAACCGACGGCGCTGACGCGTTCTACAGGATGATGGACGGCTATCTCGGCAAGCTCGAGTCCATCGGTTGCAGGATCGTCCTCACCGCCGACCACGGGATGAACGCGAAGACGCGGATGGACTCGCAGCCCGACGTCGTCTACCTCCAGGACATCCTCGACGACTGGCTCGGCACCGGCGTGGCGCGGGTGATCCTGCCGATCACCGATCCGTACGTCGTCCACCACGGCGCGCTCGGCTCGTTCGCGACCGTCTACCTGCCGTCGACCGTCGACAGCGGCGCGCTCGCGGCACGGATCTCGGCCCTGCGCGGCATCGACTCGGTGCGCTCGCGCGGCGAGGCGGCGGCCTTCTTCGAGCTGCCCGCCGACCGCATCGGCGACCTGATCATCGTCTCCGGGCGCTCGACCGTGATCGGCACGTCGGCGTCGCGCCACGACCTCTCGGCGCTCGACGCGCCGCTGCGCTCGCACGGCGGCGTCTCCGAGCAGCGCGTGCCGCTGATCGTCAACCGGCTGCCGGTGGGCATCGACCACGACCGGCGCTGGCGCAACTTCGACGCCTTCGACCTGGCGTTGAACCATGCCGCCGACTGAGTCGCAGGGCTACCGCCGCGAGGCGATGCGCATCGCCGGCGAGCGGGTGCAGGGCACGCGCAGCTTCGAGGTGTTCGATCCGTTCACCGGCCGCGCGGTCGGCAGCGTGCCGAAGGCGACCGTCGACGACGTGCGTCGCGCCTTCGCCATCGCTCGCGCCTACAAGCCGCGCCTGACCCGCTTCGAGCGCGCCGACGTGCTCAACCGCGCCGCCGCGCTGGTGCGCTCGCGCTGCGCCGACATCGCGCGGCTCATCACGTCCGAATCGGGCCTGTGCCTGAAGGACTCGACCTACGAGACCGGCCGCGTCGCCGACGTGCTCGTCTTCGGCGCCAACGAGTGCCTGAAGGACGACGGCCAGATCTTCAGCTGCGACCTGACGCCGCACGGCAAGCGCCGGCGCGTCTACACGCAGCGCAGCCCGCTGCTCGGCGTGATCAGCGCGATCACTCCCTTCAACCATCCGATGAACCAGGTCGCGCACAAGGTCGTGCCGTCGATCGCGACCAACAACCGGATGGTGCTCAAGCCCTCCGAGAAGGTGCCGCTCTCCGCGCTGCTCTTCGCCGACCTGCTCTACGAGGCCGGGCTGCCGCCCGAGATGCTCTCGGTGGTCACCGGCGATCCGGGCGAGATCGCCGACGAGCTCGTCACGAACGCCGACGTCGACCTCGTCACCTTCACCGGCGGCGTCGCCATCGGCAAGGCGATCGCGGCCAGGGCGGGCTACCGGCGCATCGTCCTCGAGCTCGGCGGCAACGACCCGATCATCGTCATGGAAGACGCCGATCTCGACGAGGCCTCGACGCTCGCCGTGCAAGGCTCGTACAAGAACTCGGGCCAGCGCTGCACGGCGATCAAGCGGATGCTCGTGCACCGCGACGTCGCCGCGCGCTTCACCGAGCTCGTGGTCGAGAAGACGAAGGCCTGGCGCCACGGCGACCCGGGCGACGCCGGGGTCGACATGGGCACCGTCATCGACGACGGCGCGGCGCGGCTGTTCGAGTCGCGCGTCGACGAGGCGGTCGCGCAGGGGGCCCGTCTTCTGGCGGGGAACAAGCGCGAGGGCGCGCTGTACGCGCCGACCGTGCTCGACCGCGTCCGCCCCGAGATGGCGCTGGTGCGCGCCGAGACCTTCGGCCCCGTCTCGCCGATCCTCACCTTCGCCGACATCGACGAGGCGATCCGGATCTCCAACGGCACCGCCTACGGCCTGTCGTCGGCGGTGTGCACCAACCGGCTCGACCACATCACGCGCTTCGTCGCCGAGCTCGACGTCGGCACCGTCAACGTGCGCGAGGTCCCGGGCTACCGGCTCGAGCTCACGCCCTTCGGCGGCATCAAGGACTCGGGCCTCGGCTACAAGGAAGGCGTGCAGGAAGCGATGAAGAGCTTCACCAACCTCAAGACCTACTCGCTGCCCTGGAACTGAGGGACGTCGACCGCCCGATGCTGCCGCTCCTCAACCTCCTCGCCGCGATCGCGCTGCTCGTCTGGGGCACGCACATCGTGCGCACCAGCATGCTGCGCGTCTTCGGCGAAAACCTGCGCCGGATCCTGGCGACGAGCTTCGACAACCGCCTGCGCGCCCTGCTCTCCGGGCTCGGCGTCACGAGCGTCCTGCAGTCGAGCACCGCGACCTGCCTGATCGTCGCCTCGTTCGTCGGCAAGAACCTGGTGACGACGAGCGCGGCGCTGGCGGTGATGCTCGGCGCCGACGTCGGCACCAGCCTGATGGCGGTCGTGTTCTCGCTCGACCTGTCGTGGCTCTCGCCGCTCCTCATCTTCGTCGGCGTCACGGTCTTCATCTCGCGCCAGGACACCGGCGTCGGCGCCGTCGGCCGGATTCTGATCGGCCTCGGACTCATCACGCTCGCGCTGCAGCTGATCGTCGGCGCGACCCGGCCGCTCACCGAGTCGCCGGCGATCCGCGCCCTGCTCGTGGCCTTGCCCAGCGACGTCATCTTCGACATGCTCGTCGGCGCGGTCCTGACGGTGCTGTCGTATTCGAGCCTGGCGATCGTCCTGCTCGTCGCCTCGCTCGCATCGTCGGCGCTGATCCCGGTGAACGTCGCGCTCGGCCTCGTCCTCGGCGCCAACATCGGCAGCGGCGTGCTCGCCATGATCGCGACGTCGAACGCCTCGCCCCAGGTGCGCCGCCTGCCGCTCGGCAACCTGATCTTCAAGGTCTCCGGCGCGCTGCTCTTCGTCCTCGTGCTGCCGCAGGTGCACGTGCTGCTGCAGCAGCTCGCCCCCGATGTCCACGGGCAGGTGGTCTATTTCCACTTCGGCTTCAACGTCGTCCTCGCGATCCTCTTCATCGGCTTCACCGGCCTGGTCGGGCGGACGGTCGAACGCTGGCTGCGCGAGCCCTCTCCCGGCGCCAACATGCTGCGACCGCGCCACCTCGATCCGCTCGCGCTCACCATGCCGTCGCTCGCGATCTCGTGCGCGGCGCGCGAGGCGCTGCACCAGGCCGACGTGGTCGAGACCATGCTGCGCGGCATCGTGCCGGTGATCCGCAACAACGACCTGCGCCTGTCGAGCGATCTGCGCAAGCTCGACGACGTCGTCGACGAGCTTTATTCGGCGATCAAGTTCTACCTGACGCAGATCTCGCGCGAGGCGCTGTCGAAGGACGAGAGCCGGCGCTGGACCGACATCCTGTCGTTCACGATCAACATGGAGCAGATCGGCGACATCATCGAGCGCATCCTCCAGGACATCGAGGACAAGAAGGTCAAGAAGAACCGCAGCTTCTCCGACGCCGGCACCCAGGAGATCGTCCACCTGCACGAGCGGCTGCTCTCGAACCTGCGCCTGGCGATGAGCGTGTTTCTCGACGGCCACGTGCGCGACGCCAAGCGCCTGCTCGAAGAAAAGGCTCACTTCCGCGATCTCGAACACGAGTACGCGGCCAACCACATCGGGCGCCTGCGCGACAACACGGCACAGAGCATCGAGACGAGCTCGCTCCACCTCGACCTGATCAGCGACCTGAAGCGGATCAACTCGCACATCTGCGGCGTCGCCTACCCGATCCTCGAGTCGGCCGGCGCGCTGACGGCGACGCGGATCCGCCAGTCGCAATTCGCCGCGCTCGCGGCGACCGAGGAAGGCCGTCCTTGACCCGGCGCGCGCCTTCATGCTGAGCCTCGTCGACATCGAGCGGCTGTTTGCGCGCCACGGCGCCGAGCAGTACAGCGGCGAGCCGGTGACCCAGCTCGAGCACGCGCTGCAGACCGCGCATCTGGCCGAGCAGAGCGAGGCGAGCGACGAGCTCGTCACCGCCTGCCTGCTGCACGACCTCGGCCACTTGCTCTACGTCAACGACGCGGGCACTGAGCCCGGCGCAACGCCGACGCTGCTCGGCATCGACGACACGCACCAGTACCTCGCCCTGCCCTTCCTGCGCGGCCTCTTTCCCGACGCCGTCCTGGACGCGATCAAGCTGCACGTCGATGCCAAGCGCTACCTCTGCCGGGCCAACCCAGGCTACTACGCCAGACTCTCGGACGATTCGAAGCGCAGCCTCGTCCTGCAGGGCGACGTCTTCGATGCGGAGCAGGCCGCAACGTTCCTCACCAGGCCCGGTGCGCGCGACGCGGTGATGCTGCGCCAGTGGGACGACCTCGCCAAGCAGGAAGACTGGCAGACGCCGCCGCTGACCCACTTCATGGGCCGGGCCGCGCGCTGCGCCCTCGTCGCGCCGGCATGAGCCGACGCCGACGCGCACGCGGCATCGCGTCGCGGCCGTGAGCCTCACCTGGCCGATCGTCGGCGCCGTGCTCTTCGGCGCCTTGCTGCACGCGTCGTGGAACGCGCTCATCAAGTCGGGCCGCGACCTGCAGCTCGACACCGCCCTCATCCACGTGCTCGGCTGCGGCGTCGGCGCGGTGCTCGTCGCCTTCGTCGGCCTGCCGCCGGTCGCGGCGCTGCCGTGGCTCGCGGCCTCGGTCGTGATCCACGTCGGCTACTACATCACGCTGGTCGGCGCCTACCGCCACGGCGAGCTCGGCTTCGCCTACCCGATCATGCGCGGCAGCGCGCCGCTGCTCGTCGCCCTCCTGAGCGGACGCCTCATCGGCGAGACCTTGCCGCTCGCGGCGTGGCTCGGCGTCGCCGGGATCAGCGCCGGCGTGCTCGCCATCGGCCTCACACGATCGCCGCGCCTGGCCGGCGGCTCGCGCCGCCACGCCATCGCCTACGCGCTCGCCAACGCCGCGATCATCGCCAGCTACACGATCGTCGACGGTCTCGGCGTGCGCGCTTCCGGCGATGCGATGCGGTATGTCGCGCTGCTGTTCCTGGTCGACGGCGCACCGTACTTCGCGCTCGTGATCTGGCAGCGCCGCACCGCGCTCGCGCCATCGATCGCCTACATGCGCGCCCGCTGGCCGATGGCCCTGCTCGGCGCCTGCGCCTCGCTCGGCGCCTACGGCATCGCGCTCTGGGCGATGACCAAGGCGCCGGTCGCCTCGGTGGCGGCCCTGCGCGAGACGTCGGTGCTGTTCGCGGCGCTGATCGGCGTCTTGGTGCTGAAGGAGCGCTTTCGGCTGCAACGCGCGCTCGGCACCGGCGCGGTCGTGATCGGCGTGATGGCGTTGCGCCTCGCCTGAGGCACCTCCGAAACCGGGTGTATCGGACAACGCCGCGGCTAAGCTCGGGTCCATGAGCGTCCTCCCCACCCAGGCCCGCATCGTCGTCGTCGGTGGCGGCATCGCCGGCTGCTCGACCGCCTATCACCTGGCGGCCATCGGCGAGACCGACGTGCTCGTCCTCGAGCAGGGCCGGCTCACCTGCGGCACGACCTGGCACGCCGCCGGCCTCGTCGGCCAGATGCGGCCCAACCGCACGATGACGCGGATGAGCAGGTACGGCATCGAGCTCTACGCGATGCTCGAGGCCGAGACCGGTCTGGCGACCGGGTGGAAGCAGTGCGGCAGCGTCAACGTCGCGAAGACGCGCGATCGGATGATGACGCTGCGTCGCCAGCTCGCGCTCGCCCGGAGCTTCGGCGTCGAGTGCGAGGAGATCGGCCCGGCGCGCGCCGGCGAGCTGTTTCCGCCTTTGCGCACCGACGATCTCGCCGGCGCGATCTGGATCCCGGGCGACGGCAAGGCCAACCCGGCCGACCTGACGATGTCGCTCGCCAAGGGCGCTCGCCAGCGAGGCGTCCGGGTCGTCGAGGAGGCCGAGGTGATCGCGGTGCGCAGCGAGCAGAGCGGCAGCGGCGCGGCCGTCAGGGGCCTGCGCGTGCGCCATGTCGGCGAGGAATACGAGATCGCGTGCGAGGTCGTCGTCAACTGCGCCGGCCAGTGGGCGCGCCAGCTCGGCGTGCTGGCCGGCGTCAACGTGCCGCTCTGGTCGGCCGAGCACTTCTACATCGTCACCGAGCGGATCGAGGGCGTCCATCCGATGCTGCCGGTGATGCGCGATCCCGACGGCTTCATCTACTACAAGGAAGAGGTCGGCGGCCTGCTGATGGGCGGCTTCGAGCCGAAGGCCAAGCCGTGGAAGGTCGACCCGATCCCGGCGACGTTCCAGTTCCAGCTGCTCGACGAAGACTGGGAGCAGTTCGAGCCGCTGATGACGGCGGCCATCCACCGAACGCCCTGCCTCGAGACGGCGCGCGTGAAGATGCTCCTCAACGGCCCCGAGAGCTTCACGCCCGACGGCAACTTCATCCTCGGCGAAGCGCCCGAGCTGCGGCGCTTCTTCGTCGCCGCCGGATTCAACTCCGCCGGCATCGCGAACAGCGGCGGCGCGGGCAAGCTGATCGCCGAGTGGATCGTCGCCGGCGCGGCGCAGACCGATCTCGCCGACGTCGACATCCGCCGTTTCGGCCCGCACACCGCCAACAAGAAGGCGCTCGCCGAGCGCACCGGCGAGACCCTCGGCCTGCACTACGCAATGCGCTGGCCGCGCCAGGAACTCGAGACAGCGCGACCGCTCAGGACCAGCCCGCTGCACGATCTGCTCACGACGAAAGGCGCGGTCTTCGGCGCCAAGAACGGCTGGGAGCGGGCGAG
>JBBRZP010000068.1:0-17717 GCA_038236565.1 Burkholderiales bacterium | reverse complement strand
TCAAGTCGGCGCGCCAGGTCTGGTGCGCCTTCGTGTTTGACCGCGAGATCCTCGACCCGCTGCCCCGCGCCGACCGGCGCGTCGAGTTCATCGTCGAGTCGGTCGAGGCGCTGGCCGCCGACCTCGCCCGGCTCGGCGAGGTGCACGGCACGCCGGGCGTGCGGCTGATCGCCCGGCACGGCCAGGGCGCCGACGCGATCGTCGCCCTGGCGGCCGAACTGCACGTGCAGGCGGTGTTCGCCAACCACGACGACGACCCGTACGCGCTCGCACGCGACGCCCGTGTCCGCGGCGCGCTCGCCGACCTCGGCATCGCCCTGCACACCTCGAAAGACCACGTCGTCTTCGAGCGAAGCGAGGTCCTCACCGGCAGCGGCAAGCCCTACAGCGTCTTCACGCCGTACAAGGCCGCGTGGCTGAAGAAGCTCGAGCCGTTCTACCTGAAGCCGTACCCGGTCGAGCGCTACGCCGCGAGCCTTGCCGCCGCGCCGGCAGGCGTCGCCACGGCGCTGCCGTCGCTGGCCCGGCTCGGCTTCGTCAGGACCAACCTCGACGAGCTCAAGGTCCACGGCGGTAGCGCCGCCGCCGAGGCGCTGCTCACCGACTTCCTGGAGCGGATCGACGACTACGCCACTGCCCGCGACTATCCCGCCGTCAAGGGGCCGAGCTATCTCAGCGTGCACCTGCGCTTCGGCACGATCTCGATCCGGCGCGTCGCCGAGGCTGCGCGTGCCCACGCCGAGGATGCGGGCCGGCGCGGCCGCCACGGCGCCGACGTCTGGCTCTCCGAGCTGATCTGGCGCGACTTCTATCAGCAGGTCCTGCACCACCTCCCGCACGTCGTGACGTCGAGTTGCAAGCCCGAGTACGACAAGGTCCGCTTCGAGCACGGCCGCCACGCCGACGAGGCGTTCGCCGCCTGGTGCGAGGGCCGCACCGGCTATCCGCTGGTCGACGCCGCCATGGCCCAGATCAACCTCACGGGCTGGATGCACAACCGGCTGCGCATGGTGACCGCCAGCTTCCTGACCAAGGACCTCGGCATCGACTGGCGCCGCGGCGAGGGCTACTTTGCCGAACACCTGATCGACTACGACCTGGCAGCGAACAACGGCGGCTGGCAGTGGGCGGCTTCGACCGGCTGCGATGCGCAGCCGTGGTTCCGGATCTTCAATCCCGTGACGCAGAGCCGCCGATTCGATCCAGAGGGCAGGTTCATCCGCCGCTACCTGCCGGCCTTGGCGCGCCTGAGCGACGACCTGATCCATGCCCCGTGGGAATCCGGGCCGATCGAGCTCGAAGCGGCCGGCGTCGAGCTCGGCCGGACGTACCCGCGGCCGATCGTCGATCACGCCGAGGCGCGCGCAAGGACCCTGCAGCGCTACGGCGTCGTCCGCGCCGCGGGCCGCGCGGCCTGAGGCGCGGCCTGAGGCGCGGCGTCGGCCGGCCGGGCGCTCAGGGCGCTCAGGCCCCGGCTTGCGCCGCCGCCGTGTAGCGGGCGATCAGCGCGAGCAGGTCCTCTTCCGAATAGGGCTTGCCGAGGTAGTGGTCGACGCCGAGCTCGACCGCGTGGTCGCGGTGCTTCTGCGCGATCCGCGACGTGATCATGATCACCGGCAGGTCGCGCCAGCGCGCATCGGCGCGGATGTTGCGCACGAGGTCGAAGCCGTCCATGCGCGGCATCTCGATGTCCGAGAGGACGATCTGCGGGATCTCCTCGGCGAGCCGCTCGAGGGCGTCGAGGCCGTCCTTGGCGAGCGTGACGCGGTAGCCCTCGCGCACCAGCAGGCGCTGCGTGACGCGGCGCACCGTGAGCGAATCGTCGACGACGAGGATGAGCGGCACCGCGGCGGCCTCGACCTTCGCCTGCGGCAGCACGGGCACGGCGCCGGCGCCCTGGGGCCCCATCGCCGTGCGCGCAGCGTCGCCGTAGAGCGTGGCGAGCGCGACCGGGTTGTAGATCAGCGCGACCGCGCCCGAGGCGAGCAGCGTCATGCCGGCGAGGCCGGGCAGGCGCGAGAGCTGGGGGCCGAGGTTCTTGACCACGACTTCCTGGTTGCCGAGCACTTCGTCGACGTGGATCGCGATCCGCTGCTGCGCGCTGCGCACGACGACGACGGTGCGCGTGCGGCCGAGGCCTTCGCCGGCCTGCGCGTTGAGCTGGAGCAGAGCGCCCAGCCAGAAGAACGGCAAAGCTGTGTCACCGAACTCGTAGGCGCCGCTCGCGTAGGCGGCGGCGACTTCCTGCGGCGTCGCCCGGCGCACGATCTCGACCAGCGTCGAGGGCACGGCGACGGTGTTCTCGCCGCATCGCAGCATCACGACCTGCGTCACCGCCGTGGTGAGCGGCAGGACGAGCTTGAACGACGTGCCCTGGCCGGCGGCGGTCGCGGTCTCGATGCGACCGCCCATGGCGATCACCTCGGAACGCACGACGTCCATGCCGACGCCGCGGCCGGCGAGCTCGGTGACGGTGTCGGCGGTCGAGAAGCCGGCGGTGAAGATCAGGTTGGCGAGCTCGCCGTCGCTGTGATCGACGGCCGGGTCGAGCAGGTTCAGCGCCTTGCCCTTGGCGCGGATGCGCTCGAGGTCGAGGCCGGCGCCGTCGTCGCGGAACTCGACGCCGACTTCGTTGCCTTCCTGCGAGAGCGAGACGACGATGGTGCCGACCGGATCCTTGCCAGCAGCCGTGCGCGCCGCCGGCGCCTCGATGCCGTGCGAGACGCAGTTGCGCAGCAGGTGCTCGAACGCGCCGGTCATCCGGTCGAGGACGCCGCGGTCGACCTCGATCGAGCCGCCGACGATGTCGAGCCGGACCTGCTTGCCGGTCTCCTTGGCCGCGAGGCGGACGACGCGATAGAGACGATCCGACAAGCCCTCGAACTCGACCATGCGCGTGCGCAGCAGGTCGTCCTGCAGGTCGCGCGTGAGGCGCGCCTGGGCGACCAGCTCGTCCTCGGTCGTCTCGAGCGAGCGCTGCAGCGAGCGCTGCACGGTGGCGACGTCGTTGACCGACTCGGCCATCATTCGCGTCAGCTCCTGGAAGCGGGTGAAACGGTCGAACTCGAGCGGGTCGAACGACTGCGACGCAGCCTTCGCGGCCTCGAGCCGCGACGTCATCTGGACTTCGCCCTGGAGCTCGATGTCGCGCAGCTGGCCGCGCAGACGCTCGAGGTTCTCGGTCAGGTCGCCGAGCGAGCCCTTGATCTGGCCGACGCCGGTCTCGATGCGGGAGCGCGTGATGCTGACCTCGCCGGCCTGGTTGACGAGGCGATCGAGCAGCGGCGCGCGCACGCGCACGGCCGACTGCGTCGCCAGCGTGCGCTCGACCGGACGCACAGCTCCGGCAGTGCGCTCGAAGCGGCCCCAGTCGATCATGGTCGGCTCGGCTTTGGGCTCGTTCGCGGCGGCACCGGGGCGCGCCAGCGACTTGGCGCCACGGCCGCGACCCCGACCACGCTCGCGCGACTCGGCGGCAGGCTCGGGCTTCGCGGCGACAGGTGCTTCATTGGCAGCGGCGTTCGCGGTCGTCACGACGCTGAGAGCGAGATCGATCGTCGGCGGCTCGACTGCCGGCGTGGCGATCGGCGCCGGCCGGACTGCGGCCAGCGGAACCGGCGGCTCGACCGCTCGCGGCGCGGCCTGATGCGGCGCCACCGCCGCGGCGACCGCGTCGGAATAAGCCTGCGCGTCGCGATTGCGCAAGGCCTCGAAGGCATGCGACATGGCATCGGAGACGGCCTGCAGCGCCTCGACGTCGGGGCCCGCGGGCGTGGGTGCGTCGGAGGCCGTGAGCCGCTCGATGCGGGTCTCGAGGCGGTGCGCCATCTCGCCCAGACGCATCGCGCCGGCCAGGCGGGCGCCGCCCTTGAGCGTGTGCAGCGTGCGCATGCAGGCGGCGGGGTGCGTGGTCGCCGCCGGCTCGCGCAGCCAGTCGCGCAGTTGACCGTCGAGCTTGGGCAGGAGCTCGAGCGCCTCTTCCTCGAAGATCGGGAACAGCTCGAGGTCGACGGAGTCGACGGAGTCGATGTCGTCATCGACATCGCCGAAGGTCGAGGCGCGCGCCGCCGACGGACGCGCTGTCTCGAGCGGCGCCGCGGCGAGCGGCTTCAGCTCGGAGACGCCGAGCGGATTCATCGCGCCCAGGCCGCCGAACATCGACGCCGCGGGCTCTGCATGCTCTGCGCGCTCGGGCCTGGCCTCGGTCTCGGCATCGACGGCGTCCAACCGGGTCGGCTCGTCGGCGAGCGCCACGTGCGCACTCGCCGGCGCGATCTCTTCCGGCGGCGAGACGGGTGCAGGTGCAACGGCCGGCATGTCGGCGATCGCCTCCTCGACGACCGGCTCGGAGGCCGTGGCATCGGCGACCGCGCCGTGGCCGTCTTCCGTCTCGACCGGCTCGCTGACCGGCTCGGCCATCACAAGCGGCGCCGCTGCCGTCGGCACGGTGTCGAGCGCGTGCGGATGCGCTGTCGTGTCGTTCACTTCCTCGGGGATGTCGTCGATCGTGAGCAGCGGCTCGACCGCCATCGAACGCTCGATCGGCGACTCGCTGTCCTGGCCCTCGGCGAGCTCCGACGCGGCCGTCACGGCCTCGAGCCGGCGCGCCGAGCTGAGCTCGTGCTCGGCCAGGCGCACGAGCAGGTCGGGCGCAGGCTGCTGCAGGAAGCCGGCGGCGAACTGGTGCAGCAGGCGGCGGATCTCCTCGGCGGCGTTGACGAAGAGGCGCGCCTCTTCGTCGGTGCCGTGGCCGATCACCTGGGTGCGCGCAAGCGCGTGCTCGAGCGAGCGGGCGAGCTGCGACAGGTCGGCAAAGCCGACCGTCGCCGAGCTGCCGGCGAGCGAGTGCGCAAGGGCGATCGGCACTTCGCCGACCGGCCGGTGCAGCTCCATCGCCCATTCGGCGACCTCGGTCACGAGACGGCGCGACAGCTCGTCGGCCTCGTTCAGGTAGATGTTGAAGAGCGGAATGCCGATGCGCAGCGGCCCGACCACCTTGACGTGCTCGTCGGTCGACGGCACGGCCGAGAGCGGCGCGTCGGCGCCGACGTCGAGGTCGACCAGCTCCGAGTCGGTCGCTTCGCCGACGGGCAGCGCTTCGTCGATCGACAGGTCGAGCTCGAGGCCGGCGACGCTGTCGTGACCCTGCGCCGCGGGTGCCGGCGCGAGACCTTCGATCGTGAGCAGCTCGCCCGGATGGCCCAGGTCGAGGTCGACCATCGACGAGGGCATCGCGTCGAACTGCTCGTTGGTGAGCGTCGTCTGCATGCCGCGATCGCGCGCGTCCTCGAAAGGATCGAACATCGGCGACGGATCGACCGTCGCCGGCAGCTCGACCGGCGGCGCGGCGGCGGGCGAGCCCGGCTCGGCGAGACGGTCGAAGCCCGACAGGTCGAGCTCGAACGACAGATCCTCGGCCGCGGGCTCCTCGACGCGCTGCACGACCGAGGTCGTCTTCAGGTCGAGGTCGGCGCGGCTCGGCAGGCCGGGCGGCAGCCCGATCGGCAGCGAGATGTCGGACGCCGCGCCGGCCGAGAGCGGCGCGCCGCGGCCGAAGCGCTCGGCCGCCGCCTTGACTTCGCTTTCGTTGCGACCGCCGTCGCGATGCGCGGCGATGTCCTCGACCCACTGGCCGAGGTAGCCGAGCACCCAGACGGCGAAATCGAGCAGCGGAGTCTCGGCCGCGCGCTGGTCGGCGAGCTGGGTGTTGAAGACCTGCTCGCAGGCCCAGGCCGCTTCGCCGAAGGCGTTGAGGCCGACCATGCGCGAGCTGCCCTTGAGCGTGTGGAAGGCGCGGCGCAGCGTCGTCAGCAGGCCGAGATCGTCGGGCGAATGGTGCAGGTCGGCGCACGCCGCCTGCGCCGATTCGACGACCTCGCGCGCTTCCTCGAGGAAGACCTCGCGCATCTCGTCGTCGTGCTCGTTCTCGCCGATCAGGGTGATCGAGGCCATCGGCTCGAGCGGCACGGGCAGGCTCACCGGCGCGAACCCGGCCGGCTCGGTCGAGGTCGCGACGAAATCGACGAGCGCTTCCGAGAGCTCGCCGCGCGCGGTGGTCACCGCCCCGGCGTCTTCGGCCCTGCCGATCGCTTCCTGCGCCTTCAGCACCGCGGCGGCGAGCGCCGGCTGGTCGGCGGCCTGCGCCTCGTGCGAGAGCCGTTCGAGATCGCGCGTGACGTCTTCGACCGGCACGTCCTCGCGCACCGATGTGAAGGCGAGCATCTGCGCCTGCTCGATCAGGCGCGGCTCGACCGACGCCGTGCCGCTGGCCGGATTCGGCGCGGCGCTGCGTCCCATGACGGGCGCCAGCGTGCCGGCCTCCGCGTCGTAGACGAAGAGCGACTTGGCCATCTGCGGCTGCACGCTCAGCATGTCGATCATGAAGCCGAGCGCCGAGAGGTTGCCGGCCAGGCGCTCGAAGACGCCGGCGGACTTGATCTTGTCGGGATCGATCTCGGTCGAGGCCAGGCCGTCGACCTCGCCGCGCATGCGCAGGAGCGCCTGCGATCCCGCGTCCACGCCGAGCACCGAGAGCACGCCGCGCATCGAGCCGAGCTGCGTCGGCACCTCGGCGAGCGCGGCGTGGTCGCCGGGATTCCTGAAGAACTTGTCGATCGCCTTCTCGACTTCCGAGAGCGACGCGCGCAGCTCCTGGACGACGCTGCCCATCGTCTGCCGGTCGGAGACGCGCCGGTAGAGCTCCTCCATCCACGGCTCGAGCGGCTCGGGCGGTGCTTTCTGCCGCACGAGCGAGAGCCGCTCGCCGAGGCGCTTGATGCGCTCGGCGTGCTCGGGCTGGTCGAAGTCGCCGTCCTCGAGGGCGGCTTCGAGATAGAGCAGGCTCGTCGCCACTTCCATCGCCAGCGGCGCCGGCGGCGCGGCCTGCGATTGCTGGGTCTGCACGACCGCCGTCTGCAGCTCGGTCGCGAAGGTCTCGCCGAACGGGAACAGGCGCCGCAGCGAATCGCCGACGAGCGCGAACTGCTCGGAGAGACCGGCGAGCCGGTGCATCTCGCCGCCGGCCGTCGCCGACCACGACTCCTTGGCCGCGACGACACGCTTCTTGGCGTGGGCGACGATCGCCGGATCGAAGCGGCCGAGGACGCTGTGGGCGTAGTCGGTGGGCGTCTGCTCGACGAAGCCGTAGGCGTCGCGGACGGCGGTCAGGCGCGGCACGCGCATGGCGCGGCTCGCGGGCGCGGCTTGCGCGCAAAAGAAGAGGATGTCGCGGGCAAGCCGCTCGGAGACGTCGGAGTCGCCCTTCGAGAGCAGGCGGAATTGCGCCAGCAGCCGCGAGGCGACGCGCTTGGTGAAGACGTCGAAGCCGAGCAGGCCGTGGTGCTGCGCCTCGAACATCGCTGCCGACAGGTTCCAGAAGGTGCGCACCTGCGGATGGGCCGAGCCAGCGCCGAGACCGGCGCAGATCTCGCTCATCTTGGCGGCGGCGGTGAGCGCCTGCGTGCCACGCATCAGCGACAGCAGGTGGCCTTCGAATTCGCCGCGGACCGTCGTGTCGGCCGAGCGCGGCACGACGTCCGGGTCGCTCTTGACGTCGCGCCAGCGCCAGTCGACCGGCCAGAGATCGGCCGGATGGACGCGCTCGGCCTCGACGTTCTCCTGCACTGCGCGGTAGAGCGGGAACAGCGACAGCGACGACACCTGCTTGCCGTTGAGCAGCCGGGAGAGGTAGTCGAGCAAGCCGAACGAGGCATGCTCGAGATCGGAGACGAGGTCGGGCGTCAGCGTCAGCGGCTTGACGACGGCGCGCTGCACGGCCGTCTCGCTGGCGCGCAGCACGATCGCCGCGGCCGGCAGGCCGACGAGTTCGAGCGCACCGACGCCCTGGTGGATCTGCGCCCGCGCCGCGCGCAGCACGCCGGGATCGACCGAATCGATGTCCGATCCGGTGACGGCCTCGGCGTCCTTCAGGAAGCGGCGCAGCGACTTGTGCGCCGCCTCGAGCGACCGGCGCAGCTCCTCGTGGACCCAGGCGATCGAGCTCAGATCGTCGGATGGTCCGGCGGTCGGCAACTCGTCCAGACCCATGAGATTGCTGTCCATCGGGCGTCTCGGCGATTGTCAGGAAAGGTCGTTGCGGATCGCGCGGGCGACCGCGCTCAGGCGATCTTGAAGCGCGACACCGACTGCTTCAGCTCCTCGGCCGTGCGCGACAGCTCGCGCACCATCTGCGCCGTCGCGCGCGTGCCCTCGCTGGTCTGCTCGGTAACGGCGAAGATGTGCTGGATGTTGGCGGCGACGACGTTCGCGGACTGCGCTTCCGAGAGCGACTGCTGCGAGATTGCCGAGACCAGGTCGGTCAGCTGGTGCGTGACGCGGTCGATCTCGCCGAGCGCCGTACCGGCCGCGTCCGACAGTCGCGTTCCCTCGACCACGCCCTGCGTCGACCGCTCCATGGCGCCGACGGCATCCTGCGTGTCGGTCTGAATGGTCTTCACGAGGGCGGCGATCTGGCGCGTCGCGTCGGCAGAGCGCTCGGCCAGCCGCTGCACTTCTTCCGCGACCACCGAGAAGCCTCGTCCCGCTTCGCCCGCCGACGCGGCCTGGATGGCGGCGTTCAGGGCCAGCACGTTCGTCTGCTCCGTGATGTCCGAGATCAGCTCGGTGATCTCGCCGATCTCCTGCGACGACTCGCCGAGGCGCTTGATCCGCTTCGATGTCTCCTGGATCTGGTCGCGGATCGAGTTCATGCCGCCGATCGTGTTCTGCACCGCCTTCAGGCCGGACTCGGCCGCCTCGAGCGACTGGCGCGCGACCGCGGCCGTCTCCTGCGCCTGCGTCGACACCTGGTTGATTCGGCCGGCCATCTGCAGCACCGACTCGCCGGTGTCGCGGATCTCGCGCAGCTGCTCCGACGAGGTCGCGAGCAGTTCGCTGGAATTGGCCTCGACCTGCTCGGTCGTGGCCGTCACGCGCGTCGCCGTGCCCTGCACCTGCGAGACCAGCGTGCGCAGCTCCTCGACGGTGTAGTTGACCGAGTCGGCGATCGCGCCCGTGATGTCTTCGGTGACCGTCGCCTGCTGCGTCAGATCGCCTTCGGCGACGCCTTGCAGCTCGTTCATCAATCGCAGAATGGCGGCCTGGTTGGCGTCGTTGACGCGCTTGGCTTCCTTCTCCTGGCCCTCGGCCTCGACGCGCCGGTTCTGCGCCAGGCTCGCGCGCTGGCCCTGCTCGCTGACGTACAGGCGCAGGAAGCCGACGCCGCCGAGGACGACGAGGACCGCCGACAGGAGCAGCAGCACGAGCGACAGGCCGCTGAAGCCGGTCTCGGAGCCGAGCTTTTCCTGCACCGCCTCGAGGTTCTTTCGCAGCGGCTCGCTGTCGCCGATGATGGCGTTCTCCGCTTCGCGCGCCGCGTTCAGGCCGGCGAGATTCTCGAGGATGAGACCGCCGCGGGAGCGCGTCTCCTGGTACTGCTTGCTGAGGGCGATCAGGCGCTCGCGCACCTGCGGATCGCGCGCGCCCGGCAGGCCCATCTGCGGATTGCCGTCGAGCAGTCCCTTGGTGATCTCGTTGAACGAGGTCAGGTCCTTGCTCAGCAGCACGACGGCCTCGGGGTTCACGCCTTCGGCGGTGAGGAACTCGTTCGCCGACTTGCCGATGCGCTGCGTGAGCATCACGAGTTGGCCCAGCGCCGACACTTCGGTCGGGCTGGTGTCGCGCTGGAGCTTGAGCGAGAGGATCGCTTCCGACGATTCGAGCAGGTCGACCGACTGCTTGTTGATCGCGCGCAGCGACTGACCGACCTCGGTCAGAGCCTTCTGCTGGGCGACGACGATGCCGGCGTTCTTCTCCGCGCGATCGACGAGCGGCAATGCCAAGTCGAGCGCGTCCTGCACTCCCGCCGGCGCCGCGGCGACGCTGCCTTCGCCGTTCTTCAGGCTGCGCACGTTGCTCGCGAGCACCTCGGCGCTTTCCTTCACTTCCGGGAAGGCCGTCGGGTTGCCGGTCAACGCCTGCGACACCGACTTGGCGAGCCGCTGCGACTGCATCAGCGCCTGGCCGCTGGCCGCGACCTGGGCCGAGCCGCGCCCGGAGGACACGAACGAGAGGACGGTGAGGACGATCAGGCCGAACAGGCCGATGCCGAGGATGCCGAGCAGGATGCGCTGCTGCTCGGCGGCAGGGCGGCTGCCGATCAGCGGCAGCGCGGCGCCGAGCGGGGCGGCGCCGGTGTCTTCCTGCAGACGCGTCTCGGTGAAGTCGGCGCTCTCGGATGGAACGCCCTCGGAGATGATCGACGCCGACTGGTTCGCGCTCTCGCCGGTCTGCAGCGGCGCGGCGTCGAACGCCGACGAGGCCTCGATGTCGACGAGCGGCAGGTCGGTGGCGGCACCGGCCGCGGCCGCGCCGCCCGACGGGTAGGCGTCGTCGTGCGGGCGGTCGTGCTCGAGCACGTCGCTGTCGGTCTCGGCGCCCTTGTGGCCCCATCCCTTGATCTTGTTCACGAAGCTCATATGGACCTCTTAGCGTTGTTCCATCGCCGCGTGCCGGACGACCCCCACCGATTGCTGCCAGTCATGTCAGACGACGATCCGGAGAAACGACTCGTCTCCCGCCAGCTCGGCGAGATGCAGTTCCTGCCACACGCGCGACGACGCGTCGCGAAAGCGCGCGCCGGCGAAGCTCGGGCGCACGCCCGCCTCGTCGGTGTCGCGGGTAAGCTCGTCTTCGCTGCGCAGCCCAGACAGGCGATCCACGAAGAGCACGCAGTTGATGTCGAGCGACTGGTTGAAGCCGACGAGGCGACCTTGGTCGCGCGGCGACTCGGTGCTCTTCAGGCCGAGGAATCCGGCCAGATCGACGACGCCATGGAGATGGCCGCGCAGGTTCGACACGCCGAGGAACCAGCGGTGGCTGTGCGGCACCGGCACCATCGGCGCCATCGGAAAGATCTCGCCCGCTTCGCGCAGCGGGAAGAGGAAGCCGTTCGACGCGCACTCGACCGCCAGCCACGACCTGGCCAGCGGTTCGGTACGCGCGGCCTGCAGCCGGTCGGCCAGACGGCTTTGAAGGTCGCGCAGCGCCTGCTTGTTCGCCATTCACGTGGGTCCGTTGGCAGCGCCGCGAGTCAGTCGAAGGCGTGGATCTTGGCCATCAATTCCGTCGGATCGACGGGCTTGACGATGTAGTCGCGCGCGCCCTGGCGCATGCCCCAGACCTTGTCGGTCTCCTGGTTCTTGCTCGTGCACATGATCACCGGCACGGTCGAGAAGCGCGGGTCGCGGGTGATGGCGCGGGTCAGCTGGAAGCCGTTCTGGCCGGGCATGACGACGTCCATCAGGATCAGGTCGGGCTTGTCCTCACCGAGACGCTTCATCGCCTCTTCGCCGTTCTCGGCGGTGCGCACGGAAAAGCCGCTCTTGCCGAGCAGCTCGGAGAGGTGATGCAGCTCGGTCTTCGAGTCGTCGACGAGCAGGATTTTCTGGATCGGCATGTGAATCTCAGTTCTCGAACGAAGAGCGTCGCGCCGTCTCGTCGCAGGCGCGTCGGTCGTGCCTCGTGCGCGCGCTCACGGCGATCCGTCGCCTAGGCCGTGCGGCGGTGCTGCAGCACCGCCGTCAGCAGTTGGTCCTTGGTGAAGGGCTTGGTCAGGTAGTCCTCCGAGCCCACCATCCGACCGCGCGCCTTGTCGAACAGGCCGTCCTTGGACGACAGCATGATGATCGGCACGCCCTGGAACTTGGCGTTGCGCTTGATGATCGCGCACGTCTGGTAGCCGTCGAGGCGCGGCATCAGGATGTCGCAGAAGATGAGGTCGGGGTCGTGGTCGTTGACCTTCGACAAGGCATCGAATCCGTCTTCGGCGAGGAGAACTTCGTAGCCGCCCTGCTTCAGGAAGATCTCGGCGCTGCGACGGATCGTGTTGCTGTCGTCGATGACGAGCACTTTCAATCCGGCTGTTTCGGCGGGGGCCGTGTTCGTCACCTAACGTTCTCCTCGACGAACTGGGGTCCGTCATCAGAACCGTCGGCGGCGCGCAAACGCTGTCCGATCAGATCTGCACCATCTCGAAGTCTTCCTTGCGGGCGCCGCATTCCGGACAGGTCCAGTTCATCGGCACGTCGGCCCAAACCGTTCCGGCGGCCAGGCCGTGTTCCGGATCACCAGCCGCCTCGTCGTAGATCCAGCCGCAGATCAGGCACATCCAGGTCTTGGGGTCGCTCACGTCTCTGTGCAATGCCTTCGGGGCGATGCCTTCACTACAATGCAAACAGATTGTAGACACGGCCCTTCGCAGAAAAGCAAGGCTGTGTAGGTACATACGCAACATTCTTCACGTTCGCCTAGAGGTCTACAGCGGGCCTTTGCGACCGGCTCTCCCTGCGCCTTTCGAGCACTCCATGACCGACGTCTCCCCTGCTGCCGAAGCCGACCCCGGCGTTCTCGAAGAGCAGGCCGCGCCCGCGTGCGTCATGAGCTTCAACGTCAGCGACCCGAGCGGCGCGGGCGGCAGCGCCGGTGACGTGTCGACGATCGCGGCGATGGGCGCGCATGCGCTGCCTGTGGTCACGAGCATCGTGATGCGCGACACCGCCGAGATCTTCGATCACCACGCGATCGACGCCGACGTGATCGTCGAGCAGGCCCGCAGCGTTCTCGAGGACGTGACCATCGCGGCCTGGAAGGTGGGCTTCCTCGGCTCGACCGAAGGCGTGAGCGCGGTCGCCGAGATCCTCTCCGACTATCCCGACGTGCCCCTGATCGCCTACCTGCCGAACCTCGCCTGGGTCGAGGAAGACGAGCAGCAGGCCTACCTCGAGGCGTTCCGCGACCTCGTCCTGCCGCAGACGGAAGTGCTCGTCGGCAGCCACCAGACGCTGACCGACTTCCTCCTGCCCGACTGGGAGGGCGAGCGGCCGCCGTCGTCGCGCGAGATCGCGGTCGCGGCCAACAAGCACGGCGCGCGCTACGTGCTCGTGACGAGCATCCCGCTGCCCGACCAGTTCCTCGACAACGTCCTCGCATCGCCGCAGGGCGCGATCACGGGCGAGAAGTTCGAGCGTTTCGAGACCACCTTCGTCGGCGCCGGCGAGACGCTCTCCGCGGCGCTCGCCGCGCTGATCGCGACCGGTGTCGAGCTGCATGCCGCGGTCGGCGAGGCGCTCGCGTTCCTCGACCAGGCGCTCGACGCGGGCTTTCGGCCCGGCATGGGCAACGTCATCCCCGACCGCTTCTTCTGGGCCCTGCCCGACGAAGGCGAGGACGACATCGACGGCGGCGACGAGCCGCCCCCGGCGGGCGACGGCGATGCGGTGACCGCGCCCAAGAATCCGCGCCACGTTCACTGAGGGGCGCGCCGCGCCGACCGACGACGCCATGACGACCAATGCCGAGCTGTTCGAGCGCGCCAAGCGCGTGATCCCGGGTGGCGTGAACTCGCCGGTGCGCGCCTTCCGCGCCGTCGGCGGCACGCCGCGCTTCATCGACCACGCAGACGGCGCCTATCTCTTCGACGCCGAAGGCAAGCGCTACGTCGACTACATCGGCTCGTGGGGGCCGATGATCCTCGGGCATCGACATCCTGCGGTGCAGGCAGCCGTGCATGCCG
This sequence comes from Burkholderiales bacterium, assembly GCA_038236565.1. Taxonomy (GTDB): domain Bacteria; phylum Pseudomonadota; class Gammaproteobacteria; order Burkholderiales; family Burkholderiaceae_C; genus Schlegelella_A. The sequence goes on along the minus strand of JBBRZP010000068.1, from coordinate 4,147 downwards.
CGGTCGACGGCGGCCTGTCGTTCGGCGCGCCGACCGCGCGCGAGACCGAGCTGGTCGAGGCGATCATCGACCTGGTGCCGTCGATCGACCAGCTGCGGCTGGTGAGCTCGGGCACCGAAGCGGCGATGAGCGCGCTGCGCCTGGCGCGCGGCGCGACCGGCCGCAACATGATCGTCAAGTTCGAAGGCTGCTACCACGGCCACGCCGACGCGCTGCTCGTGAAAGCCGGCTCGGGCCTCGCGACCTTCGGCCACCCGACCAGCGCCGGCGTGCCCGAGGCGGTGGTGCGCGACACGCTCGTCCTCGACTACAACGACGTCGCCGGGCTCGAGCAGGCGTTCGCCCTGCATGGCGCGCAGATCGCCTGCGTCGCGATCGAGCCGATCGCCGGCAACATGAACTTCGTCCGCGCCTCGGTGCCGTTCATGCAGCGCCTGCGCGAGCTGTGCACCGCGCACGGGTCGCTGCTGATCTTCGACGAGGTGATGACCGGCTTTCGCGTCGCGCTCGGCGGCGCGCAGAGCCTCTATGCCAAGGCGATTCCCGGCTTCGAGCCCGACATCAGCGTCTTCGGCAAGGTGATCGGCGGTGGCATGCCGCTGGCCGCGTTCGGCGGCCGGCGTGCCGTGATGGAGCAGCTGGCGCCGCTCGGGCCCGTCTATCAGGCGGGGACGCTCTCGGGCAACCCGGTCGCCACGGCCTGCGGCCTGGCCACCTTGCGCGAGATCTCCAGGCCCGGCTTCTTCGACGCCCTCGCCGCCCGCACGCGCGGCCTCCTCACGGGCCTGCTCGAAGCAGCCCAGGGCGCCGGCGTGTCGATGACCGGCGACTGCGAAGGCGGCATGTTCGGCTTTTTCTTCTCGGCCGAGCTGCCGCAGACCTACCGCGAAGTGATGGCGACCGACAAGGAGCGCTTCAACCGCTTCTTCCACGCCATGCTCGACCGCGGCGTCTATCTCGCGCCCGCGCTCTACGAAGCCGGCTTCGTCAGCGCCGCGCACGACCACGACGACATCGCCGCGACCGTCGTGGCCGCCGCCGAGAGCCTGCGCGCCTGAGCCGCGGAGCGCGGTCGGCGGGCACGCCGATTGCGAAGGACCGTGCATCGGCGCCGATGCGCACGATGTCCAACTCGGACACAGTTCCTTCACCCAACGCCGCCGCGTGCACTTCTAGAATCTTCCGATGCATCTGCACGTCATGGGCATCTGCGGCACGTTCATGGGCGGCCTCGCCGCGCTCGCGCGCGAGGCCGGGCACCGCGTCACGGGCTGCGACGCGAACGTCTACCCGCCGATGAGCGACCAGCTCGCAGCCCTCGGCATCGAGCTGATCGAGGGCTATGACGCGGGCCAGCTCGCTCTCGCTCCCGATCTCTTCGTCGTGGGCAACGCGATCACGCGCGGCAACGCGCTGCTCGAAGCGGTGCTCGACGCCAACGCGGCCTACACGAGCGGCCCGCAGTGGCTCGCCGACCACGTCCTGGCCGGGCGCCACGTGCTCGCCGTCGCCGGCACCCACGGCAAGACCGGCACGACGTCGATGCTCGCCTGGATCCTCGAGCACGCGGGCCGTGCGCCGGGCTTTCTCGTCGGCGGCGTGCCGCTCAACTTCAAGGTCTCGGCGCGCCTCGGCGGCGCGGCGGCGCCGTTCGTGATCGAGGCCGACGAGTACGACACCGCGTTCTTCGACAAGCGCAGCAAGTTCGTCCACTACCGGCCGCGCACGGCGATCCTCAACAACCTCGAGTTCGACCACGCCGACATCTTCGAGAGCCTCGCCGACATCGAGCGCCAGTTCCATCACCTCGTGCGCACCGTGCCGGGCCAGGGCCGGATCGTCGTCAACGCGCGCGACGACGCGCTGCAGCGCGTCCTGGCGATGGGCTGCTGGAGCGACGTGCAGCGCTTCGGCGGCAGGAAGGAAGCGCCCGGCATGCTGCGCGCGCGCGGCGAGCCGCACGCCTTCGACGTCCTGCGCGGCGGCCTCAGGATCGCGCGCGTCGAGTGGTCGCTTCTCGGCGAGCACAACCAGCTCAACGCGCTCGCCGCGATCGGGGCGGCCGAGCACATCGGTGTCGATCCCGAGGCGTCGGCGCGGGCGCTGGCCGAGTTCCGCAACGTGCGGCGCCGGCTCGAGCTGCGCGGCGTCGTCGGCGGCGTCTCGGTCTACGACGACTTCGCGCACCACCCGACGGCGATGCGCACGACCATCGACGGCCTGCGCCGCAAGGTCGGCGCGGCGCGCATCCTGGCGGTGTTCGAGCCGCGCTCGAACACCATGAAGCTCGGTGCCGTGAAGGCCCAGCTCCCCTGGGCGCTCGAGGAGGCCGACCTCGCCTTCTGTCACGCCGGCAATCTCTCCTGGAACGCAGCGCAGGCGCTCGCACCGATGGGCGATCGCGCCGTCGTCGCGAGCACCATCGACGAGCTGGTCGCGCGTGTCGTCCCGGCCGCGCGCGCGGGTGATCACGTCCTGTGCATGAGCAACGGCGGCTTCGGCGGCATCCACCAGAAGCTGCTCGACGCGCTGGCGCCGCCGGGGCGCGCGGCGGCATGACCGCCACGGCGGGCGTGGCGGCCGGCGAGCCGATCACGCACCTGCTCTATCTCCACGGCTTTCGCTCGTCGCCGCAGTCGACCAAGGCGCGCAAGTTCGCCGCTTGGGTCGCCGACCATCGTCCCGACCTGACGTGGGCCTGCCCGCAGCTGGCCGCATCTCCGGCAGCGGCCATGCGCGACGTCGAGACCGTGATCGCCTCGTGGCCGAAGGCGCGCACGGCGGTGATCGGCAGCTCGCTCGGCGGCTTCTACGCCACCGTCGTCGCCGAGCGCCACGGCTGTCGTGCCGTCGTCCTCAATCCGGCCGTCGAACCGGCGCGCGACCTCGCCGCGGCGGTCGGCGAGACGACGGCCTGGCACAGCGACGACGTGTTCGTCTTTCGCCCCGAGTATGTTGGCGAGCTACGCGCGATGACGCCCGGACCGCTCACCGACCCGGCCCGCTACCTCGCGGTCATCGCCAAGGGCGACGAGGTGCTGTCGTGGCGCGAGATGAGCGCGCGCTACGCCGGCTCGCCGATGCGCCTGCTCGAAGGCAGCGACCACGCGCTCTCCGCCTTCGACGAGCAGATGCCCGAGGTCCTGGCCTTCCTCGGCCTCGCTGCCGCGCCTGCCTGAGCGCGGTCACTTCATCCAGTGGGCGAGCGTCCAGACGACGCGGCCCCAGACCTCGACGTTGAACCAGGTGAGCGCGAGCAGGCGGATCCATGCAGCGAGGCGGCTCGCCCGCTCGCGCCAGAGATCGGCTTCGAAGGCGATGAACAGGCCGAAGCTGACTGCGGCGCCCAGCAGGAGCAGGACGCCGATGCCGGCCGCGATCCAGCGCAGGACGAGGACTAGCACGCGCCTCGCGACCCTCGCGGCATCCTCACCATGCGGGAGCGAGCTCGGCCAGGCCGGCCGGCGCCCGGGCCTCGTCGTCGAAGGTGACGATCTCCCAGGCCGAGAGGTCCGAGAGCAGGGTGCGGACGAGCCGGTTGTTGAGCGCGTGGCCCGACTTGAAGGCGCGGTATGAGGCGAGCAGCGGGTGGCCGGCGAGGACCATGTCGCCGATGGCGTCGAGGATCTTGTGCTTCACGAACTCGTCGCCGTAGCGCAGGCCTTCGCTGTTGAGCACCTTGAACTCGTCGACGACGACGGCGTTGTCGAGGCTGCCGCCGAGCGCCAGTCCGCGCGACCGCATCATCTCGACTTCCTTGGTGAAGCCGAAGGTGCGGGCACGCGCGATCTCCGACTTGTACTTGCCCGATCCCATGTCGAAGACGAAGCGCTGGCCGGTCTCGCTCACCACCGGATGGTCGAACTCGATCTCGAAGCCGAGCGTGTAGCCGTCGTGCGGCTCGAGGCGCGCCCATTTCAGCTGGTCGCCCTCGCCTTCCCTCACCTCCACCGGTCGCTTGACGCGCAGGAACCGCTTGGGCGCGTCCTGCAGGGCGATGCCGGCACTCTGCAGCAGGAACACGAACGACGCCGCCGATCCGTCGAGGATCGGCACTTCCTCGGCGGTGATGTCGACGACGAGGTTGTCGAGGCCGAGCCCGGCGCAGGCCGAGAGCAGGTGCTCGACCGTCTTCACCATCGGGCCG
>JBBRZP010000067.1:0-18032 GCA_038236565.1 Burkholderiales bacterium | reverse complement strand
CGGCGCCGTTGGTGACGCCGTCGAGCAGAAGGATGCCGGCGATCGAAAGGTCCATGCGGGGTGGGGGCTGGAATCAGGGTGCGGCGCGCAGCAAGCGCTGCGAACGCCGAGTGCCGGGTGAGGCCGTCTTCAGCGAACGACCTGCCAGTCGCCGTTGCTCACCTTGAGCAGCACGCCGGTTTCGGGCGTGTAGCCGAAGTGATCGGTCGTCGTCCAGTTGAGGACGCCCTGCGACACCGGTGTGCGGCCCATCGTCTCGAACGCTTCCTTGAGCGCGGCGCGGAACTCGGGCGTGCCGGTCTTGGCCTTCTTGAGCGCGATCGGCACCGCCTTCTGCAGCACGATGACGACGTCGTAGGCGTGGGCCGCGAACTGGTTCGCCGAGCCCTTGCCGTTGGCCGCCTCGAACGCGGTCTTGAACTGCATGCCGAGGGCCTTGCTGGCGTTCGAGTCGGGCAGCTTCTCGGCGACGACGGCCGGGCCCGACGAGACGAACGAGCCCTCGACGTCGGCTCCGCCGACGCGGATCAGGTCCATCGTCGCCGCGCCGTGCGTCTGGTAGATCTTGCCCTTCGCGTAGCCGCGCTCGACCAGGCCCTTGTGCGGCATCGCCGCGCCGCTGCCCGACGCGGCGATCAGGATCACGTCCGGGTTGGCAGACGTGAGCTTGAGCGCCTGGCCGGTCACGGAGGTGTCGCTGCGCGCGAAGCGCTCGACGTCGACCTGCTTGATGCCGGCCTTGTCGGCCAGCGGCGTGATGTCCTTCAGCCAGGCTTCGCCGTAGCCGTCGGAGTAGCCGAGGAATCCGTAGGTCTTGACGCCGAGCTTCTTCCACTGCTCGATGATCGGTATCGCCATCACCCCGGTCGACTGCGGCATGCGAAACGACCAGGCGTCCTTGCCCTCGGGAAGGTTCGCCGGCGAAAGCATCAGCTGCACCGTCTTGCCCTCGGCGCAGACGTCGGCCATCGCCACCGCGACCGGCGTGGTCACCGAGCCGACGACGACGTCGACCTTGTCTTCGGTGATCAGCTTGCGCGTGTTCTGAACGCCCTTGGTCGTGTCGGTGGCGTCGTCGAGCATGATGACGTTGACCTTCTCGCCGCCGATCGTCGCCGGCCACAGGGCGATGCCGTTCTTGGTCGGGATGCCGAGCGCCGAGGTCGGGCCGGTGAGCGAGATGCTGACGCCGATCGTGAGGTCGGCGAGGGCGAGCGGCGTGAACGCCGGGCCGAGGGCGGCTACGAGCACGGTGGCGATCGGTCGGGTGGTCTTCATGGTGTCGTCTCCTGGGGCGATGTCGAAAAAAGGGGCGAATCACTCGCAGAGGGCACGAATGTCCTCGGGGATCGCGATCACGCGCAGGCGATCGGGGTTGTCGGCGTCGCGGCGCACGAACGCGCGCGTCTCGCGCCCTTCGCAGATGAGCGTCTCGCCGCGCGTCACGCGGTGGTGCTGGACGAACACCCTGGCGCGCCACTCCTCGACGTGGGTCGCGATCGAGAGCTCCTCGGCGTAGGTCGCGGCGGTGACGAAGCGGGTCGAGATCTCGAGCAGCGGCGTGCCGACGATGCCGCGCGTCTTCACCAGCTCGCGCCACGGCGGCACACCACACTGCATGAAGAAGAACAGCGACGAGGCGTCGATCCAGCGCTGGAAGTTCGGATAGAAGACGATGCCCGCGGGATCGCAGTCGCCGAACTGGACCGTCACCTTGTAGTGCGTCGTCTTGGCCATCGCGTTCCTGCTCTCAGGCGCGGCGTGGCAGGATCACGTCGCGATCGCGGCCGAGGAAGAGTCGCTCGACGTCGGCGTTGCGGTGCGTCAGCACGGCACGCTGGTTGATCGAGCCCTTGTCGGTGATCTCGCCGCGGTCGATCGACGGCGGCTCGGCGAGCACGAGGGCGCGCGCGACCCGCGTCGCGCTGCCGGTGCCGCTGGCGAAGAGCGAGTCGACGAGCTGCTGCAGGAACGCGCGCACGGTGGCGTCGCCGAGGGCGATGTGCGCCGACGCGTTCGCCGGCAGCCCGGCCATCGCGCGGCACGCGTCGAGGCGCAGGAACAGCAGGATGCCGATCTCGTCGCGGTCGATGCCGGCGATCACCACGTCCTGCACCAGCGGATCGCCGGCCGCGATGATCTTCGCGCGCAGCGGCCCGACCGAGACGAAGGTGCCGGTCGAGAGCTTGAAGTCCTCGGCGATCCGGCCGTCGAACATGAAGCCCTTGGCGGGGTCGGCCGGGTCCATCGGCTTGGCGGCATCGCCGCTGCAGTAGAAGCCTTCGGCGTCGAAGTGCTCTGCCGTCTGCTCGGGCGCGCGCCAGTAGCCGGGCGTGACGTTGGGGCCGCGGTAGCGCACCTCCTGCTTGCCGCCGCTCGGCGCCAGCTTCATCTCGACGCCGGGCGCGGGCAGGCCGATGTGGGCCGACTTCACCTCGTGCGCGTTGGCGCAGATCGCGAACGGCGCGGTCTCGGTCATGCCCAGGCCGGTGAGCATCCTGATGCGCTCGCCGCAATCGAGCTCGGCGAGGCGGTCGAGCTTGTCCCAGACCGGCTGGGCCAGGCCGGCGCCGGAGAAGAAGAACATCTTGACGCGGCTGAAGAGCGTCTTGCGCAGCACCGCATCGACCTCGAGCGCGTTGGCGATCTCTTCGAAGCCCTTCGGCACGTTGAAGTAGATCGTCGGCGCGATCTCGCGCAGGTTGCGCAGCGTCTCTCCGATCAGCGCCGGTGTCGGCTTGCCTTCGTCGATGTAGAGCGTGCCGCCGTTGTAGATCACGAGGCCGACGTTGTGGTTGCCGCCGAAGGTGTGGTTCCAGGGCAGCCAGTCGACCAGCACCGGCGGCTCGTCGGCGAGCTGGCGGAAGCACTGGCGGATCATCTGCTGGTTCGAGCACAGCATGCGCTGGGTGTTGACCACCGCCTTGGGCAGCTTGGTCGAGCCCGAGGTGAACAGGAACTTGGCGATCGTGTCGGCCGTGACGCGGGTGTGCGCGGCGTCGACTGCGGCGGTCGGCGTCGTCGCGACCAGGTCGGCGAACGACGAGCTCTCGCGGCCTTTGAGCCTGCCGGTGGTCAGCACGACCGGCGTCGCGGCGGGCACGACGGCGGCGATCGCCTTGCCGTACTGCGGCCCGCTCGCGAACACCAGCCCCGGCGTCAGCGTGTCGAGGATGTGGCGCAGCTTGCCGTGGTCCTGCGACAGCAGCGAGTACGCCGGCGAGACCGGCGCGTACGGCACGCCGGCCAGCATCGCGCCGAGGCCGAGCAGGAGATGCTCGATGTCGTTGTCGGAGAGGATGGCGAGCGGCCGCTCGACCGAGAGGCCGCGATCGATGAGCGCCTGCGCGATCCTGCGCGCGCTCCGCAGCGCTTCGCCGTAGCTCACGCGGCGCCAGTCGCCGCCGTCGACGCGCTTGGCGACGAGCGTGCGCTCGTGGTCTCGCCCGGCCCATTCGAGGAAGCGGTCGGTGAGCCGCTCGGGATACGGCTCCAGCGGCTCGCGCGAGACGACGAGCGTCGAGCCGTCGGCGCGGCGCGTGAGCTCGGCGGCCAGCGATCCGCCGAGCGGCAGCGCGCGGTAGCGCGGCCCGCTCGCCGCGGCCTCGCGGCTGGCGACTCCTCCGCTCACGACTTCTTCACCTTCCCGGCCTTGCCGTCGAGGAAGGCGCGCACGCGCAGCTTGGCGGCCTCGTCGCCCGAGGCGATCGCCGCCATCAGCGACTCGACGAAGAGGCCGTCGTCCTGCGCCATGTCGGCGATGCGCGGCAGCGCGTGCATCACGGCGAAGTTCGAGAGCGGCGCGTTGACCGCGATCCGTTCGGCCAGCGCAAAGGCCTTCGCGAGGCCCGCGCCGGCCTCGACGAGATAGTGCGAGACGCCGATCGCCTGGCCCTCGGCGCCGTCGTAGACGCGGCCGGTGAGCATCATGTCGGTCATGCGCGACGCGCCGATCAGGCGCGGGATGCGGGCCGAGCCGCCGCCGCCGACGAAGAGGCCGCGCTGGCCTTCGGGCAGGCCGTAGAACGCGCTCTGCTCGGCGACGCGGACATGGCAGGCAGCGGCGAGCTCGAGCCCGCCGCCGACGACGGCACCGTGCAGCACGGCGACCACCGGCACGCGGCCGAACTGGATCTGCTGGAACGCCGAATGCCACGAGTGCGAGTGGACGATGCCCTCGGCGACGCTGCGCTCCGAAATTTCGGAGAGATCGAGGCCGGCGCAGAAGTGATCGCCCTCGCCACTCAGGACGACGGCGCGCGTCGCTTCCGGCAGGTTGACGAAGCAGGTGTGGATCTGCGCGACGAGGGCATCGCTGACGGCGTTGCGCTTGGCCGGCCGGTTCAGCCGCACGTGCAGGACCGCGCCAGCGGCCTCGATGCGCAACAGGTCCAGCGCCTGCAGGACGCCGGGGAGCGGAACGTCGCTGCGCGACTCGGTGGATGTCATCGGATTCGATCGTAAGGAGGGCGGTGGAGGCATCGCCTAGGGACTTCCCTTCGCCGCGGCCGGCTCCGGGTATTTACCGATCTTAATGATTAACGTCAAAAACTATATTGAATCGACACGGGGGCTGCAAGCCCTCTTGCGCCGATCCGGCACCGACACCTTTTTGCGAATGCGTCCATCGTCCATCAGCGATCTCGACAGGGCCCTTCCGGGCGGCCTCGACCACGGCAAGATGCGGCGCCTGCTCGGCTACAACCTGGCGCAGGCGGCGATCCCGAGCCTCAAGATCTTCAACAAGCGGATCGGCGAGCCGTTCCAGCTGCGCCGGATCGACTTCACGATCCTGATGCTGGTGGCGGCGAACCCGCACGTCACGCAGCGCCAGATGTCGCTCGCGCTCGACGTCTCGGCGCCGCGCCTGACGCTCGTCTGCGACAAGCTCGTCGAGCGTGTGCTCATCACCCGCACGCGCAGCGAGGACGACCGCCGCAAGCAGACGATCGCCCTGACCCGGCGCGGCGCGGCGCTGGTGAAGAAGGCCGAGCGCATCGCCGACGGCATGGAGGGCGAGCTGCTCGGCCACCTCAGCGAGGTCGAGCGGACCCAGCTCTTCCTGCTGCTCGACAAGGTCGCGCGCCACCGGCGAGTCTGACTCGCCGGCATGTAGTCGCTGCCGAAGTCGGCGCCGAGCGAGCGGCGACGGAGTCTTCGAGAATGCCGAGGCGCTCGTCGACCGACTGTGCGGCCGGGCGGCGCCGTTCGATCCTCCCTTCGACAGGACAGACCCATGAACACCGCCGAGCTGATCGCCATCGACACCCACACCCACCTCGAGGTGTCGTGCCGCAACCCGTTCGACAACTACGGCGAGGAATACGACCGCGCCGCCGACAAGTACTTCCGCTCGAGCAAGCGCCCGACGATGCAGGAGACGATCGACTACTACCGCGAGAAGAAGATCGGCTTCGTCAACTTCACCGTAGACGCAGAGACGCAGATGGGCCGGCGCCGCATCCCGAACGAGGAGATCGCCGAGGCCGCGCAGGCCAATCAGGACATCATGATCGCCTTCGGCTCGATCGATCCGCACAAGGGCAAGATGGGCGGCCGCGAGGCGAGAAAGCTGGTCGAGGAATACGGCGTCAGGGGCTTCAAGTTCCACCCGACGGTGCAGGGCTTCGACGTCACCGACCGGGTGGCCTGGCCGATCTACGAGGTGATCGCCGAGCACAAGCTGCCGGCCGTCTTCCACAGCGGCCATTCGGGCATCGGCTCGGGCATGCGCTGCGGCGGCGGATTGCGGTTGCAGAACTCGAACCCGATGCTGCTCGAGGACGTCGCGATCGCCTTCCCCGACATGCAGATCGTGGTCGCGCATCCGTCGTGGCCGTGGCAGGACGAGGCGATCTCGCTCGCCATGCACAAGCCCAACATCTGGATCGACCTGTCGGGCTGGAGCCCGAAGTACTTCCCGCCGCAGCTGGTGCAGTACGCGAACACGCTGCTGAAGGACCGCATCCTCTTCGGCAGCGACTTCCCGCTGATCACGCCCGACCGCTGGCTGAAGGACTTCGAGGAGGCCGGCTTCAAGGACGCGGTCAAGCCGCTGATCCTCAAGCAGAACGCGATGCGTCTGCTCGGCCTCGACACCGGCGCGGCGAGCGCCGCCGCGCCCGGAGCGGGCGTCAGGGCTTGACGGTCAGCTTGTTGTCGACCGACTTCACGCCGTCGACCCCCTTGGCGATGGTCGTCGCCTTGTCGGAGTGGCCGGCGGTGTCGGCCGTGCCGTTCAGCGACACGATGCCGTTCTGGGTATCGACGTCGATCTTCAGCCCCTTGACATCGGTGTCGGCCAGCAGCAACGTCTTCACCTTGCCGGTGATCATCGCGTCGCCGGCGGCATCGCCGGCCTTGTCCATGGCACTCGCCGTCGCGCTCATCGCGTTGGACGCCGCCTGCGACGGCGCCACCGTGGTGGTCGAAGACGTCGCCGAGGTGCTGCCGGACGGCGTGTCGCTCACGGTCGTGGTCTTCTTCTCGCACGCCGAGAGCAGTGTGACCGCCGCGACGAGGGCGACGGCTGCGAGATGGGTCTTGTTGACTTTCATGATGTTTCCTTGCACGCCGCATGGTTGGGCGCGTCACGGATTGTCGGCAGGCAGGACGCACAAAATCGCGTCGCGGCAGCGCTCGCGCCGCTGGCCGACGGTGCAATGAGAGACTGTCCGACAAGCACGCTGCACCGCCGCCACAGTTCGCGTTGATTGCGTGGCGGCGGTCCACCCGCCACCGCTCGACTGGCGCTCAGGGATGGTCGAGCCGTGCCGCCCAGGCGCGCTGGCGCAGCTCGGGGCTCACGCGGTAGCGCTCGCCGCGAAAGTGGCCGTCGAGCCGGTCGAGCAAGGCGACGACGGCGTTCGCGTCCCACGCCGCCAGCCACTCGAACGGGCCGGCCGGATAGTTGAGGCCGAGCTTCATGGCCAGATCGGCGCCTTCGGCAGTGCACACGCCTTGCCGGACAGCGTCGCAGGCCTCGTTGATCAGCATCGCGATCGTGCGCGCGACGACGAGCCCGGGCGCATCGCCGACCGGCTCCGGCTGCCAGCCCGCGATGCGCAGCCACCGCTCGGCCTCCTCGCGCCATGCGGGCGATGCACTTACCGCCATGCCGTACGCGAGCGCCGTCCCGGGGGCGCCGCCTCCCGGCGCGACGGCGAGGTCGAACAGCGCCAGCTCGCGCACGCCCTCCTCGGCCGAGACCTGCGTCGCAGGTCGGCCGTCGGTGAGGCGCAGCTCGCCGGTCGAGGTCTGCAGGCCGCTCCAGCGGCTCGCCGGGTCCGCCTCGAAGCGCAGGCCCGCGGCGGTGAACGCAGCGGCCCAGCGATCGACCGCGGTGCCGGTGCCGTGCAAGGCGACGATCGCCGAATCCGGCACGTTCGCCGGCACGAACGGCGCGGCCGGCGCGGCCGCGGCAACCGGATAGGTGAAGAAGCCGCGCCCGCTCTTCCTGCCGAGCAGGCCGCCGTCGACGCGCTCGCGCTGGACCAGCGACGGCCCGTAGCGCTTGTCGCCGAAGTTGGCGGCAAAGACCGATTCGGTGACCGCGAGATTGGTGTCGTGGCCGATCAGGTCCATCAGCTCGCACGGCCCCATGCGAAAGCCCGCGCCGCGCAGGCAGGCGTCGATCGCCGCCGGCTCGGCCAGGCGCTCGAGCAGCAGCGACAGCGTCTCGGCGTAGTACGGCCGCGCGATGCGGTTGACGATGAAGCCCGGCGTCGAGCGCGCGTGCACCGGCGTCTTGCCCCAGCGCCGCGCGAGATCGGCGATCGCGTCGGCGAAGGCCGGCTCGGTCTGCAGGCCGGCGACGACCTCGACCAGCTTCATCAGTGGCACCGGATTGAAGAAGTGCATGCCGACGAGTCGGCCGGGCCTGGCCAACCCGTTGGCGAGCGCGGTGATCGAGATCGACGAGGTGTTCGACGCCAGGACGCCGTCTTCGCCGACGATGCCCTCGAGCTCGCGAAAGAGGCCGCGCTTGGCGTCGAGGTTCTCGACGATCGCCTCGACGACGAGGCCCGCGCCGGCCGCCTCGTCGAGCCGCGAAGCGACGACGATCCGGGCGGCGATCGCCTTCGCCTCGACCGCGTCGAGCCGGCCCTTGGCGGCCAGGCCATCGAGCGTCGTCGCCAGCTTGCTCGTGGCCGCCGCGGCGGCGCCTTCGCGCGCGTCGAAGAGGCGCACCGGATGGCCGGCCTGCGCCGCGACCTGGGCGATGCCGGCACCCATGATGCCGGCGCCGACGACGAAGACGGTGGTGTCGCGATCGAGTTCGAGAGGCATGGGGTGGCGCGCGCAGGAGTGAGGACGGCCGCCCCGGACGAGCGGCGCGCCGATTATCGCGAGCGCTAGCCCGTCAGGATCGGCCGCAGCGTCTCGATCTCGTCGACGATGTAGTCGAAGAAGGCGGCCACCCGCGGCGTCCGGCGCAGCTCGGCCGTGGTGAGGACGCGCCAGATGCGCGCCAGCTCGGGGACCGGCCCGATCACCTGCACCAGATCGGCCTCGGCGTCGCCGAGCGACACCGGCAGCGGCGCGACGCCGACGCCCGCCTTCACCGAGTAGACCAGGCCGAGCACGCTCTGGCTGCGCGCCACGAGCGGCGTGTCGGGCGCGATGCGGCGCAGCCATTGCGAGACGCGGTGGCCGGCCATGTTGTCGTCGAAGCCGACGAGTGCGTGGCCTTGCAGCTCTTCGACGCGCTCGGGCCGGCCGTAACGCTCGATGTAGCTGCGGCTCGCGTAGACGGCCCAGACCGAATCGCCGATCTTGCGGCCGACGAGCGTCTCGTCGACGGTGTCGCCCGAGCGCAGGGCGACGTCGGCCTCGCCCTTGGTCAGGTCGAGGTAGCGGTCGCTCGTGACGAACTGCACCTGCAGGCCCGGATAACGCGCATGGAAGCGGTCGAGCAGCGTCGTCTTTGCGATCAGGTGGAAGACCGGCTCGGGACAGGTCATGCGCACGACGCCCGACACCGCCGCCGCCGCGGCGTCGAGGTGCTGCTCGAACGCCTGCACCGCCTGCTCGACACGCTCGGCGTGCGGCAGCATCTCGTCGCCGAACTCGGTCAGCCGGTAGCCGGTCGGATGGCGCCGCACGAGCGGCCGGCCCAGGCGCTTCTCGAGCTCGACGAGACGACGCTGGACCGTCGACTGGTCGACCTTCAGGGCGCGCCCAGCGGCGAGCGTGCTCTGGTGGCGCGCCACCGCGAGCAGGTACTTGAGGTCGTTCCAGTCGAACATGGGCCGAGTTATGCGCTCTTGCGGCCCCATTCTGCAGGCATGCGCCTTACGGACGGCGCCTTCGCTTCCTAACCTCGCGGCTCGCCTGATTCCCATGCACTCCGGCATCGGGATGGAAGGCCCAGAGGAGCAACACGATGAGCAAGCTGCGCATGAACCCGGGGCGGACGTTCGGCATCGCCGCCCTGGCCTTGAGCCTGGGCCTATCCGCTTGCGGCGGCAACGACGAGGAGCGTGCCGTCACGGTGACGTCGGATCGACCCAACGTCGTCTCGTACTGGAACGACGTCGCCAACCGCACCGTCAACGCGACGTCTGCGGTCAACAGCACCCCCGAGGAGCAGCGGCCGGCGTACTCGGCCGACCTGGCGACCGTGCACGTCGCGATCTACGACGCGGTGAGCGCGATCGACGGCCGCTACCGTCCCTATGCGATCGTGCCGGCGACGACGGCGGCCGGCGCGTCGATGGAGGCGGCGGCGACCACCGCCGCGTACCGCGTGCTGCGCGCCCTCTTCCCCGATCGCGGCGCCCAGTACGAGACGGCCTACGAGGATCGCATCTCTGCGATCGCGACCGGAGATGCGAAGACGCGTGGCATGGCGATCGGCGAGGAGGTCGCGGCCGGCATCGTCGCGCTACGCGCCAACGACGGGCGCATGGTCGCGCTCGCGCCCTACGTGTCGTCGACGCAGCCAGGCAAGTTCAGGAGCGCGAGCCCGCAGCCCTTCAATCGCTACGTGCCGGCGATGAAGCCGTTTTCGCTGACCCGCGTCGACCAGTTCCGGCCCGCCGGCCCGCCGGCGCTCGACAGCGCCGCCTATGCTGCCTCGCTCAACGAGACGAAGGCCGGCGGCGGCACCGTCAGCGCGACCCGCACGCCGGAGCTGCTCGAGATCGCCCGCTTCCACACCGAAGTGCCGGCGGTCTTCATCCCGCGCAACCTCGGCCGGTTCGCGGCCAGCACCGCCGACATCGCCGAGGCGGCGCGGCTGATGGCCTTCATCTACGTCGTCCACGCCGACGCGATCACCGCGTGCTTCGAGGCCAAGTACTTCTACGAGGCGTGGCGGCCGCTCAGCGCGATTCCGCTCGCCGCCGACGACGGCAATGCCGCGACCGTGGCCGACCCGTCGTGGACGCCGGTCGCGCCGACGCCCAACCACCCGGAGTATCCGGCGGCGCATTCGTGCACGGCCGGCGCCCTCGACGAGACGCTGCGCGAGTACTACGGCACCGAGCGGGTGACGTACACCTTCGACAGCAGGGTGACGGGCACGGCCCGCACCTACACGAGCACCGACGCGCTCGCCGACGAGAGCCGGCTGGCGCGCATCTACGGCGGCATGCACTTCCCGTTCTCCGCCGTCGACGGCGTCGTGCTCGGCACGGCGGTGGCGAAGTGGGTCGGGGCGCATCACTTCGGGCCGCGCTGACGTGTCCGTCGGCCGCTGGCTCGAGGTGGCGACGGCCGCGATGCTCGGCATGGCCGGCGTGCGCGACGGCAACAGCGTGCTCGACGTGACCGACGACGGCAGCCTGGCGGTCGCGGCCGGAACCTTCGACGCCGCCGTGAGCCGGCTCGGCGCCGCGCTCTTCGCGGACCCGCAGCGGAGCCTGGCCGGGATGCATCGCGCCCTCCGCTCGGGCGGCGGCGCCTGCACGATGGTGCTCTCCCGGCCGGAGCGCAATCCCTGCCTTGCGATCGTCATGGCGGCAGCGAAGAAGCATGCGCGACAGTCGCCGTACGGTGCCGACGCCGCGCCGGACCAATGGCCGGAGCTCGGTCGCCCGGGTGTCGTCGACCGCCTGTTCACGGCGGCTGGGTTTCGCGACGTCGCCAGCACCGCGATCGCCGCGCCGTTCCGCGCGCAGTCCTCCGGCCGCTATCTCGAGCTCCTGCGAGAAGCGCCGACTCCGTTGCGACGCATCGTGGACAGGCTCGATCCGTCCGCCGCCGACGCGGCCTGGGCCGACATCGAATCGCAGCTCGCGGTCTTTTCCACGCCGACCGGCTGGGAAGGCCCGCACGAGCTGCTGCTCACGGCGGCGCGACGCGGCGACTGAGCGGGGCGCGACCTACAGTACGTGGCTCCGCGCGCTCCCCGCTGTCTGCCACGCCATGACCCTGAACCGGACGGTCGACCACGTCGACGACTACTTCGGCACGCGCATCGCCGACCCCTATCGCTGGCTCGAGGACGACCGGTCGGCGGAGACGGCGGCCTGGGTCGAGGCGCAGAACCTGCAGACCTTCGCGCATCTCGACCGCATCCCGTTTCGCGCCGCGGTGACGGCGCGCATCCGCGCCCTTGCCGACTACCCGAAGTACGGCGCGCCGTTCCGCAGGGGAGGACAGCTCTTCTTCTTCCTCAACGACGGCCTGCTGAACCAGTCCGTGCTCTACGTGCAGGACGGCTTGCATGGCACGCCCGAGGTGCTGCTCGACCCGAACACCTTCTCGACCGACGGCACGGTCGCGCTGGCCTCGTTCACGCTCAGCCGCGACGGCCGGTACGCGGCCTGCGAGACGACCGCGATCCCCGGCTCCGACTGGCACCAGATCCAGGTGATGGACATGGCGACGCGCGCGCCGGTCGGCGAGGCGCTGCGCTGGGTGCGCTTCTCCGCGGTCGCCTGGCGTGGCGACGGCTTCTACTACAGCCGCTATCCCGAGCCCGCGCCCGGCACCGAGCTGACGGCGCCGGTGGCGCACCAGAAGGTCTTCTTCCATCGCGTCGGCACGCCCCAGCGCGACGACGCCCTGGTCTTCGAGGACCCGGCCCACCCCACGCGATTCAACGGCGTGCAGGTGACTGAGGACGAGCGCTTCGCGATCCGCATCGGCTGGGAGCCGGGCCGGCGCGGCAACGACCTGTGGGTGCGCGACGAGAGCGCTGGCGAGAGCGCGTTCCGACCCATCGTCGCCGAGATCGGCGACGACAGCTTCGACGTCGTCGACAGCGTCGGCGGCGACCTGCTCGTGCTGACCAACCGCGATGCGCCCAATCGCCGGCTGATGCGCGTCGACCTGGCACGGCCGGCGTTCGACGACTGGTCGCTGGTGCTGCCCGAGCGCGGCGAGCCGCTCGAGGGCGTGACGACGGCCGGCGGCCGGCTCTTCGCCGGCTATCTCGAGGACGTCGCGTCGCGGGTCGAGGTCTTCGGTCTCGACGGCACCCTGCACGACCGGATCGCGCTACCCGCGCCCGGCGACGCCCTCGGCTACGCCGGCAGGCACGACGACGGCGACGTGTTCTACGTCTTCACGTCGATGAACCAGCCGCCGACGATCTACCGCTACGACATCGCGGCGCGGTCGTCGACCGTGTTCCGCACCGCCGACGTCCCCGACTACGACCCCGCCGACTTCGACAGCCGCCAGGTGTTCTTCACGAGCCGCGACGGCACGCGCGTGCCGATGTTCCTCGTCCACAGGAAAGGCCTCGCGCTCGACGGCCGCAACCCGACGATCCTCTCCGGCTACGGCGGCTTCAACATCACGAAGCATGCCGAGTTCGTCCAGCATCGCGTCGCGTGGCTCGAGCAGGGCGGCGTCTTCGCCCTCGCCAACCTGCGCGGCGGCGGCGAATACGGCGAGGCCTGGCACGAGGCCGGGATGGTCTTCCTCAAGCAGAACGTGTTCGACGACTGCATCGCCGCCGCCGAATACCTGATCGCCGAGGGCTACACCGCGCCCGACCGGCTCGCGCTGCAGGGCGGCAGCAACGGCGGCCTGCTCGTCGGCGCAGTCGTCAACCAGCGGCCCGAGCTGTTCGCGGTCGCGCAGCCGCGGGTCGGCGTGATGGACATGCTGCGCTTCCAGAAGTTCTCGGTCGGCTCCGCCTGGGTCACCGAGCTCGGCTCGAGCGACGACGAGGCACAGTTCCGCTATCTCCTCGGCTATTCGCCGCTGCACAACATCCGCCCGGGCGTGCGCTATCCGGCAACGCTCGTGACGACGTCCGACCACGACGACCGCGTCGTCCCCGCGCACTCGTTCAAGTACACCGCGACGCTGCAGGAGACGACGGGCGACGATCCGCCGAAGCTGATCCGCGTCGAGACGCGCTCGGGCCACTCGGCGAGCAACCTGAACAAGGGCCTCGTCGAGGCCGCCGACATCTATTCGTTCATCTGGGCGAGCATGGGACTGTTCCCGGCTCTCCCGCCTTCGCGGAGATCCTGATGCGCTATCTGGTAGTGGGTGCGGGCGCCCTCGGCGGCTATTTCGGCGGGCGCCTGATCGAGGCCGGACACGACGTGACGTTCCTGCTGCGACCCGGTCGGGCGAAGGCGCTGCAGTCGACCGGCCTCGTCGTCAGGAGCCGCTTCGGCGACCTGTCGCTGCCGGCGCCGCCGTTCGTGCTCGCGGCCGACATCGCATCGACCTGGGACGTCGTGATCGTCGGCTGCAAGGCCTACGACCTCGCCGAGACGATGGAGTCGTTCGCGCCCGCGGTCGGGCCCGACACCGCGATCCTGCCGATGCTCAACGGCATGAAGCACATCGGCGATCTCGCGCAGCGCTTCGGCAAGGGGCGCGTGCTCGGCGGCCTCTGCATGATCTCGGCCGCGCTCGACGGGGCGGGCGCCGTACAGCATCTCAACGACCTGCACGGCCTCGTCTTCGGCGAGCTCGACGGCTCGATCTCGGCGCGCGTCGAGGCGATCGAGCGCGACTTCGTGACCGCGACTTTCGACGGACGCTCGAGCCCGCACATCCGGCTCGAGATGTGGGAGAAGTGGGTCTTCATCGCCTCGGCCGCGGGCATCACCTGCCTGATGCGCGCGACGATCGGCGACATCGTCGCCGGCGGCGGCGGCGATGCCGCCCTGGCACTGATCGACGAGTGCCGCGACATCGCGGCCGCCAACGGCTTCGAGCCGCGCTCGGCGAGCATCGAACGCGCGCGCGCCGCGCTCACGGCCGCCGGCTCGCCGATCTCGGCGTCGATGCTGAAGGACATCGAGCGCGGCGGCCCGGTCGAGGCCGACCACGTGCTCGGCGACCTGATCGCCCACGACAAGCACGGGCCGGCGTCGGGCGTGTCGATGCTGCGCGTCGCCCACGCGCACCTCAAGGCCTACGAGGCCCGGCGAGCGCGCTCCGGCTGAGCGGCGCGACGGGCGCCTGCGTCAGCCCGCCTGCTTGAACGCCATCAGCGCCTGGTTGCGCAGCGTGCGCAGCAGCGACAGCTCGCGCTCGCCGAGCTCGTTGCCGCCTGCCTTGGCGCGGTCGGCGTAGATCAGCCCGAGCGGCGCGCCGTGGAGGAACACCGGCAGGAGCAGGAACGACGGCGCGTTGACGCGCTGAACGTACCAGGGCGGCAGACGCGAGGCGATCGGCGCGGCGCGCGTGTCGGCGATGAAGACGTCGGCGCCCTTCGTGCACACCGCCGAGAAGAGGTCGGTGGCGCCCTTCAGCGGCACCCGGAACGCAGCGGCGATCGGCTCGACGCCAGTTCCGAAGCCGAAGCGGCCGGTCAGCGCGCCCGACTTGACGTCGCGCAGACAGAAGACGACGTGGCGGAACGCGAGCGCGCGGTACATCGTCTCGAGGATCATGCGCAGCACGTCGTCGAGCTTGAAGTTGTCGATCAGCGTCGTCGTGATGTCCTCGATGCCGGCGGTGAGCACGGCGCAGGCATCGACGGGCGCGGGCTCGGAGTCGGGCAGCGCGGCCGGGTCCGAGGCCGGCGTTCGGGTCGCTTCGCGCGTCTCGCGCAGCGTGGCGTCGTCGCCCTGCGCGGCGAGCGCCTGGGTGCGCGCCTCGTCCAGCGTCGGCAGATCGAGGTCGACACCGGACGCCGCAGCGGCCGGCGCGATCGAGAACAGCCGACGTGCCTGCGACTGCTTGGGCACCTGCAGGCTCATCGCATCGACGGCCTGGGCGAGCTTCTCGCGCGCCGTCGCCGACGCCGCCTCGATCCGCTCCGGCGTCACGCCGAGGACGCGCGCGTAACGCTTGGCCATCGCCGCGACCTCGCTCGCGGCGTTCTCGGGCTCGGCCTGCAGCAGCGAGTCGGCGATGCGGTTCGAGGTGTAGGTGAGCCAGCGCAGGCGATCGGTGGCATCGGCCGGCGGTCGCGCCGGCGGCTCGCCCGAGGGCGTGCGCATGCACGCCTGGAGCGCCGCCGGAAGTCCCCAGGCCTTGGCGACGCCCAGGCCGAGCGTCTCGAAGCCGAGGCCGAGGACGCGCACCGAGGCGGTCGCTTCCCTGACCCGCGTCTCGCCGGGCGCGCCGCTGCCGGCGGCGATGCCGCGCACCTGACGCGCCTCCTCGGGAAAGTAGAACGCCGTCAGGAGCCGGCCGAGGTTCTGGAACAGTGCGCCGAGATAGGCCTCCTCGCAGCCGGGCGTCGTCGTGCCGAGCTCGCTCGCCAGCATGCCGGCGAGGAGCGAGCGCAGGAACTCCTCCTTCAGCTCCGTCGCGTGCGCCTTGTCGTGCATGTGCTCGAGCAGCACCAGGCTGAGCGCCATGTTGCGGATGCTGTTGAAGCCGACCAGCGCCACCGCCCGCGACACCGTGCTGATGCCGCCGGCCGCAGTCGAGTAGCTCGCCGTGTTGACGAGGCGCAGCAGCTTGTTGGTGAGGGCAACGTCCTTCAGGATCTCGCCCGACAGCGCCGAGACGTTCTTGCTCTCGGAGTTGGCGACCTGCTGGATGCGCGCCACGGAATCGGAGAGCGCGGGGAAGTCGCTCTTGTGGCGCATCCTGCGCAGCAGGAAGTCGAGCGTGCCGCTGCCGGCACCGGCACCGGCCGACGGCGCGTCGTCGGCGCCCGCAGCGGGCGCGAGCCACGACTGGAGCGCGGTGCGGAACTCCGTCGCGCTCTGCCAGCGGCGCTCCGGCGAGCGCTCGAGGGCCGTGCGGATCACGCCGCGCAGCACGTCGTCGACGTCGGACGAGACGCTGTCCGGCAGGCGCAGGTCCTCGTTGGCGACGCGTTGCATCGCCAGGTGCGGATCGCGCTCGGTCACGAGCTTGGTTCCGCTCACCAGCTCGGCCAGCATGACGCCGACCGAGAACAGGTCCATCGCCGCCGTCGGCAGGCTGCCGCGCGTCGCCTCCGGCGACATGTAGCCGGGCGTGCCGACGATCTCCTCGCGCCCGCTCGGGTCGTGCAGGCGGCCGGCGATGCCGAAGTCCATGACCCGGGCCCGGCCCGCGGCCGCGACGAGCACGTTCGAGGGCTTGAGGTCGCGGTGGACGACGCCGGCGACATGCGCGGCCTGGAGCGCGTCGAGCACGCCGAGGATCAGCGTCACGGCCTCCTGCGCCGGCAGCGCGCCGCGCGACTTCGCGAGCTGTGACAGCGTCGGCCCGGGCACGTACTCGAATACCAGGTAGGGCTGGCGCTCGAACACGTCGGCCTCGAACACCGGCACGATGTTGGGATGGGTCAGGCGGCTGACGCTCCTCGCCTCGCGCAGCCACTCGCCGACGGCGACGGGATCGACCGACGCATCGGAATGCATGAGCTTGATCGCGACCTCGCGCTCGAGGCGCTGGTCGAAGCCGAGCCAGACCGTCGCCTGCGCGCCCTCGCCGAGCACGCGGCGCAGCTCGAAGCGCCCGAACGGGCGGCCGATGGCCTTGGAAGCGGTGGCGGTCGCGGCGGGCATCACCCCGGGTCTATCGGCGTCCGGGCCGCCGAATTGAATCGATTTGCGGCAACCGGGCACGCCATTCGCCGGGTCGCGGCACATCCACCATCACCGGACAACGCCCATGAAGCTCACACTCACGCTGCTGGCCCTGGCCACCACGGCTCTCGCCGCCTGCTCCTCGATGCATTCGACGTCGTCCGGCGCGATGGCGGCTCCATCCGTGGACACCGCTGTCGTCCTCCTGCCCGGTTCAGGCGCCGCCGATCAAGTGGCCTCCGGCTGCTGGGCGACCTTCTTCGACGAGCGCAGTTTCGCCGGCAGCTCGCTGACCCTCGTCGGCCCAGCCGACCTGCAGACGCTCGACAAGGGCTCGGCGCAGCAGCTCAAGCGCGACATCAAGAGCATCGTCACCGGCCCGCGCGCGACGCTCGTCCTGTACGAGAAGCAGTTCCTCTCGGCCCGCTCGGTGGGCTTCCCGCCGGGCAGCCGCGAAGCCGGCCTGGCGGAAAAGCTCGGCTTCGGCGGCCGGATCGAGTCGATGCAGATGCGCTGCGCGTCCTGAGCGCGCGGTGGACGAGATCAAGCGCTGCGTGCGCATGATCTCGAGGTTCCCCGAGCCCGAGGCCATCTGCAGGAAGAGACCCGATGCACGCTCACCTGCGCGATCGCCAGCACCGACAACGCGATCGGGATGCTCAGTGGCCCGGGCACGGCCGCGTACTAACCCCCTTTCAACGCCTCGCATGCCTGCACCAGAATGAAGCAATGACCCGGGGGATTCAATGAACTCATCGCACATTCCGGCAACCGCGCATTCGACGCGTCGCCGCGCCCTGCGCCTGGCCGGCGTGACGTTCACCGCGCTGCTGCTCGCTTCTTGCGGTGGCAGTGACGACTCGTCCTCGACGCCGCCGCCCGTCGTCACGCCGCCGGCCGCACTCGCCGTCACGGTGCTGTCGAGCCGTGCTGACTCGGTCACGAGCGGCAGCGCCCTCGTCGAGATCGCGGTCCCCGCGGGCATTGCCGCGAGCGACGTCAAGCTCACCGCCGCAGGCACCGATGTGACCTCGACGCTGACGGCCAACGCCGACGGCACCAGGCTGCGCGGGCTCGTCGGCGGCCTCGCGCTCGGCGACACGCTGCTGGCGGCCGACGTCGCCACCAACCGCG
>JBBRZP010000066.1:0-18270 GCA_038236565.1 Burkholderiales bacterium | reverse complement strand
GCGCGCAGTTCGAGTCGTCGGACAGCGGGCCGGCGGGGTGCGCCAGGCCGGTCGAGCCGAGCGTGGTCGAGGTCAAGCCTGCCGCGGCGTCGGCGATCGTCACGCCGGTGCCGGTGGCGAAGTTGATGCCGTCGTGGCACGCGCCGCAGGCGAGCCGGCTCGGCAC
The DNA here is from genome assembly GCA_038236565.1 of Burkholderiales bacterium. Classification (GTDB taxonomy): domain Bacteria; phylum Pseudomonadota; class Gammaproteobacteria; order Burkholderiales; family Burkholderiaceae_C; genus Schlegelella_A. Next base: position 18,104 of record JBBRZP010000066.1, on the reverse strand, counting down.
CGACTTCCAGTTGTCGCCCTGCGGCGTCGGCGCCGTCGAGGTCGCGGACCCGTCGTGGCACTTGGTGCAGTTGCGCAGGTCCTGCGGATAGGTCGTCTCGTTGAACGTGACGCCGGCGAAGTTGTAGTTCTTGTGCGTCAGCAGCGGCCCGGTGTGGATCTTGTGGACGAGGTTGGGCAGGTTGCCGACCGAGCGGCCGTCGACCACGTAGGTGCCGGCGGCGCTGAACGTGCGCACCGCACCACTGGCGCTGGCGGCGACGGCCTCGGTGCGGCCGTACTTGCGCTGCTCGGTATGGCAGACGACGCAGTACGAGACGTTGTTGCGGCTGCCGCCGTGAAAGCCCGCCGAGTCGGTGGCCGGATCGAGTCCGGGGATGCCGCCGAGCCTCTGGTGGCACTCCTGGCACTTGGCGTTGGCGACGATGATGCGGTTCGGGTCGGCCGCCGTCACGGCCTTGCCGGTGGCGGGGATGAAGTCGTAGATCGCGTCGAAGGGCTTCTTCATCGGCACCGCGGCGATGCTCGATGCCGCCGCGGTCGGCGTGTTCGTTCCGGTCGCCGGCGCGTTGCCGGAAAGCTGGATCGTCAGGCGATGCGTCAGCGCGGCGTTGTAGCCGAGGTCGCCGAGGTCGGCGAGACTGTTCGGTGCCGAGACCGTCATCGCCGCGACCTGCGCGTCGATCTTGGTGATGTCGCGATAGAAGGTGTATTGGTAGCTGCCGTCGCCGTTGTCGACCAGCGTGCCGGTGTTGTCGGTGGACGGGCGCGTCGGCGCGGCCGCGACGGTCGTCGTCGGCACCGTCGTGACGATGTAGCTCACCCATTTGCTCGGGCTGCCGGCGCTCGCCGGCACGAGCTTGGCGAGCGAGAAGGCAAGGTTGGGCAGGCTGGCGACGGTCGCGGTGCCGTTCTTGCTCGTGTTGCCCAGCCCGACGACCGGCTTGCCGAAGCCGTCGGCGACCGTGAACTTGACGACCGGCGGGCTGGCGATGGTGACGCTCGTCACCGTGATCGTCGGCTCGAGCGCGGCCCAGGCGGCGGCATTGGCGTTGATCGCGCTGGTGTTGGTGAGCGCGTTGCTGCCGACGACCGTGGCTCCGGCGACGGCGGGGCCGCCACTCGACCCCGGCAGGCCCGCGGGGCCGCCGGGGCCGGCCGGGCCTGCGGGCCCTTGCGGACCGGCGGCGCCGTCGCTGCCACCGCCGCCGCCGCAACCGGCCAGCGCCGCGGCCAGCAATCCTGCCATCGCCAACCTCGTCCAGGTGCGCGAAGTGATCATCGGTGCTCTCCTCGATTGGATGGCCGTGGTCGGCGCTTTCGGACTCGATGAATCTACGACCGGGTCGGTGCACCGACTTGACCCAGATCAGACAACCCCGACTCTGTTCGAATGCTGCATCGACGTGTCGCTCGCGATGCGACAGCGTCGCGTCGCGATCAGACGGGCGCCGAGGCCGCCTTCTCGGGTGCCTTCGGTTCCTCGGGCTCCTTGTGGGCGACGCCCGTATGGCAGTCGATGCAGGTCGCCTTGCCGGCCGTGAACTTCTTGTGCTGCTGGGTCGCGTCCTCGGACTGCTTCTTCGGGTCCCACGCCGCCGGGTCGTGGCAGGTGCGGCAGTTGGTCGAGTTGTCGGCGCGCATCTCTTCCCAGACGATGTTGGCGAGCCTCCAGCGCTCGGCGTCGAACTTGGCCTGCGTCGCGATCGTCCCGCGCAACTCGGCGTAGGCGTCCGTCATGCCGACGCGCGCCTTGTAGAAGAGCTTGGCCGGATAGGTGTGCGGCACGTGGCAGTCGACGCACATCGCGCGCACGCCGGTGCGGCCGGTGTAGTGCGCCGACAGCTTGTGCTCCGGGAAGACGAACTTCTCGTGTGAATGGCAGGCCGTGCCGCAGAACTCGTCGGTGCCGGTGACTGCGAGCGCGACCTGCGTCGAGATCACGGCGCCCGCGCCGACGACGAGGCCCGCGCCGAGCAGCGCGGCCACCGACCAGCGCAGCGAGGGCGAGAACAGGGCGCGTCGCACCCGGCCGATCAATCCGGGCCGATCGCCTTCGCTCATGTGACTTCTCCGCGGCGCGCCGACCGCACGCTATTTCGACGACAGCACGATGGCGACGATCGCCTTCAGGTCGGCGTCGCTCGCCTCGACCTTCTTGTGGTCGTCGCCGTCCGGGGTCTTGCCGCCGGTCTTCAGCATGGTGACGAGCTTCGCCTCGGCGCCCGCGTCGCCCTTGTACTTCTGCGCGATCGATGGCCACGAGGGCCCCTTCTTGGTCGTCGTCGCGGTATGGCACTTCGAGCACTTCTGCGCGGTGATGATGTCTTCGGCCGAGCCGGCGAAGGCGCTGCCAGAGAAGGCCAGGGCCGCGGCCGCGGCGGCGGCGAGTGAGAGAATCTGCTTCATGTCGGTTCCTCGAGGATGAACGTGGCGGTTCCTTGACGTGGATCAGCGAGCGCGACGGCACTCCGGGCAAGGTAGCGGTGACCGGCAGTGTCTGCTTTCGAAGGCGCGCCGGTCTGATCCAAGTCAAGCGGCGTGTTCGCGAGGGCGATCCTGGTGCAGCTCAGTCATTCGGTCCTGGTGCCCTACGCCGTCGAGGCGATGTTCGACCTGATCGAGCAGGCCGAGGCCTATCCGCAGTTCCTGCCCTGGTGCACCGGCGCGACCATCCTCGAGCGCAGCGACGACTGGGTCGCGGCGCGCATCGACTTCTGCTACATGAAAGTGCGCTTCGGCTTTCAGACCCGCAATGCCAAGCGCCGTCCCGAGTCGCTGCAGGTCCGCCTCGTCGAAGGGCCGTTCAGGCGCTTCCAGGGCGACTGGCAGCTGACCCGCCTCGGCGAGGTCGGCTGCCGGATCACCTTCGATGTCTCCTACGAGATCGCCGACGGCGCCCTCGACCGGCTCACTGCGCCGGCGGTCGAACACGTGGCGCGGACGATGGTCAATGCGTTCGTCAAGCGCGCCGAGCAGACGCTCGAGTTCGCCGGCGCAACGGCCGACCCGCGGCCTGCGGCGGCCACCTTCCTGTCCTGATCGAGATCGCCATGAACGCACCGACCCCTCTCCTTCTCGAAGCTCTCCGGGGCAGCCCGATCGGCGCGGATCTGCCGGACGAAGATCGTGCCGTCCTTGCCGGGCTGATGACGCTGCGCAGCTACGGGCCGCAGCAGCTCATCGGACGCGAGGGAGAGGCCGACGATCGTCTCTTCGTCGTCGTCGAGGGCGCTCTCGCCGTCGTCAAGAGCGCAGGGACGTCCGGGGAGACGCTGCTGACCACGCTGCACTCCGGCGACCTCGCCCACGAGCTCGGCTTTCTCGACGGCTCGCCGCGCTACGCATCGCTCGTCGCCGCCGAAAACTCGCGCGTTCTCGAGATCCGCCGCGCCGACCTCGAAAGCCTGATCGACAGCCATCCGCGCATCCTGTACGCGGTCATGTGCGCGATCGTCCGTGCCGTCCACCGCGTGCAGACGCGCCTCTCGATCCAGGCGACGGAGCTGACCAACTACGTCTACAAGCAGCACGGCCGCTACTGAGCCGGCGCGCGCGGGCTGCCCCCGCCGGCGCCTCAGTGCAGCAGGATGCCGGCGCAGAGCAGGACCGAGAACAGGACCTGCAGCTTGGCGGTCTGCGCGAGCAGCGGATTGAACGCCGGCCCGGGCACCTCGCGCCAGAACCGGCGCACCAGGCTGATCGCCATCGGCAGGGCGAGCAACGGCACCAGCAGGGTCGCGCCGATGCCGGTCAGAGTCGCCAGCACGGCGAGCAGGGCGAAGGGCGCGAGCAGCAGCACGGCGTATTCGAAGCGGCTGAAGGCCCGCCCCAGGCAGACGGCCAGGGTGCGCTTGCCGACGACGCGGTCGGGATCGAGGTCGCGGTAGTTGTTGACGACCAGCACCGCCGTCGCCGGCAGGCCGACCATGGTCGCCGCGACGACCACGCCGGGCGTCAGCGCGAAGGTCTGCAGGTAATAGGTGCCACACACCGCGACCAGGCCGAAGAAGAGCCAGACGACGAAGTCGCCGAACGGCGTGTACGAGATCGGCCGCGGCCCGCCCGAATACGACATCGCCGCGGTCGCCGAGGCAAGGCCGGCGACAAGGATCGGCCAGCCGCCGCGCCACGCCAGCATCAGGCCGAGCACGGTGGCGAGCAGGAAGCAGCCGCGCGAGGCGGTCCGCACCTGGCGTGTGCTCAGCAGGCCGAGGGCGGTGGCGCGTGGGAGCCCGAGACGTCCGGCGCGGTCGGTGCCGCGCTCGAAATCGCTGACGTCGTTGTCGAGATTGGTGCCGGCCTGCAGAAGAAGCGCGCCGAGCATCGACGCCAGCATGACGGGCAGGTCGATGTGGCCGGTCTGCTGCCAGGCGAGGGCACAGCCGACGAGGACCGGGTTGATGCCGATCGTCAGGGTGTGCGGCCGCGCTGCCATCACCCAGGCGCGCAGCGTCGACCGCTCGCGGCCGGCCGCGGCCGTCGCCGGCACGCGGCTGTCTTGCATCTGCATGGGGTTCCCTTCCGACGTCCGGCCCGCCCGGATCATCGACTTTGCCTGAGGCGCGCCGTTTGACATAGATCATCCGACGATCGGCGGCCCTGCCTAGAGTCCGGCGCGAAGGGTTCAGCGCTCGCCCCGGGCGCGCAGCGAACCGAGCGGAGGCGAGACCCGATGGGGCCGGCAGGAATCACCGTCTTGATGCTGCTGGCGTTCGCCGGCTTCGCTGCACTCGCCTGGCGCAAGCTCGCCATCGTCTTCGCGCTGCAGCCCGAGGCGCGCTTCGACCGGCCGCTCGAGCGCCTGCGCAGCGTGCTCGTCAACGGCTTGCTGCAGCAGCGGATGGTCCGGCGCGATTGGCGGCCGGGTGTCATGCACGCGGTGATCTTCCTCGGCTTCATGTCGCTCCTGATCCGGAAGATGCAGCTCATCGCCATCGGCTACGACGAGTCGGCGGCCTTCCCCGCGGCGCTCGGCCCGTTCGCTGCGTGCAAGGACGCCGTCGAGATCGCCGTCGTCGCCGCCGTGCTCTATGCGTTCTACCGGCGCCTCGTCGCCCGGCCTCCGCGCCTCGAGAGGAACCGCGAGGCGCTCCTCGTGCTGTCGCTGATCCTGGCGATCATGCTCACCGACTTCGCCTTCGACGGCTTTCGCTTCGCGCTGCTCGCCGACCGCGTCCCGGCCATCGCCCACGAGCGCGCGTTCGCGTTCGGCGGCGAAGCGGTCGCCAAGGTCTTCGCCGGCCTCTCGCCCGAGGTGCTGCATGACGGCTACGTGCTGTCGTACTGGACGCAGATGGTGGTCGTCTTCTCCTTCCTCGTCCTCCTGCCGGCGGGCGAGCACTTCCACATCGTCACGGCGCTGCCGACGCTCTACTTCCGGCGCGGCCGGCCGGGACACCGGGTGCCCGGCGTCGATGTCGACAAGCTGATGGAGGCGACCGACGAGGCCGACATGCGGGCCGGCATCCGCGACGCCCGCGACCTGACCTGGAAGGACGGGCTCGACGCCTTCACCTGCACCGAGTGCGGCCGCTGCAAGGACGCGTGCCCGACCCATCTCACCGGCAAGCCGCTGTCGCTGAAGGCCGTCAACGACAGCCTCAAGCATCACCTGCTGGCCGAGCGCCGGGCGATCGTCGACGGCGACCCCGAGCACACGTTGCCGCCGCTGGTCGGCAGCATCATCGGCGAGGAGACGCTCTGGGCCTGCACGACCTGCGGCTATTGCGAGGCCGCCTGTCCGATCGAGCTCGAGCACCTCGACAAGTTCTTCCGCGTGCGCCAGCACCAGGTGATGATCGAAGGCGAGTTCCCGCACGAGCTCAAGCGCGTCTTCGAGGCCTACGAATCGCAGGGCAACCCGTGGGGGCTTCCGGCCGGAGATCGCGGTCACTGGGCCGACGACCTCGACGTTCAGCGGGTCGCCAGCGCCGCCGACATGGCCGGGCTCGACTTCCTCTTCTACGTCGGCTCGGCGATGTCGTTCGATCCGCGCGGCCAGAAGATCGCGCGCGCCTTCGTTCGCATCCTGCAGCGCGCGCAGGTGCGCTTCGGCATCCTCGGCGCGCGTGAAGGCTCGACCGGCGAGTGCGTGCGCCGGGTCGGCAACGAGGCGCTGTTCAGGCAGCTCGCGACGGCGCTGGCGGCGACGCTCGGCGAGCTCGGCATCAAGCGGATCGTCACGTGCGACCCGCACGCCCTGAATTCGCTGCGCCACGAATACCCCGAGTTCGGGCTCGACTGCGAGGTGGTGCACCACACCCAGCTGATCGCCGAGCTGCTCGCCGACGGCCGCATCGAGGTCGACGCCTCGCTGGAGCGGGTGATCTATCACGACCCGTGCTATCTCGGCCGCCACAACGGCGAATTCGATGCGCCGCGCGCGATCCTGGCGCGCCTCAGCAGCGACACCCCGCTCGAGTTCGCGCTGACGCGCGAGAAGTCGATGTGCTGCGGCGCCGGCGGCGGCCGGATGTGGATCGACGAGACCATCGGCACGCGGATCAACGTGCTGCGCGTCGAGCAGGCGCTCGAGGCCGCGCCGCGCACGATCGCGACCGCGTGTCCCTACTGCGCGGTGATGATCGGCGACGGGCTGGGCGCGGTCGACGGCGCCGGCGCGACGACGTCGCGCGACATCGCCGAGCTGGTCGCCGACGCGATGCTCCCCCGATCGCTGCCGCCATCGGCGGTCGCGCCGGCACCGGCCTGCTGAGGCGCGCGCGGCGACGCGCAGCGCTCGACCAGGTACAGGATCGACTGGTACGGGAAGCCGGCCTGCTCCGAGAGACCGATCTCGCAGGTGCGGCTGGTCGAGTACCCGCTGGCGCAGTCGGCGGGCAGCGATGCCTTCAGCAGGCGCAGCGCATGCTCGTTGAGCTCGGGCCGGATGAAGCCGCGGTCGCCGGCGAAGCCGCAGCATTGCACCTCCTCGCTCGTCACGACGGCGTCGCTGCAGCGGTGCGCGACGGCCATCAGCTTGTCGACCCCGCCCATCTTGCGAACGCTGCACACCGGATGGATGGCGACGGCCTCGGGGCGCGGCGTGATCGTGACGCGCGGCAGGACGCTGTCGTGGACGAAGTCGATGCTGTCCTGGACGGCGAGGCGACCGGCCAGGAACTTCTTCATGCGATAGGCGCACGGGCTGGTGTCGAAGACGATCGGCAGGCGTCCGCCCTCGCTGGCGTCGACGAGGGCCGCCTCGAGCTCGGCCGATTTCAGGTTCGCCGCGTCGACCAGGCCCTTGCTCTCGAACGGCTGGCCGCAGCACAGTCCGGCGAGGCCGGCTGGATGGATGACGTCGAAGCCGGCGCGCGCGAACAGTCGCTCGGCGACGACCGGCAGCATCTCGATGCCGTCGTCGCCGCGCTGCGGGCCCATGTTGCGGGCCGCGCAGCTCGCGAAATAGACGATCCGCTCGGCGCCGGTCGCGGCATGCGGCCGCGGCACGAAGTGGATCGGCCGGGCCAGCGCCGGCGACCATTTCGGCAGCCGCCCGCCGCTCGCGTGACGCAAGCCGTCGAGCGCGCCTCGCATCACCGACGTGCCGACGACGCCGTGCAGCAGGTCGGCGGCGCGGAGGCCCAAGCGCACGCCGGCGGTGAGCGCCCCGTACCGATTCGCCGCCACGCCGGCGACCTCCCTGGCGAACGGGCTGGCCTTGCGGCCGCGCAGCGCCTTGATCAGCAAGCCGGTCTCGATGCCGACCGGGCACGCTGTCGCGCACAGTCCGCAGGCGGCGCAGGTCTCGATGCCGTGGTAGTCGTAGAGCTGCTTCAGCTCGGCCGAGCGCTCTTTGTCGCCGCCCTCGGCGTCGAGGCGGGCGATCTCGCGCCAGCCGACGATGCGCTGGCGCGGCGAGAGCGTGAGGCCGCGCGACGGACACTTCGGCTCGCAGAATCCGCACTCGATGCACTTGTCGACGAGCGGGTCGGCGGCGGGCAGCGGCTTCAGGTTCTTCAGGTGCGACTTCGGATCGTCGTTGAGGATCACGCCGGGGTTGAGCAGCCCGTGCGGATCGATCAGCGCCTTGATGCGCCGCATCGCCGCGAACGCCGCGGCGCCCCACTCCATCTCGACGAAGGGCGCCATGTTGCGGCCGGTGCCGTGCTCGGCCTTGAGCGAGCCGTCGTAGTCGTGCACGACCATCGCGCAGAGCTCGTCCATGAAACCGCTGTAGCGCTCGACCTCGGCGCTGTTGCCGAAGTCCTGCGTGAAGACGAAGTGCAGATTGCCCTCGAGCGCGTGGCCGTAGATGATCGCCTCGCTGTAGCCGTGGCGGCGCAGCAGCCGCTGCAGCGCGAGCGTCGCCTCGGCGAGGCGCTCGACCGGAAAGGCGACGTCCTCGATGATTACCGTCGTTCCGGTCGGCCGCATCGCGCCGATCGCCGGGAACATGCCTTTGCGGACGTTCCACAGAGCGGCGGCTTCGGCCGCGTCGGTCGTGAAGCGCAGCGGCGTCGCCAGCGGCAGCGGTGCGAGCTGCGCCGTGATCGCGTCGATCTTGACGGCGAGTGCGGCGGCCGTGCCGGCACGCGTCTCGACCAGCAGCGCAGCGCCGTCCTCGGGCAAGGCGACGAGCGAGTCGGGGATCCCCGGCTTGCCCTGCACCGAGCGCAGCGACGCCCGGTCGAGCAGCTCGACGGCCGCGACCGGCGTCTCCTTGAGCAGCGTCACGGCGCTGCACGCGGTCTCGAGCCGGTCGAAGAGGATCAGTGCACTCGCCTTGTGCGCGTGCTCCTCGACGGTGAAGTAGCTGATCTCGCTGATGAAGCCGAGCGTGCCTTCCGAGCCGATCATCAGGTGGGCGAGGATGTCGACCGGATCGCTGAACTCGACCAGCGCGTTCAGGCTGTAGCCCGTCGTGTTCTTCAGCCTGAACTTGTGGCGGATGCGCTGCGCGAGCGGAGCGTCGGCGCGCGTCTCGGCACCGAGCTCGGCGAGGCCTTGCGCGAGCTCGGCACGGCACGCTGCGAACGCCGCCCGGCTGGCCGGATCGCGCGTGTCGAGCACGGTGCCGTCGGCAAGGACGATGCGCATGCCGGCGAGCGTGTGGTAGCTGTTCTGCGCCGTGCCGCAGCACATGCCGCTGGCGTTGTTGGCGGCGATGCCGCCGATCATCGCCGCGTCGATCGACGCGGGGTCGGGGCCGATCTTGCGGCCGAGCGGCGCCAGCCTGCGGTTGGCCGCGGCGCCGATGACGCCGGGCTGCAGCGTGATCGTCGCCGCGTCGTCGGCGACGGAAATCCCGCGCCAGCCGTCGCCGAGCATGACCAGAACCGAGTCGCTCACCGCCTGCCCGGAAAGACTCGTTCCCGCGGCGCGAAACGTCACCGGCGTCTTCAGCCGGGCGCAGCACCGCAGCAGGCGGCGCACCTCGTCTTCGTCCTCGACGACGACGACGAGTTGCGGCACGAGGCGATAGAAGCTGGCGTCGGTGCCCCATGTAAGCAGGCGCAAGGGGTCGCTGACCAGCCGCGCCGCCGGGATGAAGGCGGCGAGCTCCTGGCGCAGCAGGCGATAGGTGTCGGTGCGCATGTCGCGGCGACTCTAGGCGTGCGATGCGGCACCGGCTTGATGTAGATCAGGACGCCCAGGGCCTCGTATAGACTTTCCCCAGTCCAGACGAAGATCCCCCATGGATGAGACCGTTTTCCGCCCGCTGCACACCATCGCCTGCAAGTCGCGCTGCTCGACATGCAACATGCGCGAGATCTGTCTGCCCGTCGGCCTGACCCGGGACGAGCTGGACCGGGTCGATGCGCACATGGTGGTCGGCCAGCGCAAGGTCGCACGCGGCGAATTCCTCATGCACTCGGGCGACCCGCTCGACGCGTTGTTCGTCGTCCGCACCGGGTTCTTCAAGTCGGTCATCACGTCGTCCCAGGGCAAGGAGCAGATCACGGGCTTCCAGACCAGCGGCGAGCTGATCGGCCTCGGCGGCATCGACACCGGCCGGCACGAGGTCGACGCGATCGCCCTCGAGGACTCGCAGGTGTGCGTGATCCCATACTCCCGACTCGAGACGATCGCCCGAGAAGTGCCGTCGCTGCAGCGTCAGTTCCACCGCCACATGAGCCACGAGATCGCCGCCGATCACGAGACCATGCTGCAGCTTGGCAGCATGCATGCCGAGGAGCGCGTCGCCGCGTTCCTGCTCAACCTCGTCCACCGGCTCGAGGTGCGCGGCTTCTCGTCGTCGTCGGTGCTGCTGCGGATGAGCCGCGACGAGATCGGCAGCTTCCTCGGCCTGAAGCTCGAGACGGTCAGCCGCACCTTGTCGAAGTTCCAGTCCGACGGTCTGCTGTTCGTTCGCCAGCGCCAGATCCAGATCACCGACCCCGTCGGCCTGAAGCAGGTGCTCGAGCCCGCCCCGTCCTGAGGGCGGGCGCCGCTGCCGCTACACGTCTTCCGGAATCATGTCGATGGCGCCGCACGGGCACTCGGCGACGCAGATGCCGCAGCCCTTGCAGTAGTCGTAGTTGAAGTTGAAGCCGTTCCCCGGACCGAGCTTGATCACGGCGTTGTCGGGGCAGACGCCGTAGCAGTTGTCGCATTCGAAGCAGTTGCCGCAGCTCAGGCACCGGCGCGCCTCGAACAGGGCGTTGTCTTCCGTGAGGCCGCCCTGGACTTCGTCGAAGCTGCTCGTGCGGCGGGCGATGTCGAGTTGCGGGCGCACCGTCTTCGGCGCGTCGCTGTAGTACCAGGCGTTGATCCGGTCGAAGGTCGCGACCGGGTGCTTGGTCGACTCGGGCAGCACCGTGCCGCGCAGCCAGGCATCGATGTGTCGCGCCGCCTTCTTGCCGTGGCCGATGGCGACCGTGACGTTGCGCTCGGCGGGCACCATGTCGCCGCCGGCGAAGAGGCCGGCGCGGCCGGTCATCATCGTCGCCGGATCGACGCGGACGACGCCGTCGTCGATGCTCAGGCCCGCAACGCCTTCGAGCAGCGACAGGTCGACGTCCTGGCCGAGTGCGAGAACGACCGAATCGGCCTCGAGCGTCTCGAGCTCGCCGGTCGGCTGCGGATTGCCCTTCTCGTCGAGGATCATCTTCTCGATCGTGAGGGCGCCCCCATCGGCCTGCTTGATCGTCGACAGCCACTTGACCATCACGCCTTCCTCGAGCGCTTCCTCGACCTCGAAGTCGTGCGCCGGCATCTTCTCGCGCGTGCGCCGGTAGACGATGATGGCTTCGGTCGCGCCGAGGCGCTTCGCGGTGCGGGCGACGTCGATCGCGGTGTTGCCGCCGCCATAGACGACGACGCGCCGGCCGAGCATGGGCTTGTCCTCGCCTTCCATCGAGCGCAGCACGGCGACCGCGTCGAGGATCCGCGACGAGTCCTTCGCGGGGATGTAGGCACGCTTGGCGATGTGCGCGCCGACGGCGAGGAAGGTCGCGTCGTAGCCGCCGTCCTTCATCGTCCGGGCGAGGTCGGTGACCTTCGCGCCGAGCTTGACGGTGACGCCCATCGCGACGATGCGCTCCATCTCGGCATCGAGGACGTCGCGCGGCAGGCGGTACTTGGGGATGCCGAATCGCATCATCCCGCCGATCAGCGGCCCGGCCTCCATCACGGTGACGGCGTGGCCGATGCGGCGCAGGTGATAGGCCGCCGACATGCCCGACGGGCCGGCACCGATGATGAGGACGTGGCGCCCGGTCTCCTCCTTCGGCCACTCGAAGCGCCATCCCTTGGCGAGCGCCTCGTCGCCGAGGAAGCGCTCGACCGAGTTGATGCCGACGGGGTCGTCGATCTTGGCGCGGTTGCACACCCCTTCGCACGAGTGGTAGCAGACCCGGCCCATGATCGCCGGGAAGGGGTTGTCGCGCGTGAGGTGGCGCCATGCGGCTTCGTAATTGCCGCTCTCGGCGTGGAAGAGCCAGCCCTGGATGTCCTCGCCCGCCGGGCACTGCGCGTTGCACGGCGGCAGGCGGTCGACGTAGATCGGCCGCTCGGTGCGCCACGAGCCGGTCTTGTTGGCGAGCGACGAGCCTGGATCGAGGGTGATCGCGAACGGCTTTTGCATCGTCATGCGACGCTCTCCTCGTCGAGCAGCTTGAAGCGCCGGATGTTCTTGTCGGCATCGGCCTGGATGTGGGCGAGGATGTCGGCGTGGCCCTTGGCGCCGAACAGGTGGGCGAAGCGCTTCTGCGGCCGCAGGTACTCCTCGACCGGAACACGGTGGCGGATCTTGGTGACGCGGGTCACCTCGCCGTTCTCGGCCTCGAAGACCGGAAAGATGCCGGTCTCGCGCGCCAGCCGCGCGAGCTTGATCGTGTCGTGGCTCGCCGAGCCCCAGCCGAGCGGGCACGGCACGAGGATGTGCAGGTAGCGCGCGCCGTGCAGGCTCATCGCGTGCCCGACCTTGGCCTCGAGGTCGTGCAGGTCGTCGACGGTGGCGGTGGCGACGTACGGGATCTCGTGCGCCATCGCGATCAGCGGCAGGTTCTTGCCCTTGCCGAACTCGGCGCCGGGAGCGGGGCCGACCGCCATCGTCGTCGCCGTGCGCGCACCCGGCGGCGTCGCCGAGCTGCGCTGCACGCCGGTGTTCATGTAAGCCTCGTTGTCGTAGCAGATGTAGAGCACGTCGTCGTTGCGCTCGAACATGCCCGAGAGGCAGCCGAAGCCGATGTCGGTGGTGCCGCCGTCGCCGCCCTGGGCGACGACTCGGACGTCGCTGCGTGCCTGCCCGGCTTTGAGCGCCTTGACCTTGAGCGCGGCGGCGATGCCGGTGCCGACGGCGGCGGCGTTGCCGAACAGCGAATGGATCCATGGCAGCTGCCACGACGATTCCGGATAGGGCGTCGAGAACACCTCGAGGCAGCCGGTCGCGTTGGCGGCGATCAGCCGGTTGGCGGTCGCGCGCATCGCCGCGTCGATGGCGTAGCGGGCGCCGAGCGCCTCGCCGCAGCCCTGGCAGGCGCGATGGCCCGAGTTGAGCGAGTTGCTGCGCTCGAGCGATGCCTGGACGGTGCGCTGCTCGGGTCCGAGCAGGCGGTTGCCGACGGTGAACGTGCCGGTCTGGTAGAACTTGACGAGCTGGTCCATCAGGCGACTTTCGCGGCGACGGGGCCGACGTCGCGGAGCACGTTCTCGGCGATCGGGCCGCTGCGCCGTGTCTGCGCCTCGCGCTCGAGCTGGCGATTGACGATGCCCCAGTCGAGGTCGAGGAAGGTCAGCGGGGCGAGCTTGTCCAGGGTCGCCTCGCGCAGCATGCGATCGAGCGAGACGCGCGTGATCGCCCGGCCGCCGAGGCCGGCGATGACGGTGTAGCCGTGCAGCTGCAGGCCCGACAGGGCGAGCCGCACGTCGGTCGAGACGACGCCGCCGAGCCCGACGCAGAAGCTCTTCTCGAGCACGACGACGCGCTGGGCGCCCTGCAGCGCCGCGCGAACCGCTGCAAGCGGGAAGGGCCGGAACGACTGGATGCCGAGCACGCCGATCCTGACGCCGGTGTCGCGCATCGCGTCGATCGTCTCCTTGAGCGTGCCGATGACCGAGCCGAGGGCGACGACGATCGTCTCGGCATCGTCACAGCGGTAGGCGCGGACCAGGCCGCCCGAGCGGCGCCCGAAGCGCGCCTCGAACTCGGCGGCGACGACCGGGATGAGGTCGAGGGCCGAGGTCTGCTTGGCGTGCGCGAGGTAGCGAACCTCCATGAAGGCCTCCGGGCCGACCATCGCGCCGATCGACACCGGGTCGGCCGGATCGAGGACCTGGCGCGGCTCGTAGGGCGGCAGGAACGCGTCGACGTCGGCCTGCGTCGGCATGTCGACGCGCTCGTAGGCGTGGGTGAGGATGAAGCCGTCCATGCACACCATCACCGGCATCGAGAGCTCCTCGGCGATGCGGAACGCCTGGATGTGCAGGTCGAGCGCCTCCTGGTTGGTCTCGGCGAACAGCTGCAGCCAGCCGCTGTCGCGCTGGCTCATCGAATCGCTGTGGTCGTTCCAGATGTTGATCGGCGCGCCGATCGCCCGGTTGGCGACGGTCATGACGATCGGCAGGCCGAGGCCGGAGGCGTTGTAGACCGCCTCGGCCATGAAGAGCAGGCCCTGGCTCGCGGTCGCCGTGTAGGTGCGCGCGCCGGTCGCCGACGAGCCGATCGCCACGCTCATCGCCGCGAACTCGCTCTCGACGTTGATGAACTCGCACGGCGCGAGCGCTCCGCTCTTCACCAGCTCGCCGAGGCCCTCGACGATGTGCGTCTGCGGCGAGATCGGATAGGCGCAGATGACGTCGGGGCGGCAAAGCGCCACCGCTTCGGCGACTGCGCGCGAGCCCTCAATCTGTTTGAGCATGAGCGATCTCTTCCAGCTCCTGGCGGACGACTTCCCAGGCTTCGGTCGCCGCCGCGACGTTGCCTTCGGCGACCTTGCCGCCGAACTTGGTTCGGATCGCGTGGGCGACGGCATCGAGCGTGACGAGCCCGGAGAGCGCGGCGAAGCCGCCGAGCAGCACCGCGTTGGGCAGCGGCCTGCCCAGATGCTTGAGGGCGATCTCGGTCGCCGGCACGGTCAGCAGGCGCTCGGGCCGAAACCGTGCCGAGATCTCGGCGAGGCCGAGCATGTCGAAGGTCCGCTTGCTGTTGATCAGAACGTAGCCGTCGGGCACCAGGCCCTGGAAGACGTCGACCTGATGGAGCAGCGTCGGGTCCTGGACGATCAGCACGTCCGGGGCCGTGATCGGCTCGCGCGAGCGGATCTCGACGTCGTCGATGCGGCAGAACGCGACCACCGGCGCGCCGGTGCGCTCGGAGCCGAAGCTCGGAAACGCCTGCGCGTGGCGGCCCTGATGGAAGGCGGCGATCGACAGCATCTCGGCCGCCGTGACGACACCCTGACCGCCCCGACCGTGGATTCGAATCTGCAGCATCGTCTTCCTCTGTGCCGGTGCTCAGACGTATCGTGGATACACCGGGTCGTACATGCACGAGCGGACGTGCGCGAGCAGATCGGCCGGCCGCTCGATGCCGGCGTGGCCCTGGTCGTAGGCGACTTCGGCAACCGCCGCGGCGATCCGCGCCGACACGTCGCGCACGGACGCGAGCGGCGGATAGAGGCTGCCTTGCGCGAGGTCGTCGCCGCTGACCTGGTCGGCGAGGGCGCGCGCGGCG
Source organism: Burkholderiales bacterium (assembly GCA_038236565.1). Taxonomy (GTDB): domain Bacteria; phylum Pseudomonadota; class Gammaproteobacteria; order Burkholderiales; family Burkholderiaceae_C; genus Schlegelella_A. The sequence continues at coordinate 2,981 of JBBRZP010000066.1, read as the reverse complement.
GCGAGGAACATCTCGTCGGTGACGCGGCGCGAGCGGACGGAAATCGCGCCGAGGCCGATGCCCGGAAAGATGTACGAGTTGTTGCCCTGGCGCGGCACCCAGGTCCGGCCGCCGATCGTCACCGGATCGAACGGGCTGCCCGAGGCGAACAGCGCCTGGCCGGCGCTCCATTCGTAGGCCTGCTGCGCGGTGCATTCGGCGCGCGAGGTGGGATTCGACAGTGCGAAGACCATGGGCCGCGGATTCAGTCGCGACATCTCCTTGACGACCTCGGGCGTGAAGGCGCCTGCCATCGCCGACACGCCGATGAGCCCGGTCGGCTCGAGCGAGCGGATCGCACCGACGAGATCGGTCTGGGCGGCATGCTCGTGGGCGTAGGCGAGCTTGTGCTCGGCGAGCTCGGCGCGACGTCCGGCCACGACCAGTCCCTTCGAGTCGAACAGCCAGCACGACCCTCGTGCCTGCACCGGGTCGGCGCCGTCGGCGACCATCGCCGCGACCACAAGGTCGGCGATGCCGGTCGCGGCCTCGCCGGCGCCGAGGAAGAGCAGGCGCTGACGGTCGAGCGTGCCGCCGGTGACGCGCATCGCCGAGTAGACACCGGCCAGCGCGACCGCCGCCGTGCCCTGGATGTCGTCGTTGAAGGTGCAGATCCGGTCGCGATACTTCTTCAGCAGGCGAAAGGCGTTGTGGTTGGCAAAGTCCTCGAACTGGATGACGACGCCGGGAAAGATCTCCCGCGCCGCGACGACGAACTCGTCGACCAGCTCGTCGTAGGCGTCGCCCGTGAGCCGCGGCTGCGCCAGGCCGAGATAGAGCGGGTCGTCGCGCAGCGCCTGGTTGCCGGTGCCGACGTCGAGCATCACCGGCAGGCACTGCGTCGGCTGGACGCCGGCACAGGCGGTGTAGAGAGCGAGCTTGCCGACCGGGATGCCCATCCCGCTCGAGCCGAGGTCGCCGAGGCCGAGGATGCGCTCGCCGTCGGTGACGACGATCATCGCGACGTCGCGATGCGGCCAGTTGCGCAGCAGCGACTTGACCTGGCCGCGGTCCTTGGCGGTGACGAAGATGCCGCGCGGGCGCTGGAAGATGTGGCCGAACTTCTGGCACGCGAGGCCGACCGTCGGCGTGTAGATGATCGGCATCATCTCGTCGGGGTTCTCCTGGACGATGCGAAAGAAGAGCGCCTCGTTGCGGTCGTGCAGCGAGGCCATGAAGATGTATTTCTCGAGCGGGTTCTCGAGCCGGTGAAAGTTGCCGAGCACGCGCGCGACCTGCTCGTCCTGGAGGCAGACGTGCGGCGGCAGCAGGCCCCTCAGGCCGAGCACGTCGCGCTCGGCATCGCTGAAGGCCGTTCCCTTGTTGAGCTCGGGGTCGTGGAGCAGCGCGACGCCGCGCGGGAACCAGGGCGACAGCGGCACCGCGCTCGATGGGGGAAGTGCGCTTTGCATGGACCGACCTCCGGCGTGGCACCTTGCGGCGATGGCGCACGGTAGAGGCCGGAAACGGCGCCGAGTTTGTCGCAGGACAAACGAACGCGAGATCGCTGCGAGCGGTCCCTCCCTCGTTGCCGGCAATCGCCATCGCCACCTGTGGTTTGTACGGATGCCGATGCCGAGAAGCGTTGACCTGCGTCAACTGCACTCCGGTGGCCCGTGCCGAAGATGCGCCGTGATCCGAGGCACCTCGACCTTCCGATGAACACAGGCACGGCCGTCGCCTCCCGCGCCGCCCGCGCCCGTGTCGCGCGCAAGAGCCGTTGGCCGGCGCGGCTCGACGGGATGCAGAGCGCCAGCGGCCTCCTGCTCGCGCTCTTCATGTGGGGCCACATGTTCTTCGTCTCGTCGATCCTGCTCGGCCGGGACGCGATGTGGGCCGTCACCCGGTTCTTCGAAGGCTATTTCTTCCTCGGCCGCTCGTACCCGCTGATCGTCTCGAGCGCCGTGGCCGCGGTGCTGACCCTCTTCGTCGTCCATGCGATGCTGGCGCTGCGCAAGTTCCCGATCGACTACGGCCAGTACCGCGCGTTTCGCAGCCACGTCGGCACGATGAAGCATGCCGACACGACGCTCTGGTGGTGGCAGGTCGTCACCGGCTTCGCGATGTTCTTTCTCGTCACGATCCATCTCTACGCGATGCTCACGCGGCCGGAGCGGATCGGCCCCTTCGAGAGCGCCGACCGGGTCTGGAGCGACCACTACTGGCCGCTCTACCTCGTCCTTCTGTTCGTCGTCGAGCTGCACGGCGGCATCGGCCTCTACCGGCTCGCCGTCAAGTGGGGCTGGTTCGCGGGCAAGAACGCCGACGCGACGCGGCACCGCCTGAAGACGCTCAAGTGGGTGCTGACCGCGTTCTTCCTTGTCCTCGGATTGCTGACGCTCGCCGCCTACATGAAGATCGGCATCGAGCACGCGCCGCACGCCGGCGAGCCGTACCCGACGCCCGCGTGGGCCGTGCACGGGCCGAAGGCCGCGCCGTGAGAACGCAGCCGTGAAGATCGTCTACACCGACGTGCTCGTGATCGGCGGCGGTCTCGCCGGCCTGCGCGTCGCCATCGGCGCCAAGCGACGCGGCCACGACGCGATCATCCTGTCGCTCGTGCCGCCGAAACGGTCGCACTCGGCGGCGGCGCAGGGCGGCATGCAGGCATCGCTCGCCAACGTCGTCAAGGGTCAGGGCGACAACGAGGACGTCCACTTCGAGGACACCGTCCGCGGCAGCGACTGGGGTGCCGACCAGCGCGTCGTGCGCATGTTCGTCGACACCGCCCCGAAGGCGGTGCGCGAGCTCGCGGCGTGGGGCGTGCCATGGAGCCGGGTCGCGCGCGGCGATCGCCAGGTGATCATCAACGGCCAGAAGGTGACGCTCACCGAGCGCGACGAGGCGCACGGGCTGCTCGCGCAGCGCGATTTCGGTGGCACCAAGAAATGGCGCACCTGCTACGTCTCCGACGGCACCGGCCACGCCATGCTGTTCGCGGT
>JBBRZP010000065.1:0-18310 GCA_038236565.1 Burkholderiales bacterium | reverse complement strand
GGATGGGCGGCGCGTTCGAGGTCGCCAACGCGACCGACGGCGGACTGCTCGCGCACATCCGCCTGAAGAAGGGCTAGCCCTACTTCAGATCGCGGTGCGTCTCGACGATGCGCGACACGATGCCGTAGGCGATCGCCTCTTCGGCGCTCATCCAGAAGTCGCGCTCCATGTCGGCCATCACCTTCTCGAACGGCTGGCCGGTCTCGCGGCTGACGACGCGGGCGATGCGCTCGCGCGTGCGGATGATCTCCCTGGCCTGGATCGCGATGTCGGTCGCCGGGCCGCCGGCGCCGCCCGCCGGCTGATGGATCATGAAGCGCGTGTTGGGCAGGCAGACCCGACGCGCCGGCGCCGCGGCCAGGTAGATGTGCGTGCCGGCGCTCGCGACCCAGCCCGAGCCGATCATCGTCACCGGCGCGCGCACGAAGCGGATCATGTCGTGGATTGCGTCGCCCGATTCGACGTGGCCGCCGGGCGACGACACCATCACCTGGATCGGCGCGTCGCTCTCTTCGGCCAGCGCGATCAGCCGCTCGCACGTCGAGCGCGCCATCGCGTGGTCGATCTCGCCGAACACCAGGACGAAGCGCGACTTGAAGGCGAGCTTCTCGGTCAGGCTGCCGGGGCTCCTCGCCGGCTCGGCGTCCTTCTTGTCGTCATCGGACAGCAGTGGTGTCATCGCAGGGCTCCCGGGGTCGAATGGATGGCGCGAGGTCTCGTCAAATCGTACGCCAGATGAGGCAGACGGCGCGCGCTTCCATGGCCTCGCCATGGCCCACCGGGCCCATCTTCTCGGCCGTCTTCGCCTTCACGCTGACCTGATCGATCGCGACCGCGAGCGCGCCGGCGAGCCGGTGGCGCATTGCCGCGATGTGCGGCGCGAGGCGCGGCGCCTGCGCGATCACGGTGGCGTCGACGTTGCCGATCTGCCAGCCCGCGCCCTTGACGCGCCGCATCGCCTCGGCGAGCAGCGCCAGCGAATCGGCGCCGCGGTACTGCGCGTCGGTCTCGGGAAAGTGGTGACCGATGTCGCCGAGCGCAGCCGCGCCGAAGAGCGCGTCGGTGATCGCGTGGCAGAGCGCATCGGCATCCGAGTGGCCCATGAGTCCGTGCGTGTGCGCGATCTCGACGCCGCCGAGGATCAGCTTCCTGCCTTCGACGAGGGCGTGGGTGTCCCATCCTTCGCCGACGCGCCAGATCGGCCCGCGCGGCTTCATCGACGACCGCCCGGCCGTTGCGGATTCATCGCACGCGCGCCTCGAGCAGGGCCGCGGCCATCGCGAAATCGCCGGGATGGGTCAGCTTGAAGTTCTCCGCCGAGCAGGCGACGAGCTTCGGCGCGAGGCCCATCGATTCGATCGCCGAGGCCTCGTCGGTCGCGCTCGCGCCGGCACGGGCGAGCGCTTCGCTCAGCACACCGAGGCGAAACATCTGCGGCGTCTGTGCCTGCCACAGGCCCGAGCGCGAGACGGTGGCGGCGACGCGACCGCCCTCCTCGCGCTTGAGCGTATCGCTCACCGGCAAGGCCAGCAGGCCGCCGACCGGGTCGTCGACGCAGGCATCGACGAGCGCGTCGATCCAGGCGGCGCGGACCAGGCAGCGCGCCGCGTCGTGGACGAGGACCCAGTCGTCGGCAGCAGCACCGAGTCGCGCCAGCTCGGCGAGCCCCGACGCGACGGTCGCCGCGCGCGTCGCGCCACCGCCATGAGAGATGGTCAGGCGCGGATCGGCGGGGATGTCCGCAAGCGCTGCGAAGCGAGTGTCGTCCGGCGCGAGCACGACGAGGATGCGCTCCAGCCGCGACACGGCGACGAGCGCCGCGAGCGTGTGCGCGACCACCGGGCGGCCCGCGACCCCGACGTACTGCTTGGCGCCCGCCGAACCCGCGCGCACGCCGCTGCCCGCGCACGGCACGAGCGCATGCAGGCGAACGGAAGGCGGCGGATCGGACGGCATCGGCACGGCGGACAACTCGATGGTCAAGGATAAGGGCAGCCTCACGCGGACTCTGCGCCCCGCCTAAAATCGCTGCTTTGCTTCGTGCGGCACGCCGTTCCTGCCGCCTTCATGCTTCTCCCCGACATCGCCTCCGGCAAGCGCTTCGCGCTGCCTCGCCCTCCAGGCTCGGCCGACGCCCTGCTGCTCGCCCGCTTCGCCGAGCAGGAGCGCGCCCGCGGACGGCTGCTCGCCGTCTTCACCGCCGAGCCCGCCGACGCGCAACGCCTCGCCGACGAGATCCCGTTCTTCGCGCCGGCCCTGCGCGTCGCCGTCTTCCCCGACTGGGAGACGCTGCCCTACGACAGCTTCTCGCCGCACGAGGACCTGATCTCCGAGCGCCTCGCGACGCTCTGGCGCATCCGCCGCGGCGACGTCGACGTCGTCCTGATGCCGGCGACGACCGCGCTCGTCCGCCTCGCGCCGCCGTCGTTCATGGCGGGCTACACCTTCCACTTCACCAGCAAGCAGAAGCTCGACGAGTCTGCCCTCAAGGCGCAGCTCACGCTCGCCGGCTACACCCACGTGAGCCAGGTCGTCTCGCCCGGCGAGTACGCCGTCCGCGGCGGGCTGATCGATCTGTTCCCGATGGGCTCGGCGGTGCCGTACCGCGTCGATCTGTTCGGCGACGAGATCGATTCGATCCGCACCTTCGATCCCGACTCGCAACGCAGCCTCTATCCGGTGCCCGAAGTGCGTCTGCTGCCCGGCCGCGAGTTCCCGATGGACGAGCCGGCGCGCAATGCCTTTCGCTCGCGCTGGCGCGAGCGCTTCGAAGGCGATCCGACCAAGGTCAGGCTCTACAAGGACATCGGCGCCGGCATCGCCACCGCCGGCATCGAGTACTACCTGCCGCTCTTCTTCGACGCGACCGCGACGGTCTTCGACTACCTCGGCGACGGCGCGGCGGTCGCGCTGCATGGCGACGTCGACGAGGCGCTGCAGCGCTACTGGGCCGACACGCGCGATCGCCACCGCTTCTTCCAGCACGACCGCGAGCGTCCGATCCTGGCGCCGGAAGCGCTGTTCCTCAAGCCGGAGGAATTCTTCGCGACCTGCGGCGAGCACGCGCAGCTGACCCTGCGCGCGCGCGGCGACGAGGCCTCGCCGTGGGCCAGCGCCCTGCCCGACCTCAGCGTCGACCGCGGCGCGCCCGAGCCTCTCAAGCGCCTGCAGGCTCACGTCGCGGCGACGCCGCATCGCGTCCTCATCGTCGCCGAGAGCGAGGGCCGGCGCGAGAGCCTGCTCGAGCTGCTGCGCGACAGCCGCATCGATCCACCGAGCGTCGCCACGCTCGCCGAGTTCGGCCTCGGCACGGAGCGCTTCGCGATTGCCGTCGCGCCGCTCGCGCAGGGCTTCGCGGCGCGCGACGATGCCGTGGCCGACGACCCGGCGCGCACGATCGACTTCGTCACCGAGACCGAGCTGTTCGCGATGGCGCCGGGCGCGCGCCGCCGGAAGCGCCAGGAGCAGACGAGCGACGTCAACTCGCTGATCAAGGACCTGTCCGAGCTCAAGGTCGGCGATCCGGTGGTCCACGTCAACCACGGCATCGGCCGATATCTCGGCTTGAAGTCGATCGCCCTCGGCGACGAGGAGCCGGGCGAGTTCCTGCAGCTCGAGTACGCCGACAAGGCGACCCTCTTCGTGCCGGTCGCGCAGCTCCATCTCATCGCGCGCTATACCGGCGTCAGCGCCGAGGAAGCGCCTTTGCATCGGCTCGGCTCTGGTCAGTGGGACAAGGCACGCCGCAAGGCCGCCGAGCAGGTGCGTGACACGGCCGCCGAGCTGCTCAACCTCTACGCGCGCCGGGCCGCGCGCGAAGGCTTCGCGTTCCGCTTCCAGCCGCACGACTACGAAGCCTTCGCCGCGAGCTTCGGCTTCGACGAGACCCCCGACCAGCACGCCGCCATCCACGCCGTGATCCAGGACATGGTCTCGCCGCGCCCCATGGATCGCCTCATCTGCGGCGACGTCGGCTTCGGCAAGACCGAGGTTGCCTTGCGCGCCGCCTTCGTCGCGGTCAACGGCGGCAAGCAGGTCGCGATCCTCGCGCCGACGACGCTGCTCGCCGAGCAGCACCACCAGAACATCGCCGACCGCTTCGGCAAGTGGCCGATCAAGGTCGCGGAGCTGTCGCGCTTCCGCTCGCCCAAGGAAGTGAAGGCGGCGCTCGCGGGCCTCGCCGACGGCACGGTCGACATCGTCGTCGGCACGCACAAGCTGCTGTCGAGCGACGTGAAGTTCGCGCGCCTCGGCCTGCTCGTGATCGACGAGGAGCATCGCTTCGGCGTGCGCCACAAGGAGCAGATGAAGGCGCTGCGCGCCGAGGTCGACGTGCTGACGCTGACGGCGACACCGATCCCGCGCACTCTCGGCATGGCGCTCGAAGGGCTGCGCGATCTCTCCGTGATCGCGACCGCTCCCGAGCGGCGTCTCGCGATCAAGACCTTCGTGCGCAGCGAGAGCTCGAGCACGATCCGCGAGGCGGTGCTGCGCGAGCTCAAGCGCGGCGGCCAGGTCTACTTCCTGCACAACGACGTGCAGACGATCGAGCATCGCAAGGAGACGCTGCAGGCGCTCGTGCCGGAGGCGCGCATCGCCGTCGCGCACGGCCAGCTGCCCGAGCGCGAGCTCGAGCGGGTGATGCGCGACTTCGTCGCCCAGCGCTTCAACGTGCTTCTGTGCAGCACCATCATCGAGACCGGCATCGACGTGCCGAGCGCCAACACGATCGTGATCAGCCGTGCCGACAAGTTCGGCCTCGCGCAGCTGCACCAGCTGCGCGGTCGCGTCGGCCGCTCGCACCATCAGGCATACGCCTACCTGATGGTTCCCGACGTCGAAGCCCTGACCAAGCAGGCCGGGCAGCGGCTCGAGGCGATCCAGCAGATGGAAGAGCTCGGCTCGGGCTTCTATCTCGCGATGCACGACCTCGAGATCCGCGGCGCCGGCGAGGTGCTCGGCGACAACCAGAGCGGCAACATGATGGAGGTCGGCTTCCAGCTCTACAACGACATGTTGAGCGAAGCCGTGCGCTCGCTTAGGAACGGCCGCGAGCCCGATCTGCTGGCGCCGCTCTCGGCCGTCACCGAGATCAACCTGCACGTGCCGGCGCTGCTGCCCGACGCCTACTGCGGCGACGTCCACATCCGCCTGTCGCTCTACAAGCGACTGGCGAGCGCGGGCAAGGCCGAGCAGATCGACGCACTGCTCGAGGAGATCACCGACCGCTTCGGCAAGCTGCCCCCGCAGGCGCAGGCGCTCTTCGACGTGCACCGCCTGCGCGTGCTAGCGAAGGCCTACGGCGTCTCGCGCATCGACGCCGGCGAGAAGGTCACGGCGATCACCTTCGCGCCGAACGCGCCGATCGATCCGGCGCGGATCATCGAGCTGGTGCAGAAGCACCGCCACATCAAGCTCGCCGGCAACGACAAGCTGCGCATCGAGCGCGCGGCGCCCGACGTGCGCGAGCGCGTCCAGGTCGTGCGCGACGTGCTGCGCTCGCTCGGGGAGCCGAGAAGGGTCGAAGCGACAGTCTGAGGTTGTCGCTGCATCCCGGCCTGCCCACGTCGCCTGACGAGGTTTCGCTGCCGGAGCGGCGCTGGTTTCCTGCCGACGAGTCGCTGCCGGCGAGTTCCGACGAGACGTTGTCGCCACCACTCGCGCCGAATATCCGGCGCGAGGTCAAGGCCTGGCGGGACAATGACGACGCGGGCGCTTCAGCAACCTCACAGGCTCTCCCGCGCTGGTGGTTCGAGGTGAGCACCAGGTCGAAGGCGCGGACGGCACGCTCTCGAGATTTCGCTCAGGAAATGCCTTGACGATGCCCGCATGACCGTAAATACTGCCGGCATGAAGACCACCTTCGATCTCCCGGACCCCCTGCTGCGCCGTGCCAAGGCTGCGGCCGCCGCTCAGGGCAGGCCGTTGCGCGACCTGGTCGCCGAGGCGATCGAAGCGCAACTGGCCAGGCCCCCGCGTCCGATGAGGCGGCGCAGCGAGCCGCCTTCGGACGAGTGGCGGGACTTTCTGGCCACACTCGAGTTGCAACCCGACGGCAGCTACATCAACCCGAACGGTATCGACGACGAGGCGTTCTTTCAGACACTCGAGGATGTTCGCTCTGCACGGTTGCGCGAACAGACGACGCAGTTCGATCCCGCCCCCCGCCGGGCGACGCAAGCTCGAGAACCTCGCACATTGCGGCCCAAGGCCTGAGGGCCGTGGTGCTGCTGGACACCAACGTCCTCAGCGAGGGCCTGCGCAAGCAGCCGACGCTGGCGGTGATGAAAGCACTGCGCGCGTTGCGCCCCGAGGAACGATTTGCCTCCGAGGTGACACGCTACGAACTGCGCGCTGGCGCTGCCAGGCTCGACGACGGCGGCAGGCTGTGGCGACGCATCCAGCAGGAGGTATTGCCGCTGGTGCACTGGCTGCCTTTCGACGAAGCGGCAGCGTTGGCGGCGGCCGATATCGGCACCGCGCTCAAGCGACGCGGTGAGACGGTGGAAGCGACAGACCTCTTCATCGCCGCCACGGCGCAGGTACACGGTCTGATCGTCTCGACCCGCAACGTGCGTCACTTCGAGCGCGTGCCCGGCCTGGTGGTCGAGAACTGGTTTCCCGCCGAGTATTGACCCACGCCTGCCACATGTCCCGCCCGTCCAAAGAAACCCAGGACCCCAGCGACGCCGAGAAGGGCGACCTGATCGCCCTCATCCGGCAGGGCAAGACGCTGCCGAAGAAGTACCGCTTCGTTCTCGTCGAAGACAAGCGCGAGGCCGATCATCTCCTTGCGGCTCATGTAGACACCGCGCCGGTGAAGGTGACCGACATCTTCGGCAACGACACGATGACGCCGGTGCCGGTGAACGTCGGCTGACGGGCAGCGCTGTGACCATCGCTCTCGAACCCGGATTGGTCGTCCGCGGCTTCGTGCCGCCGCTGCGCCTCGCCGACTTCGGCCTCGTCGCGTTCGACATGGACTCGACCCTGATCTCGATCGAGTGCGTCGACGAGATCGCCGACGTCGCCGGCAAGAAGGCCGAGGTGTCGGCGATCACCGAGGCGGCGATGCGCGGCGAGATCGTCGACTACAAGGAGAGCCTGCGCCGGCGCGTCGCCTTGCTGCAGGGCGTGCCCGCGGCGGCATTGCAGCGGGTCCACGACGAGCGCTTGCGCTTCAACCCCGGCGCCGAGACGCTGGTCGCGGCCTGCAAGGCTGCCGGCCTGAAGACGATGCTCGTGTCCGGCGGATTCACGTTCTTCACCGACCGGGTGCGCGACCGGCTCGGCATCGACTTCACGCGCAGCAACGTCCTCGAGATCGTCGACGGTGCGCTCACCGGCCGCATGGTCGATCAGCGCTGGGGCGACATCTGCGACGGGGACGAGAAGCGAAAGATGCTGCTCGAGACCTGCGCCGCGCTCGCGATCTCATCGGGGCAATCGATCGCGGTGGGCGACGGCGCCAACGACCTGCCGATGATGTCCGTCGCGGGCCTCTCGGTCGCGTACCACGCGAAGCCAAAGGTCCGCGAGGCGGCGATGGTTGCGATCGACGCCGGCGGCCTCGACCGGCTGCTCGAGGTCGTCAGCCCGACCTGAGGACGACGATGCCGTCGGCGTCGGCAAAGAGCTTGTCGCCGGGACAGACCCAGACGCCCATCAGCTGGACCGGGACGTCGCGCTCGCCCTGGTTCTTCTTCTCGGTCGGGATCGGCACGTGCGCCAATGCGCGGATGCCGATCTCCGTCGCCGCGAGCTCGGCGACGTCGCGCACCGCGCCGTCGATGACAAGCCCGGCCCAGCCGTTCTTCTCCGCCGCGGCGGCGACGTTGCCGCCGACGAGCGCGCGCCGCACCGATCCGCCGCCGTCGACAACGAGGACGCGACCGCCGCCCGGCGTGTCGAGCGCGGCCTTGACGAGCGAGTTGTCCTCGTAGCACTTGACCGTCGCGACGATGCCGCTGAAGGTCGAGACGCCGCCATAGTCGGCGAATGCCGGCGGCAGGACGAAGAAGGTCGTGCCGTAGGCGGCCTTGTGCTGGTCGCAGAGATCGCAGGTGGAGAAGTCGGGCGCGGGAGTCATGGCGTGCCTCTGGTCGCTGGTGCCTCGCTCGCGATGCGCGCCTCGGCCTTCTTGCGGATGGCCGCGAGCGTCGTCCGGCTCGTGATGACGTCGGCCGCGAGCTTCAGGTGGATGAGCGCCGGCCCGTCGGCGGCGAGCGCGTCGACGAGCGCCGGCTCGAACGCGGCCGTCGTGTCGACGCGATCGCCGGCGTGCCAGCCGTAGGCCCGCGCCAGTGCCGCGAAGTCGGGGTTGACGAGGTCGGAGCCGGAGACCCGGCCCGGGTACTCGCGCTCCTGGTGCATGCGGATCGTGCCGTAGGTGCCGTTGTCGACGACCAGGACGATCAGCTTGCCGGCGCCGCGGCCGGCGCCGTGCGCGGTCGCCGTCGCGAGCTCCTGGCCGGTCATGAGGAAATCACCGTCGCCGGCGATGTTGACGACCGTGCGATGCGGCTCGAGCAGCGACGCGGCCACCGCGGCCGGCACGCCGTAGCCCATCGCGCCCGACGTCGGCGCGAGGTGCGTGCGACCGACGTGGCGCAGCCCTGCGAAGCGATGGAAGCGGCTGAGCCAGCCCGCGAAATTGCCGGCGCCGTTGGTGAAGATCGCATCGGCACCGACGTGGCGATCGATGCAGCGCACGACCTCGGCCATGTCGAGCGGCGCGACCGGCGTCGGCACGAGGTTGGCTTCGTAGTCGGCATGCGCGGCCGCGGTCCACTCGCGCCAGCGCGGCGCGGCCGGCGGCTCGAGCAGCGCCAGCGCGGGCGCGGCGCTGGCCATCGATGCGTTGATCATCAGCTCGCCGGCATAGACACGGCCGAGCTCTTCCGCGCCCGCGTGGATGTGGACGAGCCCCTGCGTCGGCTGCGGCGGCGTCAGCAGCTCGTAGCCGCCGGTCGTCATCTCGCCCAGGCGCGGTCCGATGGCGAGGATCAGGTCGGCGGCCTCGACGCGTGCGGCGAGCTTCGGATTGATGCCGATGCCGACGTCGCCGGCGTAGTTGGGGTGGCGGTTGTCGAAGGTGTCCTGGAAGCGGAACGCACAGCCGATCGGCAATTGCCAGCGCTCGGCGAATCGCTCGAGCGCCTCGCACGACGACGCGGTCCAGCCGCTGCCGCCGACGATGACGAACGGACGCTCGGCGCCGGCGAGCAGTTCGCGCAGGCGCACGAGCGCGTCGGGCGCGGGCGCGGCGAGCGCGGGCTCGACGCGCGACAGGACCGGCGCCGATGTCGACGCGGCGAGCATGTCCTCGGGCAACGACAGCACGACCGGCCCGGGCCGTCCCTGCATCGCGACGTGGAAGGCGCGCGCGACGTATTCGGGCAGACGATCGGGATCGTGGATCTCGCCGACCCACTTGGCGAAGCCGAGCGTGCCGGGGCCGAACATCTGGCGGTAGTCGACCTCCTGGAAGGCCTCGCGGTCGCGCTGGCTGCTCGCCACCTGGCCGATGAACAGGATCATCGGCGTCGAGTCCTGGAACGCGGTGTGCAGACCGATCGCAGCGTTGCTCGCGCCCGGCCCGCGCGTGACGAAGCACAGGCCCGGCCGGCCGGTCAGCTTGCCCTGCGCCTCGGCCATGTAGCTCGCGCCGCCCTCCTGGCGGCAGGCGACGAAGCGAATCCTGTCGCGGTACTCGTAGAAGCCGTCGAGCGCGGCGAGAAAGCTTTCGCCCGGGACGCCGAAGACGGTGTCGGCGCCTTGGGCGAGCAGCGCTTCGACGAGGGCGTGGCCGGCGGGGCGGGACAACGGATGGGGTTCGGCCATGGCGCTCCGAAGGGCGAAGGAAGCGAAGTCCGCAGTGTGCCTGCACGGTGCTCAGGGTTCGTCTGGATGTGCGCAATTCACCGGCTGGTGAATTATCCATGGCGCTCGCACAGATCCCGGCTTGTCCGCTTGCCGTCGCCGAGTCACCTGACCAGGAGTTCCTCGATGCAATCTCCATTCGCGCGAATCTCGATCCTTCGCCTGGTCGGCGCCGCTGGCATCGCCGCTCTGTGCTCCGGCTGCGGCGGCAGCGAGGACAACGTCGACACGACGCCAGCATCGAGCGATCCGCGCTCGCCTCTCGTCGTGACCAGCGCCGCCGACGACGGCTCCGACGGAACGCTGCGCTGGGCCATCCTGAAGAGCAACACGGCCCCGGGAACGTACCGGATCGTGCTGAGCGCCGGCGCGGCGCCGGCACTGGTCATCAAGCCAACGTCGCCGCTGCCGGCCATCGTGGGACCGGCCCGCCTGGAAGGGAGCTGGGACGGCAGCGGCACGCCTGCGGTTGCCGTCGACGGGTCGACCCTCATCGATCTCGGGCCGCGTATCGGCTACGGCATCCCGACCAATTGCCCCGGAGAAGTCACCGGCCAGTTCGGGCCCAACACGCGATCGCTGAAGAACAGCGGACTTCGGGCCGTCGATACGCACGACGTCGAGATGACCGGCTTCGAGGTGCGCAACTTCTGCACCGGCGTCATGCTCCTGCGCAGCAAGAACAACCACATCCACCAGATGCGCTTCGTCGCCAATCTCGGCGCGGCCGGCCTCCTCGTCACCGGCGACTCGGGCGACACGGCCGGCACGTTCGTGCCGGGCCTCAGCGTCGGCAATGTGATCGACCACAACGAGTTCCTGAACAACAGTGACGGCATGGACATCGCGCGCGGGTCGGATGGAACGATCGTTCGTTCGAACACGTTCACCATCGACGGCAACGGCATCCCCTCGTCCGGCGTGGAGATCCTGTCGAGCAACGGCGTCGTCTTCGAGGACAACAACATGTCGGGCTACGCCACCGCGCTGCAGCTGGGGGGCAACAGCCACGTCTTCAATCGCAACAAGCTGGTCGGCAACTCGATCGCCGTGCAGATGGGGGGCACCGGCTACAAGTTCACCGCCAACACCGTCAGCGGCAACCGCACCGGTGTCTATCAGACGGCCGGCGGCACGAAGCTCAACACGCTGTCGCAGAACGCCATCTTCGACAACGGCAAGGATATCGCCGCGTGCGCGCCGCTGAACGGGCAGAGCACCGTCGCCGACGCCGGCGTGTGCTTCGAAAAGGAGTGGCTCACGTCGCGCATCAGCCTCGGGCTGAATGGATTCCTGCCCTCGATTCCCAACGACCTGGCGGGTGCCTGCATCGACGGCTTCGCCGACTGCAGCCTGCCGCAGAACTATCCGGTGCTGGCGACGTCGAACTGGCGCGCCGGCGGCTTCGTCGTCGGGGGAACCCTCAACACTCGGCCGAACGTGGACGTCGTGATCGAGATGTTCGCCAGTCATACGGCCGGACCCGAGGGCCGCGGCGAGGGCGAGGTCTATGTCGGCAGCCTCGCGTTGAACAGCGGAGCCACAGGCGTGCTGTCGTTCTCGTACCCGACCGGCCTCCTGAACCCGCTGAAGGACGGCACGAGGAATGTCTGGTTCACGGCGACGGCGACCCGCGTGTCGAACGGCCAGACGTCGGAGTTCAGTCCGCCGCAGCTGGTCGCGGGACCCTAGCGGCCGAAGTGGTGCGAACAGCCGCGCCTGCCCTGCGTGCTGCGTCGACGCTGTCCTCCGCGGTCGTCGAGATCCGCTCGCGCGATGCCGACCGCACCCGCGAGCAGATCCTGCGCGCGGCGATGGCGCAGTTCGCCGCGCACGGCTTCGGCGGTGCGCGCATGGAAGCGATCGCCGAGCAGAGCGGCGTCGACAAGAAGCTCATCTACTACTACTTCGACGGCAAGGACGCGCTCTTCCTCGCCGTCCTCGAGCAGACCTACGCCGACATCCGCGCCGCCGAGCACGAGCTGCATCTCGAGGCGAGCGATCCGGTGCAGGCGATCAGGAGCCTCGTCACCTTCACCTGGCACTACTACCTCGCGCACCCCGAGTTCCTCGCGCTGCTGAACAGCGAGAACATGCATCGCGCCGGCCACCTGAAGCGCTCGCGCCGCATCCGGCAGATGAACTCGCCGCTGATCGAGGTGCTCGCCGACGTGCTCGTGCGCGGCGAGCAGAGCGGCGATCTCAAGCGCGGCATCGATCCGATGCAGCTCTACATCTCGATTGCCGGCCTCGCCTACTTCTACCTCTCGAACAACCACACGCTCTCGGCCATCTTCGGCTGCGAGCTGATGTCGCCGGCGGCGCACGACGCGCGCCTCGCCCACATGTGCGACGTGATCCTCGGCTACGTCGGCGCGGCGCCCGCCGCCGCGCTGGCCCGGCCGCGCACCGCTTCCCTTCGCCCGCCCGCAGCGGGCTCCCTCAGGAGACAACGATGAACAAGCTTTCCTCTTTCGGCCGCCTGGCGCTCGTCGCCTGCGCCATCGTCGCCGGTCACGGCGCCCAGGCGCAGAACTGGAAGCCGACCCGGCCGATCAACCTGATCGTGCCGTGGGCGGCCGGCGGCTCGACCGACCAGATCACGCGCGTCACCGCCGCCGAGCTCGAGAAGGCACTCGGCCAGACCATCGTCATCGTCAACCAGCCGGGCGCGTCCGGCTCGATCGGCAGCAAGAGCGCGTACGACGCTCCGCGGGACGGCTACACGTGGACGGCCGGCGCCGCGCAGGACCTCGGCGCGTACCAGACACTCGGCTCGCTCAACGCCGGCATCAAGGACTGGAACCTCTTCCTCACGGTCGCCAACATCCAGGTGATCGGCGTCAATCCGTCGACGCCGTACCAGAACCCGAAGCAGCTGCTCGACGCGATGAAGGCCAAGCCGAACGCGATCCCCGTGGCGACCGCAGGCGTCACCTCCGCCGGCCACAACGCGATGGAGCTGATCGCCAAGGCGACCGGCGTCACCTACCGCCACGTCACCTACGACGGCGGCAATCCGGCGGTCGTCGCCACCGTCGCCGGCGAGGCCGAGGTGACGACGCAGCTCGCCGTCGAGCAGGCCGACATGATCCGCGGCAAGCGCCTGCGTCCGCTCGCGACGGTGAGCGACAAGCCGCTCGAGCTCGAAGGCTACGGCACGATCCCGCCGCTCTCGCAGACGCTGCCCGGCTTCACCGCGCCGGCCAACTACTTCGGCATCTTCCTGCCCAAGGGCGTGCCCGACGACGTCGTCAAGACGCTGGAAAAGCTCTGGGCCGAGAACATTGCCAAGAGCGAGGCGATCAAGAAGTACGCGAACAGTCGCGGCGCCCTGTTCGCGCCGTCGTCGGGCGAGGCGGCGCAGAAGGCCGTCTTCCCGGCGATCCAGGCCAACGCCTGGCTGCTCTTCAACGGCGGCAAGGCCAAGGTCTCGCCCGACACCGTCGGCATCGCCAAGCCCTGATCGCAAGACCGTCGGGGTCAGCCATGTCGAGCAGCGGCGAGGTCGCCTATGTGGACCTTCCACCGGAGGAGGCGCGTGCGCTCTCGGCTGCCGAGCTGCGCGGCGGCTTCGCGTGGATGGTGTTCGGCATCGCCGTCCTCGCGCTCTCGTGGCGGATGGACCGCCTCGAGGCGCAGCACATCAACCCGTACACGATTCCGGGCCTGCTGCCGGGCCTGCTCGGCATCGCGATGATCCTGCTCGGCGGCCTGCTCGCGCTTCGCTGCTGGGGGCGCGGCGGCCGCTTCGCCGGCGGGCCGCGCTTCGCGACCAGCGGCGAGTCGGCGCGACGGCTCGCGCTCGTCATCGGTCTGATCGTCGCGTACACGGTCGTCCTGCTCGGCCGCGGCCTGCCGTTCTGGATCGGCGCGGCGATCTACGTGACGGCGTCGATCCTGTTCCTGCAGGCACCGCAACGCGCCGCGGAACGACGCGGGCTGACCGCTCGCGAGGTCGTCGTCGCGCTCGCCATCGGCCTCGCCTCGGGCGGGATCATCACGATCGTGTTCCAGGACGCGTTCCTGGTCCGCCTGCCCTGACCGGGCCGCAGCGCCATGGGAGGACTCGCCGACTTCGGCAGCGCCTGGCTCGGGTTCATGAACCCGACGTCGATCGCGCTCGGGCTCGGCGGCGCGCTGCTCGGCATCGTCGTCGGCATCCTGCCCGGACTCTCGGCCACGCTCGTCATCGCGCTGCTGACGACGATCACGATCAAGCTGCCGGCGAACAACGCGATCCTCGTCCTGATCTGCTCGTACGTCGGCGCGCTCTACGGCGGCTCGCGCACGGCGATCCTGCTCAACATCCCAGGCACGGCCGCCAATGCGGCCTCGTGCGCCGACGGCTACGCGCTGGCCCAGCGCGGCGAGGCCGGCCGCGCGATCGGCATCGCCACCTCGGGCGCGTTCATGGGGACGCTGTTCGGCGTGCTCTGCCTGGCAGCCTTCACGCCGTCGCTTGCCGAGGTCGCGCTCGCCTTCGGCGCCTTCGAGTTCTTCTGGCTCGCGCTTTTCGGCGTCGCCCTGTCGGGCTCGATCGTCGGCGACGACCCGATCAAGGGCTGGCTGATGGGCGCGCTCGGCCTCTTCGTCGCCCAGATCGGCCAGGAAGGCCTCTACGCCCACGACCGCTTCACGTTCGGATTCAACGAGCTTGCCGGCGGCATCTCCCTCATCCCGGCGCTCGTCGGCGCCTTCGGCCTGGCAGAGGTGCTGACCGCGCTCGCCGACCCGGTCGAGAAGAAGCTGGTCGAGGTCAAGGACTCGGTGCTGCCGCGCTTTCGGGAGGTGGCGCAGTACTGGCGCACCGTCCTCCGCTCGGGCCTGATCGGCGTGCTCACGGGGCTCCTGCCCGGCGTCGGCGAGGACTCGGGCGCCTGGATGTCGTATGCCGCGGCGAAAGCCGTGAGCAAGGAGAAGCACCTCTTCGGCAAGGGCTCGATCGACGGCCTGATGGCCGCCGAGACCGGCGACATGGCGTCGATCCCCGGCCACATCATCCCGGCGCTCGCGCTCGGCATTCCGGGCTCCGCGCCCTCGGCGGTGCTGATGGCGGCGATGATCATCCACGGCATCCAGCCCGGCCCGATGATGATGATCTCGCACCCGCACTTCGTGTACGAGGTGGTCGCGATGACGTCACTGGCCTCGGTGACGATCCTCATCTTCGGCCTCTTCCTGGTGAAGCCGCTGCTCGTGGTCCTGCGCATCCGTCGCACGGTGCTGATGCCGATCATCTTCCTGCTCTGCACGGTCGGCGCGTTCGCGACCGCGTCGCGCCTGTTCGACGTCTACGCGATGCTCGTCATCGGCGTCGGCGCCTTCTTCCTGCGCCGGCGCGGCTACCAGATGGCGCCTTTCGTGCTCGGCCTCGTCCTCGGCCCGCTGCTCGACAAGAGCCTGCGTCGCGGCCTCGTCCTCTCCGACGGCGACCTGACGCCCTTCTTCACGCGGCCGATCTCGGCGGCGTTCGCGCTGGTGACGATCTTCACGATCCTGCTCTACGTGCCGGCATTCAAGGGCGCGGTCCGGCGCGTCACCGGCGGCACCGGGCGGATCGTGCGCTCGGCGCTCGGCCGCCATCCGAACAGCGGCGACGCGACATGAAGCTCTCGCTCTGCAACGAGGTCCTCGCCGGGCTGTCGCTCGAACGGCAGTGCGAGGTCGCGGCGGCACTCGGCTACGACGGCCTCGAGATCGCGCCGTTCACGCTCGCCGAGCATCCCGAGCAGATCGGCGCGGGCGAGGCGGCGCGCATCCGGCGCGTCGTCGAGTCGTTCGGGCTCGTCGTCACCGGCCTGCACTGGCTGCTCGTCAAGCCGGCGGGGCTGTCGCTCACCGATCCCGACGCGTCGGTCAGGTCGCGCACGCTCGACGTCATCGCCCGGCTGATCGCGCTTTGCGCCGAGCTCGGCGGCAGCGTGCTCGTGCACGGCTCGCCGAAGCAGCGCGCCATCGCCGACGGCGAGACGCATGCGATCGCGCGATCGCGGCTGCGCGACTTCCTCGCCGACGCCGCCGTTGTGGCGGAGGCGAACGGCGTCACCTACTGCATCGAGCCGCTCTCGCCACGCGAGACCGCGCTGATCAACACCGTCGCCGAGGCGGCCGAGCTGGTGCGCGAGATCGACCGGCCGTCCCTGCGCACGATGATCGACTGCAGCGCCGCGGGCGCGTGCGAGAAGGTCTCCGTGCCCGAGCTGATCGACCGCTGGCTGCCGACCGGCCTCGTGGCCCACATCCAGGTCAACGACCCGAACCGGCGCGCCCCAGGCCAGGGCGAGATGCGCTTCGCGCCGATCCTCGCGGCGCTGAAGAAGCACGGCTACGACAGGACGGTCAGCGTCGAGCCGTTCGACTACGTCCCCGACGGCGCCGGCTCGGCCGCGTTTGCCGCCGGCTATCTGCGCGGCATCCGCGAAGCGCTCGGCTGATCGCGCCGGCCTTGTCACGAGAGCACCCACGAAAGCACACACCATGGCGACGCGACGACTCGGTCTCATCATGCACGGCGTCACCGGCCGGATGGGCATGAACCAGCACCTCATCCGGTCGATCTGCGCGATCCGCGCCCAGGGCGGCGTCGCGCTCGCCAACGGAGACACCGTGATGCCCGACCCGATCCTGATCGGCCGCAACGCCGCGAAGATCGAGGCGCTCGCGAAGGCACACGGCATCGCGCGCTGGGGCACGAACCTCGAGATCGCGCTCGCCGACAAGGACGACACCGTCTTCTTCGACGCCGGCACGACGCAGATGCGGCCGCAGCTCCTCACGCGCGCGCTCGCCGCCGGCAAGCACGTCTACTGCGAGAAGCCGATCGCGACCAACCTCGCGGAGGCGGTCGAGGTCGCACGCGTTGCGAAAGCCTCGGGGCTCAAGCACGGCGCCGTGCAGGACAAACTCTTCCTTCCGGGGCTGCGCAAGCTCGACATGCTGCGCCGGGCCGGCTTCTTCGGCCGCATGCTGTCGCTGCGGCTCGAGTTCGGCTACTGGGTCTTCGAAGGCGACCTGCAGCCGATCCAGCGGCCCTCGTGGAACTACCGCGCCGAAGACGGCGGCGGCGTGATCCTCGACATGATGTGCCACTGGCGCTACGTGCTCGACAACCTGTTCGGCGAGGTGCAGTCGATCTCGTGCCTCGGCACGACCCACATCCCGAAGCGCTGGGACGAGGACGGCAAGCCCTATCCCGCGACCGCCGACGACGCCGCCTACGCGACGGTGCAGCTCAAGGGCCTCGGCGGAGAGCCGGTGATCGCTCAGATCAACATGTCGTGGGCGACGCGCGTGCGCCGCGACGATCTCGTCACCTTCCACGTTGACGGCACCGACGGCTCGGCCGTCGCCGGCCTGCAGGAGTGCCGCGCGCAGGCCAAGGTCGCGACGCCGCGGCCGGTGTGGAACCCCGACGTCAAGCAGCCGATGAACTTCTTCGACCAGTGGCAGGAGATCCCGGACTCGCAGGTCTACGACAACGGCTTCAAGATCCAGTGGGAGCACTTCATCCGCCACGTCGTCGAGGACGCGCCGTACAAGTGGACCCTCGGCGAAGGCGCCAAGGGCGTGCAGCTCGTCGAGGCCGCGCTCGAGAGCTGGAAGGCGCGGCGCTGGGTCGACGTTCCCGCGCTCGAGATCTGAGGTCGCGATGGCCGGCTCCACGCTCTCGATCCGCCTGCCATCGGCCGACGGCCGCATCGCCACCTACACGCTGCGCGGCACGACGCCGTTCGCCGCCGGCAAGCCCGCTGCGCCGTTCGACCGCATCGCCTACTCGGCCGCGCACGTCGTCGCCGATCCGCTGCGCAGCGTCGATCCCTGGGTCACGGCGGCGCTCGACTGGGACGCGACCATCGCCTACCGGCAGCGCCTCTGGTCGCTCGGCCTCGGCGTCGCCGAGGCGATGGACACGGCGCAGCGTGGCATGGGCCTCGACTGGCCGACATCGCTGGAGCTGATCCGGCGTTCGCTCGACGCCGCCAAGGACCATCCCGGCGCGCTCGTCGCCTCGGGCTGCGGCACCGACCACCTCGCGCCCGATGCCGCGACGAGCGTCGACGACGTCATCCGCGCCTACGAGATGCAGATGGAGGCGATCGAGGCGCTCGGCGGCAAGCTGATCGTGATGGCCAGCCGGGCGCTGGCCCGCGTCGCCGCCGGCCCGGCCGACTACGAGCGCGTCTACGACCGCATCCTGATGCAGTCGAAGGAGCCGGTGATCCTGCACTGGCTCGGCGACATGTTCGACCCGCAGCTCGCCGGCTACTGGGGCAGCGCCGACGTCGACAGCGCGATGGCCACCGCGCTCGGCGTGATCGCCGCCAATCCCGGCAAGGTCGACGGCATCAAGATCTCGCTGCTCGACAAGGACCGCGAGATCGCGATGCGGCGTCGCCTGCCGCCGGGCGTGCGCATGTACACCGGC
>JBBRZP010000064.1:0-18474 GCA_038236565.1 Burkholderiales bacterium | reverse complement strand
GTCAGCAAACCCATCAATCGTCCACCTGGAGAATGGCCAGGAACGCCTCCTGCGGCACCTCGACGGAGCCGATCTGCTTCATGCGCTTCTTGCCGGCCTTTTGTTTTTCGAGCAGCTTCTTCTTGCGCGTGATGTCGCCCCCGTAGCACTTGGCGATCACGTTCTTGCGGAGGGCCTTGATTGTCTCACGCGCGATGATGTTGGCTCCGATCGCGGCCTGCACGGCAACGTCGTACATCTGCCGCGAAATCAGCTCGCGCATTTTCGAGACCACCGCCCGTGCCCGGTACTGGCTCTGGCTGCGGTGGACGATGATCGACAGGGCATCGACCTTCTCGCCGTTCAGCAGGATGTCGACCTTGACGACGTCGGCCGCTCGGTATTCCTTGAACTCGTAGTCCATCGACGCGTAGCCGCGCGACACGCTCTTCAGCTTGTCGAAGAAGTCGAGCACGATCTCGGCGAGCGGCATCTCGTAGGTCAGCAACACCTGGCGGCCGTGGTAGGCCATGTTCTTCTGCTCGCCGCGCTTCAGGTTGGCCAAGGTCATCACCGGGCCGACGTGCTCCTGCGGCATGTAGAGCTGCACGGTGACGATCGGCTCGCGGATCTCGGCGACCCGGCCGAGGTCGGGCATCTTCGACGGGTTCTCGATCTGGATCGTCTCGCCGCTGTTGAGCTGGACCTCGTAGACGACCGAGGGCGCGGTCGTGATCAGGTCCTGGTCGAACTCGCGCTCGAGCCGCTCCTGGACGATCTCCATGTGGAGCAGGCCCAGGAAGCCGCAGCGAAAGCCGAAGCCGAGCGCCTGGCTCACCTCGGGCTCGTAGCGCAGCGACGAATCGTTGAGCTTGAGCTTCTCGAGAGCGTCGCGGAGCTGGTCGTACTCGCTCGCCTCGGTTGGATAGAGGCCGGCGAAAACCTGCGGCTGGATCTCCTTGAACCCCGGCAGCGCCTCGGTCGCGACGCCGGCGTTGTTGGGGAGCTTCTTCTCGAGCGTGATCGTGTCGCCGACCTTGGCCGCCTGCAACTCCTTGATCCCGGCGATCAGGAAGCCCACCTCGCCAGCCGAGAGTCGCTCGCGGGCGACCGATCGAGGCGTGAACACGCCGAGCTGGTCGGCGCCGTAGACCGCATCGCTGGCCATGAGCCGGATCCGCTCGCCGCGCAGAAGCTGGCCGTCGACGACCCGGACCAGCATGACGACGCCGACGTAGTTGTCGAACCACGAGTCGACGATCATCGCGCGCAGTGGCGCGTCGGGCTTGCCGCGCGGCGCAGGCATGCGGTGGACGACCGCTTCGAGTATCTCGTCGATGCCCTCGCCGGTCTTGGCGCTGCACGGGATCGCGTCGTCGGCATCGATGCCGATCACGTCCTCGATCTCGGCGCGGGCCCGTTCCGGGTCGGCCTGCGGCAGGTCCATCTTGTTGAGCACCGGCACGACCTCGACGCCGAGATCGAGCGCGGTGTAGCAGTTGGCGACGGTCTGCGCCTCGACGCCCTGGCTCGCGTCGACGACGAGCAAGGCGCCCTCGCACGCCGAGAGCGAGCGGCTGACCTCGTACGAGAAGTCCACGTGGCCCGGCGTGTCGATCAGGTTGAGCTGGTAGGTTCGGCCATCGAGCGCGGTGTAGCTCAGCGCGGCGGTCTGCGCCTTGATGGTGATGCCGCGCTCTCGCTCGATGTCCATCGAGTCGAGCACCTGCGCTTCCATTTCGCGGTCCGAGAGACCGCCGCAGCGCTGGATCAGGCGGTCGGCAAGCGTCGACTTGCCGTGATCGATGTGCGCGATGATGGAAAAATTGCGGATCAGATCCATGCGAGCTTCGACGATCTCCGGGTCAGCCTCTGCTGAAGGTACAACGGCGCAGCCGTTGCGGCGAGGCTCATATCGCGAAGCGATGTGAAGGCCCGAAGGGCCACGCTGGGGTCAAAAAAAAGGCACGTCGAACGAATGACGCGCCTTCCAACAAAACGTAGTGGCAACTGCTTGTTGGGATTTCATTGTAGTCAAAACGACCGTTCCGCAACCCGCGCCAAGACTTGATTTCTCTGCGTTGCAGCGCGCCAACACGAATTCTGTCCACAGTTTATCCACAAAGAGCTGTGGATGTCCTGGGGGCAATTTCCGGCCCTTCGATTGCCTGCCGGGCGCGCACGCCCATGTGTACTTATTAGCAAGCAGATGGACGGAAGAGGGCGCCAGTATCAAGTTAGCTTGCGCTAACTAACAAGCGCTCGTTCACTTGACCGGCCGCACGATCAGGAATCGTGCGACATCGCCTGTGCGAACCAGCAACGTCACTGGCCTGGTCTTGTCGAGCTTGGCGACGACTGCCTCGAACTGCTTGGCGCTGGTGATCTCGACGTTGTCGACCGTCACGATGATGTCGTTCTCCTTGACGCCGGCCCGCCCCGCGGCGCCCTCGGCCGTGTCCACGTGCACGCCGGTCTTGGTCTTGGCCTCGCGCTTTTGCGCGTCGTTCAGATCGGAGACACCGAGGCCGAAGCTGCCTGCAGGCGCCGCCTTCTCGCGCTCCGGCGGCTTGCGCGCCACCCGTTCGCGCTCGGGCTCGAGCTCGGCGACGACGACGCCCAGCTCGCGCGTGCCGCCTCGGCGAAAGACCTGCAACGTCGCCTTGGTGCCTGGCTTGATGCCGCCGACGATGCGGGGCAAATCGACGGAGCCTTCGACGGAGCGGTTGTCCACCTTGGTGATGATGTCGCCCGCCTCGACGCCCGCCTTCTCGGCCGGCCCGCCCGCCTCGACCGATCGCACCAGGGCCCCGGCCGCCTTGCCCAGGCCGATCGATTCCGCGACGTCGCGCGTGACCCGGTCGATCACGACGCCGATCCGGCCGCGGACGACCCGCCCGCCGACCCGGAGCTGTTCCGACACGCGCATCGCTTCGTCGATCGGGATCGCGAAGGAGATGCCCATGTAGCCGCCCGAGCGGCTGTAGATTTGCGAGTTGATGCCGACGACCTCGCCGCGCATGTTGATCAGCGGACCGCCCGAGTTGCCCGGATTGATGGCGACGTCTGTCTGGATCAGCGGCAGGAAGCTGTCGGTGTCGCGCGACTTCGCGCTGACGATCCCGGCGGTCACCGAGTTCTCGAGGCCGAACGGCGAGCCGATGGCGATGACCCATTCGCCGACCTTCAGCTTGGCGGGATCGCCGACGCGAACGAACGGCAGCCCGGTCGCCTCGATCTTGACCAGGGCGACGTCCGAGCGCTTGTCGGTGCCGATGATCTTGGCCTTGTACTCGCGCTTGTCGGGGATCGTGACGATCACCTCCTCGGCGCCGTCGACGACGTGCGCATTCGTCATCACGTAGCCATCGGCGCTGAGGACGAAGCCCGAGCCGACGCCGCGCTGCTGCGGCTCGCCTTCGGTGTCGGGCGTGCGTGGGCCGGGGCGATTCGGGACCTGCGGGATCGGGATGCCGCGACGCCGGAAGAAGTCGAGCATGTCCTCGTCGAGCTCGCCCGAGCCGCTGCGCGCCGAGCGCGCGCGCTCGGTCGTGCGGATGTTGACCACCGCCGGTCCGACCCTCTCGACCAGATCGGTGAAGTCGGGCAGCCCCTGGGCTCGCGCCGGCGCCGGCGCCGCGACGATGGCGACCACGCCGAGCAGCGCGGCCGCGGCGAAGCGGGTCAGTCGATCGAGGAAGGATCGCGGGGAGGTCGGGGACAGCAGCATGGTGAAAGGTCAATCAGGCAGTGGAACAGGAGGGCAATGCGCGCGCGCGGCCGGACGACGGCTGCGCCAGGCAGCAAGCCTAGGGCTTTCTTCGTTCCAGTGCAGCCGCGAAGATTCTGAGCGTCGCCGGCGGCGTGTCGCCGACGATCGTCACCCACCAGTCGCCCTGGCGCTGCGACAGCGTCGACGTGGCGCCCAGCGAGACGAACATCGGTTTCTGGTGGCGATCCGGGCGATACGGCTCGATGAACACCGACACATACGTCAGGCCGTCGGAATAGATGCTCTGGATCACCGACGGGGGCGGCACGGCGCCGGCCACGTCGTCGGGCGCGTCCATCTGCCGGCTGACGCAGCTCACCTGGCGAAAGCCGGGAGCGACCTGGCGCATCGTCCAGCCCGCGAGCTCGAGCCGGGTCGGCGTCAGCACCGACTTGACGACACGGTAGCCGTCGAGCTTCTTCATGGCCTGCAGAACGGTCTCGGGCTGCGGCCGGATGCCGATCACGACCTCCGAAAAGGCCGATGTCTCGAGCACGTCGCCGCGCTCGCCGAGGACTTCGGCGCGCAGCAGCAGCCCCGACGCGCGGTCGGCCCAAAGGCGGTAGCCGTAGCGGTGCGCATCGCGCGCGCGGATCGCCAGCACATCTGCCTCGTGGCCGGCGACGCGCTCGCTGCTTTCGGCTCGCACCTCGTACCACTCGGCGATGCCGTCGTCACCGCCCTGCAGCAGCGCCGGGAACGAATTGAGCATCCCGCGCTGCTCGATCATCGCCACGTGGCTCACCGGCCAGATCGTGTGGACGACGTTGTTGAAGCGGTAGACCTTGCGCTGGCGCCCGTCGAGCGACTCGATGCGCTCGAACTGGTTCGGCCCCTCGAAATAGTGCGAGATGCGCGCGCTCGCGACGTTGCCACCGCCGCTGACGACGAACGTGCCCTGGAAGTTGCGCCGGCTCGCCGCGTCGTGGATCCGCAGCAGCCAGGCCCGAACGTCGCCCGGCGGCGTCGGCGACACCGGCTGGGCCGATGCCGGCGCGGCCTGGGCGAACGCGGCCCAGACCAGGGCGGCGGGGAGAACCGAACGCAGCAGCACGGCGCGGCGCACTCAGCGGGACGCCGAGTCGACCGTCGCGCTGCGCAGGAAGGCCGACGGCACGCCGAGCGCCGAGCTGCCGGCGAACTGCTTGTGGGCGACCAGGTAGCGGTCGAGCTGGGCGTCGCGGATCACCCTTTGGTCGGCGATCGTCGCGACCTGCGGGGTCGGGACATCGGCGCCGGCGACCATGATCGGCGCGCCGTTCATCGTCGCACGCGCCTGGCCGGCATCGGACGATGATGCGGCCGAGCCGTCGACGAGCGCCAGGCGCTCCGGCTGGGGTGCGAAGCCTGGACGAACGAGCGCGAACGTGCCGGCGACGAGAACGACGCCCGCGGCCACGGCCGAACCGACCGCCCAGCGCGACCGCAGCGACACGGATGCGACCGATCCACCGATCGCCACGTGCCTTGCCGGAGCGAGCACGACCGCCTCGGTCGCGAGCCGGGCGCTGACCGCAGCGCAAAAGCTCCGGTCGGCGACCGCATTGCAGGCCAGGTCGTCGGAGCGCAGGGCATCGCCGATCGCGTGCCAGGCGTGCCAGGTGCGGCGCAGCTCGGCGTCGGCGCGCCAGGCGCCACAGGCCGCGTCCACGCCGGCCCGGTCCAGCTCGCCGTCGACCAGCGCCGACAGTCGCTCGCGACCCGCGGCATCGTCCAATGTTCCCGTCGACATTCCCATCTCCAGACTAGAAAAACCCCTGCCGCCTCGACCGTTCGCCGCCCGAGGCGGACTTCACCACCGTTCGCCCTCGCGAGTGTCGAGCAACGGACGAAGCCGCGCCGCGATCGCCTCCCGCGCCCGAAAGATCCGCGATCGCACCGTACCGATCGGGCAATTCATGATTTCGGCGATTTCCTCGTAGCTGAGGCCGTCGATCTCGCGCAGCGTGATCGCCTGCCGCAAGTCTTCGGACAAGGCTTCGACCGCAAAGTTCACCGCCGCCGCGATTTGCTTGCTCGCGAGCACGGCTTCTGGGGTCGCGCTGTCGCTCGGCTCGTCCTGGACGCGCGGGCCGTCGTCGTCCTCGTCGCGCCCCGCGCGGGCGGATTCGGTGACCAGCGGGTCGCGCTTGAGCTCCATCAGCGCCTTCTTGGCCGTGTTGACCGCGATGCGGTAGAGCCAGGTGTAGAAGGCGCTGTCGCCGCGGAACTGCGGCAGCGCCCGGTAGGCGCGGATGAAGGTCTCCTGGGCGATGTCGGGCACGAGATCGACGTCGCGGACCATGCGGCCGACCAGCCTTTCGATCCGCCGCTGATACTTGACGACCAGCATCTCGAAAGCCTTGACATCGCCCTGCTTGACGCGCTCGACGAGCGGCGCGTCGGCGTCCGGAGCATTCATTCAGCGAGGGGTTCGTTCGGCGCGGCTGCATCCGGGGCCACGGGTGGCGGCGAATGGACAGCGCAGCGCAACGCGTGCCAGTCGGCCTCGAGGCCGCGCCGCTGCACCGGCAGCCAGCGGCGCGCGTTCCGGTGCGAGGCATCGGCGCGGGTCAGCGTCAGCAGGAGAAAGGAGCCGAGATCGACGGCGACGGTCAACTCGCCCGACTCGACGCGCTCGACACCGCCGCGGCGTGACGTGAACGTCCAGCCGCCATCGCTGCAGGTCAGCGTGCCGGGCTCGACGCGGCCGAGCGACACCGCGAGCAGCGCCGACAGGACCGCCATTGCCGCAGCGATCGTCGCGATCACTGTCGACCCGTTCGATCCGGTCGCGAGCGCGAGACCGCCCCAGGCGGCCATCGCCGCGACCGCCGCCGCCGCGACCGCGAAGACGGCCGAGCGCCAGACGCCGAAGCGGCGCAGCTCGACGACGCAGGAAAGACGTGAGCGCATCGCGGACGGGCTCGCAGCCGGACGACGCGGCCGAAGCGCTCAGATGCGCTTGAACACCAGGGTACCGTTGGTGCCGCCGAAACCGAAGTTGTTCTTCACGGCGTACTGGATCTTCATCTCCCGCGCCGTGTTGGCGCAGTAGTCGAGATCGCACTCGGGATCCTGGTCGAAAATGTTGATCGTCGGGGGCGAGACCTGCTCGTGCAGAGCCATCACGGTGAACACCGACTCGATGCCGCCGGCGCCGCCGAGCAGATGCCCGGTCATCGACTTGGTGGAGTTGACGACGAGCTTCTTCGCGTGGTCGCCGAACGCCAGCTTGATGGCATTGGTCTCGTTGACGTCGCCGAGCGGCGTCGATGTGCCGTGGGCGTTGAGGTACTGGATGTCGTCGGCGTTGAGCGCGGCCGAGCGCAGCGCGGCGAGCATGGAACGCTTGGGACCATCGACGTTCGGCGCCGTCATGTGGAACGCGTCCGCGCCCATGCCGAAGCCGACGAGCTCCGCGTAGATCCTGGCGCCGCGCCGCTTCGCGTGCTCGTACTCCTCGAGCACCAGCACTCCCGCGCCTTCGCCGAGCACGAAGCCGTCGCGGTCCTTGTCCCACGGGCGCGAGGCGGTGGACGGATCGTCGTTGCGCGTCGACAGCGCCCGCGCTGCGGCGAAGCCGCCGATGCCGAGCGGCGAGACGGTCGCTTCCGAGCCGCCGGCGATCATCACGTCGGCGTCGCCGTGCTCGATCAGCCGGCCGGCCATGCCGATCGAATGCAGGCCCGTCGTGCAGGCAGTGACGATGGCCAGGTTCGGGCCCTGGAAGCCGAACATGATCGAGACGTGGCCCGAGATCATGTTGATGATCGACGCCGGCACGAAGAACGGCGTGATCCGGCGCGGGCCGCGCTTCTCGAGCTCGGCCTTGGTGTCCTCGATCAGCGGCAGGCCGCCGATGCCCGAGCCGACGAGGCAGCCGATGCGCTGCGCTTCCTCTTCGCCGAGCATGTCGTTGGTCGGCAGGCCGGCGTCGCGGACCGCCTGGATCGATGCCGCCAGGCCGTAGTGGATGAACGTGTCCATGTGACGCGCATCCTTGGCCGGAAAATACTCCTCGACGTCGAAGCCCTTGACCTCGCCGGCAAAGCGGCAGGCGTAGGCGGAGGCGTCGAAGCGGGTGATGTCGGCGATGCCCGACCGCCCTTCGACCAGGTTCTTCCAGCCAGCCGAGACGCTGTTGCCGACCGGACTGATCAGGCCGAGGCCGGTGACGACGACACGCCGCGAATTCATGAGCGCTGGAACCGATCGCTGCGGCTCAAGCCGCCTTCTGGTGCTTCTGCGCGTAGTCGATCGCGAGCTGGACGGTCGTGATCTTCTCCGCCTCTTCATCGGGGATCTCGATGCCGAACTCGTCCTCGAGCGCCATCACGAGTTCGACCGTGTCGAGCGAATCGGCGCCCAGGTCGGCGACGAACGCCTTTTCGTTCGTGACGTCGGCTTCGGGAACACCGAGCTGCTCGGCGATGATCTTCTTGACTCGTGCTTCTATGTCGCTCATGACTCCTCCGGGAGTGTGTGAAAAAGTAGACGCGGATTCTAAGGCGCGGGGGCGACGCGACCGGCGTACCCGGCGCGG
The DNA here is from genome assembly GCA_038236565.1 of Burkholderiales bacterium. Lineage (GTDB taxonomy): Bacteria > Pseudomonadota > Gammaproteobacteria > Burkholderiales > Burkholderiaceae_C > Schlegelella_A. The sequence goes on along the minus strand of JBBRZP010000064.1, from coordinate 10,198 downwards.
CGTCAGGACATCAGCATGCCGCCGTTGACGTGCAGCTCGGTCCCGGTGATGTAGCCGGCCTCGGCCGATGCCAGGAACGCGACCGCGTGCGCCACTTCCGCCGCCTGGCCGAGACGGCCGAGCGGAATCTGGCCCAGGAGCGCCGCTTTCTGCGCCTCGGCGAGGCCGTCCGTCATGTCGGTCTCGATGAAGCCTGGCGCGACGCAGTTGACGGTGATGCCGCGACTGCCGAGCTCGCGTGCGAGCGATCTGGTCATGCCGGCGACGCCGGCCTTGGCCGCGGCGTAGTTCGCCTGGCCGGGATTGCCGCTCGCGCCGACGACGGACGTGATGTTGACGATCCGCCCGTAGCGCTGCTTCATCATCGGCCGGATCGCCGCACGGCTGGCTCGAAAGACGGCCGTCAGGTTGGTCGCGACGACCGCGTCCCAATCGTCGTCCTTCATGCGCATGGAGAGCATGTCTCGGGTGATGCCGGCGTTGTTGACGAGCACGTGGAGCGCGCCGAAGTCGCGCACGACCGCGTCGACCGCGGCGTTCACCGCGGCGCCATCGGTCACGTCGAGGACGATGCCGCGGCTGCCGGGAAACGCGGCGAGCGCTGCGCCGATCGCTTCCGCGCCGGCCGGCGTCGTCGCCGTGCCGACGACGCGAAAGCCCTTCGCGCCGAGGGCGAGCGCGATCGCGCGCCCGATGCCGCGCGACGCGCCCGTGACGAGCGCGACCTGCGCTTCGGCCGGCGTGTCGCTCATCGCAGGAGAGCCGCGGCCGCAGCCAGGCTCGCCGGGTCGCACACCGCGGCCGACACCGCCTCGGGCTCGACCCGCTTGACCAGGCCGACCAGCACCTTGCCCGGACCGCACTCGAAGATGTGCGAGACCTCGCGCGCGCGGATCGCGCGGATCGTCTCGACCCAGCGCACCGCACCGAAAGCCTGCCGGAAGAGCGCCTCGCGGATTGCCAACGGCTCGGTCTCGCTCTTGACGTCGATGTTGTCGATCACCGGGATGAACGGCGCGTCGATCGCCGTGGACGAGAGTCGCTCGCGCAGCCGGTCGGCCGCGGGCTTCATCAGCGCCGAGTGGAACGGCGCCGACACCGCGAGCAGCAACGCGCGCTTCGCGCCGGCCGCCTTGAGCAGCTCGCAGGCCTTGTCGACCGCGGCTTTGCTGCCGGCGATCACGGTCTGCTTCGGGTCGTTGAAGTTGGCCGCCTGCACGGTCTCGCCGGTCGCCCGCGCGGCCTGGATGCAGCCGGCGGTCACCGCATCGGCGTCGAGGCCGAGGATCGCCGCCATCGCGCCGGCGCCGACCGGCACGGCCTCCTGCATCGCCTGGGCGCGAAAGCGCACCAGCGGCAGCGCATCGGCGAAGCTCAGCGCGCCGGCGACGACCAGCGCCGTGTACTCGCCGAGCGAATGGCCGGCGACGACCGCGGGCGCGTGCTGCGTCTCGTGCAGCCAGGCGCGGTAGCACGCGACGCCGGCGGTGAGCATCACCGGCTGGGTGTTGGTGGTGAGGTCGAGCTGTTCCTTCGGGCCCTCGCGGATCAGCTTCGCGACGTCGACGTCGAGCGCCGACGATGCCTCGGCGAGCGTCTCGCGCACGGCAGGATGATCGCCCCAGGCGTCGAGCATGCCAACGGACTGCGAGCCCTGGCCGGGGAAGACGAACGCAAAAGGAGTCATGGCGTGGCGATCGGCGTCGAGGTCGGCGCGCTCAGTAGTCGAACAGGGTCGCGCCCCAGGTGAAGCCGCCGCCGACGCCTTCGAGCATCACCGTGTCGCCGCGCTTGATCGTGCCGGCGCGCACCGCCTCGTCGAGCGCGAGCGGGATCGACGCGGCCGACGTGTTGCCGTGCCGGTCGACCGTGGCGATGAGCTTCTCGAGGGGCAGCCGCAGCTTCTTCGCCGTGCTCTGCATGATGCGGATATTGGCCTGATGCGGGACCAGCCAGTCGATGTCGGCAGCGTTGCGCTCGGCCTTGGCCAGCACCGAGCGGGCGACGCTGTCGAGCACGTTCACCGCCAGCTTGAACACCGCGGGGCCGTCCATCTTCAGGAGAGGATCGCCGAGGATGCGGCCGCCCGAGACGTGGCCCGGCACGCACAGGATGTCGACATGGCGGCCGTCGGCATGCAGCTCGCTCGCGAGGATGCCCGGCGTGTCGCTCGCTTCGAGCACGACGGCGCCGGCGCCGTCGCCGAAGAGGACGCAGGTCGTCCGATCGGTGAAGTCGAGGATGCGCGAGAAGACTTCCGAGCCGATCACCAGCGCCTTCCTGGCGAGGCCGGTGCGGATCATCGAATCGGCGACGGTGAGTGCATAGACGAAGCCCGAGCACACCGCCTGGACATCGAACGCCGGGCAGCCGTGCACGCCGAGCTTCTGCTGGACGATGCACGCCGTCGACGGGAACACCATGTCGGGCGTCGAGGTCGCGACGATGATCAGGTCGATTGCCTGCGGATCGCAGTCGGCGGCCTCGAGCGCGCGCTTCGCCGCGGCGACGGCGAGGTCGCTGCAGGCGACGTCGGGCGCGGCGAAATGGCGGAAGCGGATGCCGGTGCGTTCGACGATCCACTCGTCGGAGGTCTCGATGCCGTCCTTGGCCAGACGCGCCGCGAGATCGGCGTTGCTGAGGCGCTCGGGCGGCAGGTAGCTGCCGGTGCCGCTGATGCGCGAGTAGCGCGGTGTTGCGGTCATGCCGACTGCACCCCGCCGTATGCGGTCACGGGGCCGAAGGTGCTGTCCTCGATCGGAGGCCGGGCCGACGGCAGCGCCGCGAGGGTCGCGCGGATGCGGTGCTCGACGCGATCGAGCAAGCCGTTCTTCGCGGCTTCATGGGCGCGGTTGAGCGCCTGCTCGAACGCGTAGGCGTCGGCCGAGCCGTGACTCTTGAAGACGAGTCCGCGCAGGCCGAGCAGCGCAGCGCCGTTGTAGCGGCGATGGTCGACGCGCGCCTTGAACCGGTTCAGCACCGGCATGGCCGCGAGAGCGGCGAGCCTGGTGAAGGCGTTGCGCGTGAACTCCTCCTTGATGAAGCCCGTCAGCATCGACGCCAGCCCCTCGGCCGTCTTCAGCATCACGTTGCCGACGAAGCCGTCGCAGACGACGATGTCGGTCGTGCCCTTGAAGATGTCGTTGGCCTCGACGTTGCCATGGAAGTTGACGACGCCCGCGGCGGCGGCGGCGCGCAGCAGCTCGCCCGCCTGCTTGATCGATTCGCCGCCCTTGATCGCCTCTTCACCGATGTTGAGCAGACCGACGGTCGGCTCGGCCTTGCCGCTGACGGCAGCGACGAGCGCGCTGCCCATCACCGCGAACTGCAGCAGGTGCTCGGCCGTGCAGTCGACGTTGGCGCCGAGGTCGAGGACCGTCGTGAAGCCGTCGCGCTGGTTCGGCATGACGGTGGCGATCGCCGGCCGGTCGATGCCATCGACCGTCTTCAAGACATAGCGCGAGACGGCCATCAGCGCGCCGGTGTTCCCTGCCGACACGCAGGCCTGCGCCAGCGAGGCGCGGTCGGCGTGCGGCTTGACCTGGCTCACGGCGACGCGGAGCGACGAATCCTTCTTGCGCCGCAGCGCCGTCTCCACCGAGTCGGTCATCTCGACGACTTCGCTCGCTTCGACACGGGTGCAGCGCGGCCAGCCGGCGGCGCCGGCGAGCGCATCGGCGCGGCCGACGAGGACGAGCTCGGCGTCCGGGTGCGCGTCGAGGAAGGCGCGGCACGCCGGCAGCGTGACGGCGGGACCGTGGTCGCCGCCCATCAGGTCGACGGCGAGGCGAATCGGGGAAGCGGAATCAGCCGCCATGGAGCGATCGACGTTCGACGTGGCCGCGGTCGGCAGCCTTGATCACGCCGACGGGCTGGAAGCGACGACGCGTCAGGCTTCGACTTTGGTCTTCAGGACCTTGCGTCCGCGGTAGAAACCCGTCGGGCTGACGTGGTGGCGCAGGTGGGTCTCGCCCGTCGTCGGCTCGATCGCGAGACCGGGCTTGACGAGTGCGTTGTGCGCGCGATGCATGCCGCGCTTGGAAGGCGACTTCTTGTTCTGCTGGACGGCCATGGAGATCTCCTGAAACCTGCGAATGCGCAGGCGGCGCGACGCGCTGGCCGCCTCTGATGAACAGCGGGCGGGGCGGTCGCGGAAAGCCGGGCATTGTAGCAGCGGGGCCCGTCCGGCGACGTCAGTTGGGCGCGGAGCCGCGCTTCAGCGCCGCCAGAACCGCGAAAGGATTGTCTTCAGGTGCACCTTCTCCCTCGTCCTCGACAAATGCGCGCGGCAGCGGCTCGGGGCAGACCTCGTGACGCGGAACGATCGGCAGCGCCAGCAGCAGTTCGTCCTCGATCAGGGCCTGCAGGTCCAGGGCGGGCACGAGCGCAAGGACGTCGTCCTCGCTCTCCGCATCGAGTGCGGCGGCGGCGTCTTCGCCTTCGACGAAGAAGATGCGCCGGCGAGCCTGCAGCGGCCAGCGCATCGGCTGCAGGCAGCGCTGGCATTCCAGCGTCACCTCGGTGTCGGCCGCGAGCTGGAGCGAAGGCCGCCTGCCGGCGCCGACGAGCGGCAACCGCTCGCCACGCGCCTGCCAGGCGATGTCGAGCCGGCCGGCGTCGGCCGGCGACTCGATCGTCGCCGACAGCAGCCGGCGCAGCTGCATCGCCGGCCAGTCGCCGCGCAACTCGCCGCCCGCGAGGGCGAAGGCGGCGACGTCGAGGCGGCGCGGATCGGGAGCGCGGATCGAGGAAGCCATCGGATCAGTTTAGGACAGCCGTCGCGACGTCACCCATCGAGGGCGATGGAAAATGGGCGATGACCGCTCGCCGCCTCGTGCTCGCCTCGACCTCGCGCTATCGCCGCGAGCTGCTGGAGCGGCTACGCTTGCCGTTCGATGTCGTCGCTCCCGGGATCGACGAAGAGGCGCTGTCGGGCGAGACCCCGGCGGAGACCGCGATCCGCCTTGCGCTCGCCAAGGCCGACGCGGTGGCCGCGACGGACGGCGAGGCCGTCGTCATCGGCTCCGACCAGATCGCCGACCTCGACGGGCATGGGCTCGGCAAGCCGGGCGACCACGTCCGCGCCACGGCGCAGCTCGCGTCGATGCGCGGGCGCACCGTCGTCTTCCAGACCGCGGTCGCGGTCGTGTGCGCGGCAATGGGCGTCCGCGTCGCGGAGATCGTCCCCGTCGCGGTCCGCTTCCGCGACCTGAGCGACGCCGAGATCGAGCGCTACCTGCGTGCCGAGACGCCGTACGACTGCGCCGGCAGCGCCAAGATCGAGACGCTCGGCATCGCCCTGGTCGAGAGCGTCGCCTCGAACGATCCCACGGCCCTGATCGGCCTGCCGCTGATCCGCACCTGCGCGTTGCTGCGCCTGGCGGGCATCGATCCGCTGGGCGCGACGACGGCCGGCTCGACGCCATGACCGCGTCGCCGGGCATCCTCTACCTGATGCCGAACGCGCTCGACTTCGGCACCGACGATGCGTCGGCCGAGCTCTCGGATCGGCTCCCGCTCGGCGTCCTGCACGTGGCCGCCCGGCTCGAGCACTGGCTGTGCGAGAACGCGAAGACGACGCGCGCGTTCCTGAAGCGCGTCGAGGCCGTCTGCCCGCTCGCGCTGCCGGTGCAGCAGATCTCGATCGTCGAGCTGCCACGCGCGCCGAAGGGACGCGCCGAGCCGGCCGCGTTCGCCGCCGCGGGCCTGCTCGCGCCACTGCTCGCGGGCCACGACATCGGCCTGCTGTCGGAGGCCGGCCTGCCTGCGGTGGCCGATCCCGGCTCCCTCGTCGTCGCTGCCGCGCACGCGGCGCAGAAGCGGGTCGTCGCTCTGCCAGGCGCCAGCTCGATCACGTTGGCGATCGCGGCCAGCGGCCTCAACGGCCAGAGCTTCGCCTTCCTCGGCTACCTGCCGATCGAGGCCGACGAGCGCAACGCCCGCATCCGCGAGCTCGAGACGATCTCGCGCAGGCACAAGCAGACCCAGGTGACGATCGAGACGCCGTACCGCAATGCCGCGTTGCTCGCGGCGCTCGTCGCGCAGCTGCAGCCGACGACGGTGCTGTCGGTGTCGATCGGGCTGACGCTGGCGTCGGAGTCGACGCGATCCGATCCGGTCTCGCGCTGGCGTTCGCTGCCCGACTCGGTGCCCGCCGACGTGCCGGCGGTGTTCTCGTTCCTCGCCCGCTGACGGCGGCGGTCAGGACTCGGCGGTTTCCGCGACCTTGCCGCCGAAGAGCGCGGCGACCCGCTTCTTCTGCTTGATGTTGGGCGACAGGCTCCGGCTGACCGGTGCCGCGCGCTGTTCCCAGGCCGGCTCGGCGTCGCGCGCGGTCGGCTCGTAGGGCTTGTCGAAGAAGGGATCGCTGGACGCGCGCGGCGCCTCGCGCGGCGCGCTGCGCACCGGCGCGACCGATCGCGGCTCGTTCGCTTCACGGCTGGCGCGGATCTCGGCGCGGGCACGGGCTCCGCCGTCGCCGCCATCGCCCGTGTCACCGGCCTCGTCATCGCGGCGCGCGCGCTCGCGGTACGGCGCGCGGACCGGCGCGTCGTCGAGCTCGAACGGCTCGAGTTCGATCTTCTTGTGGATCAGCTTCTCGATGTCGCCGACGAGGCGTGCATCGTCGCGCGAGACCAGCGTGATCGCCAGGCCCGACGCGCCGGCCCGGGCAGTACGTCCGATGCGGTGCACGTAGTCCTCGGCGTTGTAGGGCACGTCGAAGTTGAAGACCGCCGGCAGGTCGACGATGTCGAGGCCGCGCGCGGCGACGTCGGTGGCGACGAGCACGTCGACGGTGCCGGCCTTGAACGCCTCCAGGGCTTTCAAGCGCTCGTCCTGTGACTTGTCGCCATGCAGGGCGTTGGTGCGCAGGCCGTCGCGCTCGAACGACCGTGCCAGGCGCGCGCAGCCGAGCTTGGAGTTGACGAAGATCAGTGCCTGCTTGATGTCACGATCCTTCAGGATCTTCAACACGGCAGCGCGCTTGTCGTCGGTGGCGACGCTGTAGAAGTGCTGCTCGACGTTGGTCGCGGTCGCGTTTGCGCGCGCCACCTCGACCATCAGCGGATCCTGCAGATAGCTCTCCGCCAGGCGCCGGATCTCGGGCGAGAACGTCGCCGAGAAGAGCAGCGTCTGGCGCTGCTTGGGCAGATAGGACAGGATGCGCTGCAGGTCGGGCAGGAAGCCGATGTCGAGCATCCGGTCGGCCTCGTCGAGGACGACGTACTCGACTTGGTTCAGGACGCAGTTCTTCGCCTCGATGTGGTCGAGCAGGCGGCCCGGCGTCGCGACCAGCACTTCGACGCCGGCCTTCAGCTCGAGCGTCTGCGGCTTCATGTCGATGCCGCCGAAAACGACGGCGACGCGCAGCTTCGAGTGCGACGCGTAGCCCTTGATGTTGTCGGCGACCTGGTCGGCGAGCTCGCGCGTCGGCGCGATCACGAGCGCGCGCACCGGATGGCGCGCCGGCGACATGCTCGCGTTCTCGTGCGGGAGCATCTTGTGCAGGAGCGGCAGCGAGAACGCCGCTGTCTTGCCGGTGCCGGTCTGGGCGGCGCCCATGATGTCGCGCCCGGCCAGGACGAGCGGGATCGCTTTCGCCTGGATCGGCGTCATCGTCGTGTAGCCCTGGTCCGCGACCGCGCGCTGCAGGATCGGCGACAGGCCGACCGACGAGAACTTGAGGGAAGGCGCCTCGGCGGAGGCGGAAGAGTCGGGCGAGACCGGCTCGCCAGAAAGCGCGACCGGCGCGCTGAGGGGTTCGTTCATGACGCAATTATCGCGCCGGCGCCCGATTCGCGGGGACGAAGGGCTTGGACGCGCATTCTGCAGATGTCGCGCAGATACACTTTGCGTTCAGTCCCTGAACACCTTTTGCCACGACACCCTCGATGATTCTCGTCACTGGCGGCGCCGGCTTCATCGGCTCGAACTTCGTCCTCGACTGGCTTGCAAATGGCGACGAGCCGGTCGTCAACCTCGACGCCCTCACCTACGCGGGCAACACCGAGAACCTGGCGATGCTGAAGGGCGACCCGCGCCACGTCTTCGTCCATGGCGACATCTGCGATCGCGAGCTGCTCGACTCGCTCTTCGCCGAGCACGAGCCGCGGGCAGTCGTCCACTTCGCGGCCGAGAGCCACGTCGACCGCAGCATCTCCGGGCCGGCCGAGTTCATGCGCACCAACGTCCAGGGTACGTTCACGCTGCTCGAAGCGGCCCGTGCGCACTGGTCGAAGCTCGAAGGCGCCGACAAGGCCGCGTTCCGCTTCCTCCACGTCTCGACCGACGAGGTCTACGGCTCGCTCTCGAAGACCGACCCGGCCTTCTGCGAGTCCGACACCTACGAGCCGAACAGCCCCTATTCCGCGAGCAAGGCGGCGAGCGATCACCTCGTGCGCGCCTGGCACCACACGTACGGCCTGCCGGTGCTCACCACCAACTGCAGCAACAACTACGGGCCGTTCCATTTCCCCGAGAAGCTGATCCCGCTGATGATCGTCAACGCCCTCGCAGGCAAGCCCCTGCCGGTCTACGGCGACGGCCAGCAGGTGCGCGACTGGCTCTACGTCAAGGACCACTGCTCGGCCATCCGCGAGGTGCTCGCGCGCGGCCGCGTCGGCGAAACCTACAACGTCGGCGGCTGGAACGAGAAGCCGAACCTCGACATCGTCCACGCCGTTTGCGTTCTGCTCGACGAGTTGAAAGCTCATCCGGACGGCTCGTACACGCGGCATATCACGCACGTCACCGACCGGCCCGGACACGACCGGCGCTACGCCATCGACGCGAGCAAGATCGAGCGCGAGCTCGGCTGGCGCCCGGCCGAGACCTTCGAGACCGGCCTGCGCAAGACCGTGCTCTGGTACCTCGACAACGCGGCGTGGGTCGAGCGGGTGCAGACCGGCGCCTACCGCGACTGGGTGGCGGCGAACTACGAACGGCGCACGACGTGAAGATCCTGCTCTTCGGCAAGAACGGTCAGGTCGGCTGGGAGCTGCAACGCTCGCTCGCGGTGCTCGGCGCAGTGATCGCGGTCGACACCGACAGCGAACCGCCGTGGCGACCGGACTTCCTCGATGCCGGAGCTCTTGCGGCACTGATCGATCGCGCCGCGCCCGACCTCATCGTCAATGCCGCCGCGCACACGGCGGTCGACAAGGCCGAAGCCGAGCCCGATCTCGTCCGCGCGATCAACGCCACGGCCGTCGGCACGATGGCGCGCGCGGCGGCGGCGCGCAACGCCTGGCTCGTCCACTACAGCACCGACTACGTCTTCGACGGGAGCGGCAGCACTCCATGGACCGAAGACGCGCCGACATCGCCGCTCAGCGTCTACGGCCGCAGCAAGGCCGAGAGCGAGGCGCTGGTCCGCGCCAGCGGCTGCCGCCACCTGATCTTTCGCACCAGCTGGGTCTTCGGCGCGCGCGGCGACAACTTCGCCAGGATCATGCTGCGCCTGGCACGGACACGCGACGCGCTGAACGTCATCGACGACCAGGTCGGCGCGCCGACCGGCGCGGAGTTGCTCGCCGACGTCACGGCACACGCCGCGCGGATCGCCGCGGCGCGGCCGGAGCTGTCCGGCTCGTACCACTGCGTCGCGTCGGGCGAGACGAGCTGGCACGGCTACGCGCGCCACGTCATCGACTTCGCCCGCGCGCGCGGCGAGCCGATCCGCGTCGCGAGCGACGCGATCAAGGCGATCCCGACCTCGTCCTACCCTCAGGCCGCGACCCGTCCCAAGAATTCCCGCCTCGACACGCGCAAGCTGCGCGAGGCTTTCGACATCTCGTTGCCGACATGGCAAGCCGGAGTGGACCGCATGCTGAACGAAGTGCTCATGCCGAAGGAAGGCCCGTGACCGTGACCTCGACACGCAAGGGAATCATCCTCGCCGGCGGCTCGGGCAGCCGGCTCCATCCGGCGACGCTCGCGGTGAGCAAGCAGCTCCTGCCGGTGTACGACAAGCCGATGGTCTATTACCCGCTGAGCACGCTGATGCTCGCCGGGATCCGCGAGATCCTCGTCATCAGCACGCCGCAGGACACGCCGCGCTTCCAGGCCCTGCTCGGCGACGGCTCGCAGTGGGGCATCGAGCTGTCGTACTGCGTGCAGCCGAGCCCCGACGGATTGGCGCAGGCCTTCATCCTCGGCCGCGATTTCGTCGCCGGCCAGCCGAGCGCGCTCGTCCTCG
>JBBRZP010000063.1:0-18595 GCA_038236565.1 Burkholderiales bacterium | reverse complement strand
CGATGATCGCCATCGCCATCGCGTTGGCGACGACGAAGACGACGATCACGCCGATGATCAGGCCGAGCGCGCCGAAGATGCGGTTGTAGAGGCCGCGCACCGAGTGATAGAAGAAGGCCTGGTCGAGCCAGGTCTGGACCGCGAGCTTCGGGTTCGCCGCAGCGACTCGCTCGCGCGCACCGGTCGTCACCTGCATGCTCCGCAGGAACACGCCGAGCGTCGACACGCGCTTGGTGTTGAGAAGCTTCTGCGCGGTCGCGATGTCGGTGTAGACGAGGCGCTTGTCGATGTCGGGCACGCCGGTCGAGATGACGCCCTTGACGATGACGTCGAGCGCGTTGAGCGCGCCGTCGGTCGTGCTCGCGAGCAGCGTGAGCCCGGTGCCTGGCTTGGCCTTCAGGCTCTTCGCCAGGCCTTCGCCGAGCATCACCTCGGCCTGGCCCGCATCGCTCGCGAGCACGTCGCCGGAGATCACCTTCAGGAACGGGCCCTTGACCGCGAACTCATGGTCGGGATCGACGCCGGTCGCGAGCATCACGGTCGACTTGTCACCGTTGCTGATCAGGCCGCTGAAGGCGATGCGCGGCAGCACGTGGCGCACGTCCGGGTCGGTAGCGAGCGTGGCGGCGAGCTCGATCGCGTTGTCGATGCCGTACTGCAACGGCGTGTCCTCGTCCTTCGTGAACTGCTCGGGCAGGCCGACGATGAGGTGGCCGGTGCTGCGTGCGGCCGCCTGCTCGAGCGCCTGGTAAGTGGAGAGCGCGAAGCCGCTGGCGAGCAGGATCGCGGCCGTGCCGAGCGCCGCGACTGCGATCGTCACGATCGAGCGTCGGCGGTTGCGAAGCGTGTTCTGGAACGCGAACGTGAGCCACCTCATGCCAGCCTCCCGTCGAGCAGCGAGACGATGCGGTCGCAGCGCGGCGTGAGCCTCGCGTCGTGGGTGGCGATGACGAAGGCCGCGCCTTCGGCGTGGCAGCGCTCGCGCATCAGCGCCAGCACCTGGTCTGCGGTGTGCGAATCGAGGCTCGCGGTGGGCTCGTCGGCGATCACCAGGCGCGGCCGCTTGACGAGCGCGCGGGCAATGGCGACGCGCTGGCGCTGGCCGCCCGACAGCGCGTCGGGCCGATGCTTCGCGTGCGCCGCGAGCCCGACGGCGAGCAGCTGCGCCGCGACCCGGTCGCGCCGCTCGGCTGCGGGCACGCCGGCGATGAAGAGCGGGTAGTCGACGTTCTCGGCGACGGTCATGACCGGGACGAGGTTGAAGCTCTGGAAGACGAAGCCGAGCGCGTCGCGGCGCAGCAGCGTGCGCCGCTTCTCGTCGAGACCGCCGACCGAGACGCCGCCGAGCAGGACCTCGCCGCTGTCAGGCGTGTCGATCAGGCCGCACAGGTTGAGCAGCGTGCTCTTGCCGCTGCCAGACGGGCCGGTGAGCGCGACGACTTCGCCGCGCCGGACGACGAGGTCGACGCCTTGCAGCGCGCGCACGACGTGCTGGCCGAGGCGGTAAGTCTTGTGCACGCGACGCAGCTCAACGACGGCGTCGCCGGTCGCGGCCGCGGCCGCGTCGGCCACGCCCGCGGTCGGGTCGAGGGTCGTCGTCGCGCTCACGCGAGCTCCTTCAGCAGCGCGCGTGCCCGGCCGGCCTGCGGCGCGTCGCGCGACACGATCTCGTTCAGGTAGCGGCGCGCGTCGTCCGCGCGGCGATCCTTCGCTGCGAGCTCGCCGGCGCGCAGCCAGACCGTGCCCTGGAACGGCAGCGGGGCCTGGGCGAACAAGGGGCTGGCGAGCACGTCGTCCAGGAGCTTCCTGCCCTTCGCGCCGCGGTTCATGAACGACGGCACGCCGAGGAAGGTGTTGGCGGCGACGAAGCGGACCTCGAGCGATCCCGGCGTGCCGCGCTCGATCGGCGCGTCGTGCGCCGGCGTCAACATCGCGAGCGACTTGTCGAGGAGCGCGAGCCCGTCTTCGGCGCGGCTCATCTTGTCGAGTGGCGCGAGCGCGGTCTTGGCCCGCATCGTCGCGCTCGCGCCGGCGTAGGCGACGACCACCGGGTTGGCGGGCCCGGCCGAGCGTAGCGACTCGAACGCGGTCGCCGCGGCGTCGATCGACGAATCGTCGCCCGCCGCGGCCTTGGCGAAGGACCGGTACGCGGCGTCGAAGGCGGCATCGGTCGCCGCGTGGGCGCTGACGGTGACGACCAACGACAGCAGTGCGATCGAGGCGATCGCCCAGAACATCGTGTGCGACCTGACAAGCATGCGTCCGTTCATGAGGCTCTCCTGTTCAAGAGCCGCCACGGTATCGGCTGGCCCGGCGCGCCGCAGCCCCGGAGCGACAGGTTGCCGGCGGCTGGCGCGAATCGACGCCGCCGCGTCGCCAGCGGCGGCATCCTGCGCCCGGGGATGCCGGTTCCACCGTCGGCATGCAACGACGGCGGCGACGGCCGTCGTCAGCGCCGACGCGGCGCCGACCGGTCGAAGAGCGCGTCCGGCGAGCAGTCGATGCTGGGCATCGGCGTGGCGCGCGAGACCCACAGGCGCTTCATCGTCGTGTCGAGCTCGTCGAAGTTCGCCGCGACGCGCGCCACGTCCTCCTGCGATTTCTTCAGGACCTGCGTCTGGGCCGCGACCACCGCGTCGTTCTGGTCGATGCGGCGCTGCAGGTCCGCCGGGACCGGGCCCTTGGGATAGAACTCGCGTTCGCGCGCCAGGCGCTCGCGCTCCTGGTCGAGCTCGCCGAGGCGCGCCTTCGAGCGGTCGACGGCCGCGCGCGCCGGACTCAGATCGTCATCGCGCGCGCGCCGGAGCGACGCGACGTCGGGATACTTCTCGCGCAGGTTGTTGTCGGAGCGCTCGCGCTTTCGCCATTCAAGGAGGACATCGGTCTTCCTGGACTCGCACTCCTTCTGGATCCGCAACTGCTCCGACGTCAGCAGGCGCGTCACGACGCCGACGCGGCTGGTGCGCGTCTGCGGCCCCGGGCAGTCGGCGATCTCGTGGTCGGACTTCAGCACCGAGCTGCCGGTCATGCACGAGTAGACGTCTCCCGGTCCACCTGCGGAAGGCGTCGGTGTCGCAGCGCCGACCTGCGACGTCAGGCCGAGGGCGACGAGGCCCGCGACGACCTGCGACGCGAGCGAAAGGGCGTTCGAACGCCCGGCGATTGCTCCTGGCTTCATGAATGCGCAAGGCCTGTCACGACGAGAGCACGACGGTAGTCCACTCGACCTCGCGCCGCCACAGAGGAAGAGCCGACATCGTTGGTCTTCGCCACGCCTGATGGAGGGAAGCACCGCATCGCGACGTCGTGGCAGATTTCGTCACACCGGCCCGGTATGGTCCTTGCCTCATTGCGGTGCCATGGTCCCTCGCCACATCACCGCCAAGTCGCCGCTCGATCGCTTCGCGTGGCAGTACACGTGCTACGCGCACCTCGTCTATCACCGGGCTCCCATGTCGGAGGCCGAGCTCGCCGATCTGGCGCAGGCTGTCCACGCGGTGCGCGGGCACCTCGATCCGATCGCGGTGGCCGACGAGATCCTGCTCACGTGGCCGTTCGATGTGACGGAATGGGGAGGCCTCACGTGAGCGAGGTCGCCGGCCACCCGGCACGCGTCGGCGACCGACTTGCGCCAGTCGCCGAGAGTAGCGCCCGCAGAACTGTCTAGGCTGTTGCCCGGTTCACTGCACCGGTGATCCGGACGAGAAGACCAGACGCTTTCGGCGCGGGCTTGCGGGCCTCCAGTTCCTTCTTGCGCGCATCGAGGCGATTTCTCAGATCGAGAAGATCCATTTTGGAGCGCCTGCACTTGGGGAACATCTCGGTGTGCTGTTCGACGACGTGGTTTCGACGATGTCGCCGAGAACCTTGACCTTGGCGTCGTAGTAGTCGTCGCTCGGCTTCGAAGACTGGATCCATGCGATGAGGCTCTTGGCTACGTCATGCTCGACCCGCGCCTCGTCCATCATGTCTTCTTCCAGTCCGGCCTCACGCGCAGCCGGATAGAAGATTTCCTCTTCGATCTTCGTGTGCACGGTCAGCATCCCGCACACCTTGTCGGCCGAGCACCCCTGACGCCTGGAGTCGACCATTTTCGCGAGCAGAACGCGACGGTCGCTGGGCAGGACGACCTTGGACAATTCGCATCGCTCGACGACCACTCCGGCAAGCGACTCGCGGCTGGTCCCGTCGACTTGCGGTGCATGGCGCTCTCCTTTCCGGGGCAACAGTGGTTGCCGTCCGGACGTTTTCGCGATCGGTCCTTTCAGCTCGAGCAACTCGTGGCTGCACCCGACCGGACAGCGTCCCCGAGGCATGACGCTCGCCGGAGTTGCGCGACGCGGTCGGCGACTCGGCTGAGCGGATCAGCGAGTACCTCAAGAGCATGTTGTGGCGGGCGGGGTGCGCACCGCTTGACACTTCTCGGGATTGGTAGGCCGTGTTGGGATCGAACCAACGACCAAAGGATTATGAGTCCTCTGCTCTAACCGACTGAGCTAACGGCCCGCGCCGGAATCTTCGCATGCCGCTCTACGCGGACACCACGACGTCGTCGAGCGACTCGAGCGGCAGATAGCCGCCGACCACCCGGGTCCTGGCGAGCGGATCGAAGAGCTTCAGCGCGACGCGCTTGGCGCCCTGCCCGCACGTGAACGACAAACCGGTCAGGGCTTCGATGTTCGCGATCGTCGTCTGGAACGTCTTGTACGGCGTGAACGGCACCTCCGGCGCGGCGCGTGTCGCGGGTGCGATCTGGCTGCGCTGGTCGAGCACGTACGCGGTGGCGAAGAGCTTGTCGGAGGCGTTGATCGCCGCCACCACCTTCCAGTAGCGCAGCGGGTAACGGACACCCGGGAAGCCCGGAATCACCGGATCGCGCGCGCCGAACACCGGGCCGGTGATGACCTGCGCCTTGAAGCGGTTCTTCTTGACCGCCTGCTCCAGGATATGCAGCTCGAGCCCCGCCCAGAGCTGCTTGCCTTCGTTGAACTTGGCGGTCTGGGGCGTGCAGTTGGTCCAGTGGCAGGTGTCGTCGGCGGCGGCGATCGCGCTTGCTTCGTTGGCGCCGTACTCGAGGTCTTCGCGACGCGTGAGATGGCCGCGGTCGAACTGGTTCTTCTGGTAGCAGGCGCCCGTGACCTGCAGGTCGGCGCTGATGCGCGGATCGACGCGCCAGACGTCCTTGTTGCGCGGGATCAGGAAGCGGCCGCTGAAGTCGATGCTGGCCGCGCTGTAGATCGCGAAGCGCCGCGCCTTGTGCAGGACGACGCTGTAGTGGTGGTAGTCGAGGATGTTGCCCTTGTCGCTCAGCAGCGGCGCGACCTGCGCGGCGAGCTTGTCGCCCAGCGTCGGCAGGAAGACGCGGCCGTCGAGCTTGCCCGGGCGCAGGAAGGCGACGTCGAAGCCGTCGCGGTCGTCGTAGCGCGTGTCGAATGCCATGCGATCTCCGAAGAACGCGAAGCGACGTCCGCAGCCTACTTCTGCGACAGCGCGTTGGTGACCAGCCGCGACGTGATGTCGACGATCTGCACCATGCGGCTGTAGGCCATGCGCGTCGGGCCGATGACGCCGAGCGTGCCGACGACCTTGCCGTCGACCTCGTACGGCGCCGACACGACCGACAGCTCCTCGTACGGCACGACCAGGCTCTCGCCGCCGATGTAGATGCGTACGCCCTCGGCGCGGCTCGACACCTCGAGCAGGCGCATCAGCTGCGTCTTCTGCTCGAACAGGTCGAAGAGCTTCCTGAGGCTTCCCATATCGCTCGACAGGTCCTGGATCGCGAGCAGGTTGCGCTCGCCTGCGATCACGACCTGCTCGTGGCTCTCCGTGACGGCGTCGTGGCCGGCCTGCACCGCCGCCTGCATCAGCGCCGAGATCTCGCCGCGCAGCGCGTCGACCTCGGTCTTCAGTCGCTCCCGCACTTCCTCGAGCGTGAGGCCGGCGTAGTGCGAGGTCAGGAAGTTGCTCGCCTCCAGAAGCTGCGACGAGGTGTAGTCCTGCGCCGTGAAGATCACGCGGTTCTGCACGTCGCCGTCGGGCGCGACGAGGATCACGAGCACGCGCCGGTCCGAGAGGCGCATGAACTCGATATGGTGGAAGACGCTCGCCTTCTTCGGCGCCGTGATCACGCCGACGAAGCTCGAAAGGCTCGACAGCAGCTGCGCCGCATTGGCGATCACGCGCTGCGGCTGGTCGGCGTGCAGCTGCGCCTCGATGCGCGGCTCGACCTGCCCGCCGGGCAGTCGGTTCGGCTGTGCGGTGAGCATCGTGTCGACGAAGAGGCGGTAGCCGCGCGCCGTCGGGATGCGGCCCGCGCTCGTGTGCGGGCTGGCGATCAGGCCGAGCTCCTCGAGATCGGCCATGACGTTTCGGATCGTCGCCGGCGAGAGCTCGAGGCCGCTGGCGCGCGAGAGCGTGCGCGAGCCGACCGGCTGGCCGTCGGCGATGTAGCGCTCCACAAGCGCTTTCAGCAGGGTCTTGGCACGCTCGTCGAGCATCGGTCCACAGGCGGTTGGCAGGCCCATTCTGCCTGCGTCGAGAGGGGGCGCTGTGGTGTAATCCCGCGAATGGCGACCCGCTTCCGGCACGCTGCACTGGTCGGCAAGTTCAACGCCGAGGGCATCCGCGAAGAGCTCGAATCGGTGGCCGCTTTCCTCGTCCGCCATGGCCTCGCGGTGACGCTCGAAGAAGACACCGCCGCCAACACCGGCATCACGGCGTTTGCGAAGCTTCCCGCGAGCGCGCTCGGCGCTGCCTGCGACGTCGCCGTCGTCGTCGGCGGCGACGGCACCATGCTCGGCATCGCGCGCCAGCTCGCGCGTCACGACACGCCGCTCGTCGGCATCAACCAGGGTCGGCTCGGCTTCATCACCGACATCGGCCTCGGCGACTACGAGACGGCGCTCGCCCCGATCCTCGCCGGCGACTACGAGGAAGAGAAGCGGACGATGCTCGAAGGCCACGTCGAGCGCGACGGCGCGACGATCTTCGAGGGCCTGGCGCTCAACGACGTCATCGTCAGCCGCGGCGCGAGCGCCGGCATGGTCGAGCTGCGCATCGAGATGGACGGCGACTTCGTCGCCCAGATCCGCGCCGACGGCCTGATCGTCAGCTCGCCGACCGGATCGACCGCGTACGCGCTCTCGGCCGGCGGGCCGATCCTGCATCCGGGCATCGCCGGCTGGGCGCTGGTTCCGATCGCACCGCACGATCTCTCGAACCGGCCGATCGTCGTGCCCGACAGCGGCGAAGTCGGCATCGAGATCATCGCCGGCCGCGACGCGAGCGTGAACTTCGACATGCAGTCGCTGACCAGCCTCGCCCACGGCGACCGGATCTGCGTGCGCCGCTCGGCGCACCGCGTCCGCTTCCTTCATCCGCGCGGCTGGAGCTTCTACGCGACCCTGCGCGCCAAGCTGCACTGGGCCTCGGGCTCCGTCTAGCCATGCTGCACCGCCTCGCCATCCGCGACTTCCTCATCGTCGACGCGCTCGAGATCGACTTCGGGCCGGGCTTCAGCGTCCTGAGCGGCGAGACCGGCGCGGGCAAGTCGATCCTCGTCGACGCGCTCCAGCTCGCGCTCGGCGGCCGCGGCGAGGCAGGCGTCGTGCGCGAAGGCGCTGCGCGCGCCGAGATCACCGCGGAGTTCGACATTCCAGGCGCGCTCTCGACCTGGCTGGCCGACGCCGGCTTCGACGCCGATGCCGGCGACGCCGGTCGCCTGCTGCTGCGCCGGACGATCGATGCCCAAGGCAAGAGCCGTGCGTGGATCAACGGCAGCGGCGCGACGATCGCGCAGCTGCGAGAGGCCGCCGACCATCTCGTCGACATCCACGGCCAGCACGCCTGGCAAGGCCTGACGCGTGCGCCGGCCGTGCGGGCGCTGCTCGACGGCTACGCGCAGGTCGACATCGCGCCGCTCGGCGCACGCTGGGCCGAGTGGCGCGCGGCGACGCAGGCGCTTGCCGCCGCGGGCGAGCAGCAAGGACGGCTCGAGAGCGAGCGCGAGCGGCTGGCCTGGCAGATCGGCGAGGTGACGAAGCTCGCGCCCGGCGCCGACGAATGGGCCGAGCTCGATGCCGAGCACGCGCGGCTCGCGCACGGGCAATCGCTGATCGAAGCCGCGCGCGCCGCGCTCGACGCGATCGGCGAGGCCGACGCCAGCGCCGACGCCCTCGCCGGCCGCGCCGTCGACGCGCTCCAGGCCGTCGTCGCCTTCGACGCGCGCCTCGAAGGCCCAATCGAGGCGCTGCAAGGCGCGCAAGCACAGCTGCAGGACGCCGCGCACACGCTTTCCGGGTATCTCGACCGCAGCGACCTCGACCCCGAGCGGCTGCGCGAGATCGACGAGCGCCTCTCGGCGTGGGTCGGCCTGGCGCGCCGCCATCGCCGTCAGCCGGCCGAGCTGCCGGCGCTGCTGGCGCAATGGCAGGCCGAGCTGCGCGCGCTCGATGCGGCTGCCGACCTCGAAGGACTGCAGCGCGCCAACGACGCCGCGGTTGCCGCCTACGACGCCGAGGCGCGCCGCGTGTCATCGGGGCGCAAGGCGGCGGCGCCGAAGTTTGCCGTCGCCGTCACGCGCACGATGCAGCAGCTCGGCATGGCCGGCGGCCGGTTCGACGTCGCGCTCGAGCCGACCGGCGCGCCGCAGTCGTTCGGCGTCGAGACGATCGAGTTCCTCGTCGCCGGCCATGCCGGCACGACGCCGCGCCCGCTCGGCAAGGTCGCCTCGGGCGGCGAGCTGTCGCGCATCGCGCTCGCCGTTGCCGTCGTCGGCACCGAGCTGCAGAGCGGCAGCGACGCGGCGCAGACGCTGATCTTCGACGAGGTCGACGCCGGCATCGGCGGCGCCGTCGCCGAGACCGTCGGCCGGCTCATGAAGCAGCTCGGCCGCGAGCGCCAGGTGCTCGCCGTCACCCACCTGCCGCAGGTCGCGGCCTGCGCCGACCGGCACTTCCTCGTCAGCAAGGAAGCGAAGGGCGCGTCGACGCGGAGCGCCGTCGAGGAAGTCTCCGGCGAGACGCGCGTCGCCGAGATCGCGCGCATGCTCGGTGGCCAGCAGCTGTCGTCGACGAGCCTCGCGCATGCCGAGGAGATGCTCGCGTCGGGGACCAAGGCGCGCGCGACGCCGGCGCGGAAGGGATCTCGATGAGCGACCCCAGCGGGGTCGGCCCCTCCCTCTCGGAGGGAGGGGTTGGGGCGGGAGCGATCCTGGCTGGCGCAGCCGGCATCGCTGCCGCACGCATCGTGCTGGTGACCGGGACCTCCGGCTCGGGCAAGTCTGTGGCGCTCCATGCATTGGAAGATGCCGGCTTCTTCTGTGTCGACAACCTGCCGCCCGAGCTGCTGCGCGACTTCCTGCGCCTCGAGCACGAGCGCGACGACCGGCGCATCGCCATCGCCGTCGACGTGCGCAGCGCCAGCTCGCTGCCCCACCTGCTGCCGCTGCTCGCCGAGCTGCGCGGCGAAGGCGTCGCGATCCAGCCGATCTTCCTCGACGCGACGACGGGCGCGCTCGTGCGCCGCTTTTCCGAGACGCGCCGCGCCCATCCGCTCGGCGACCGCGGCGCGCTGGTCGAGGCGATCGAGATCGAGCGCCAGCTCCTCGCCGGCCTGCGCGAGCTCTCGACAGTGATCGACACCAGCGTCTTGCGCCCCACGCAGCTGCGCGCCTGGATGCGCGAGCTCGTGAAGGCCGCCGATAGCCGGCTCACGCTCGTCTTCGAGAGCTTCGCCTACAAGCACGGCGTGCCGCTCGATGCCGACTACGTGTTCGACATCCGCATGCTGCCCAACCCGCACTACGTGCGCGAGCTGCGCCCGCTCACCGGCCGCGACGCCCCGGTCGGCGCCTACCTGGAGGCACAGCCCGAGGTGCTCGACATGCTGGCGCAGATCGAGGCGTTCCTGCGTCGCTGGCTGCCGGCCTTCGAGGCCGACCAGCGCAGCTACCTCACGGTGGCGATCGGCTGCACCGGCGGCCAGCATCGATCGGTCTGGTTCGCCGAACGGCTCGGCGAAGCCTTCGGCAGCCGGGCCGCGACCCTCGTGCGCCACCGAGAGCTCGGCGGCACGCCATGAGAGATGTCACCGGCGCCGGCGAGCTGCCGCTCTTTCCGCTGCGGATGGTGCTCTTCCCCGACGGCCTGCTCGAGCTGAAGATCTTCGAGGCGCGCTATCTCGACCTGATGTCGCGCTGCATGCGCGAGAAGACGCCGTTCGGCGTCGTCTGCCTGAAGGCCGGCCGCGAGGTGAAGGGCGCCGAGGGCGTCGAGCTGTGCGAGGTCGGCACGACCGCCGATCTGGTCGAGGTCGACAGCGCCTCGGCCGGCATCCTGCTCGTGCGCTGCCGCGGTGGCCACCGCTTCACGGTCGGCGCGACCCGTCGGGAGCCCGACGGCCTCTGGGTCGCAGGCGTCACCGCGATCGACGCCGATCCGGTGGTCGCTCCGGCGGCGGCGCACGCCGACGTCGTCAAGAGCCTGACCGAGGCGATCGCCGCGCTCGCCGCGCAGGGTGCGACGCCGTTCTTCGAGCCGCACCGGTTCGACGATGCCGGCTGGGTCGCCAATCGCTGGTGCGAGATCCTGCCGTTGCCCGTGGAAGCCAAGCAGCGCTTGCTGACGCTCGCCGATCCGCTGGCGCGCCTCGAAGTCGTCGACTCGCTGATGCGCGTCAGGAGCGACCCGCACTGAGCTCGCTCTCGAGCCTCTTTCGGAGCGGCGCGGGCAAGCCGAGCGCGAGCGCGGCGTCGGGCGCGAACCAGCGGCCGCTCGGCCACGGCGCCGTCGATGCAGCCAGCGCGCGCGCCGAGGTTCGCGCCGCAAAGGTCCAGCGCACGGGCTGCAGATGCCAGTCGAAGTGGGTGAGGACGTGGACGAACGGTTCCAGCACCTCGCCCTGCCCCGGCCATGACGACGTCGCCGCGCCCATCGCCTCGAGCGAGTCGAGCTCGGGCAGGCTCCAAAGCCCGGACCAGACGCCACGCGCTGCGCGCTCGACCAGCCAGATCGCTTCCTTCCAGCGCAGCTCGAGCCAGACGTTCTCGCGCCGCGTGCGCACGAGCCGGCGCGACTTGACCGGGTAGCGCGCCTGCGTTCCCGTGCGCGCCGCGACGCACTCGCCGGCGACGGGACACAGCAGGCAATGCGGCGAGCGCACGAGGCAGATCGTCGCGCCGAGGTCCATCAGCCCCTGCGTGTACGACTCGACGCCGCGCTCCGGCAGCAGTTCCGTCGCGGCCTGCCAGAGCCCTCGCTCGGCGCGCGCATCGGCGAGGTCGCCCTCGAACGCGAGGACGCGCGCGAGCACGCGCTTGACGTTGCCGTCGAGGATGGCGACGCGCTCGCCGAAGCAGAACGCGGCGATCGCCGCGGCGGTCGATCGGCCGATGCCGGGCAAGGTCTCGAGCAGCGCGCTCGTCTTCGGAAACGCTGCGCCGTGCTCGGCCACGACGACTCGGGCACAGCGATGGAGATTCCTCGCGCGGCCGTAGTAGCCGAGACCGCTCCACGCCGCGAGCACGTCGCCGGGCTCGGCGGCGGCAAGTGCGCGCACGTCGGGGAAGCGCGCCATGAAGCGCTCGTAGTAGCCGAGCACGACCTGCACCTGCGTCTGCTGCAGCATGATCTCGGACAGCCACACGCGGTACGGATCGCGCGTGTCCTGCCACGGCAGGCCGCGCCGGCCGTGGCGCTGCTGCCAGGCGACGACGCGCTCTGCGAACCCGGCGCGGGTCAAGCCTGGCGCTGCTCCATCGCCTCGACCGGCATCGCGTCGTCGAAGAGCGGGATGTCGGTCTCGACCATCGCCGCGTCGGTCGCCAGCGGCGCCGCAAACGCATGCTCGCGCAGCGCCTCGGCGAGCTCGTGGGTGCGCGCCTGGAAGTGCTGCAGGCGCTTGTCCTGCGTGTCGATCTCGGTGATGCGGGTCTCGAGCTCGCCGGCAGCGTTCTGCACCTTCTCGAGCGTCTCGCTGCGCCGCTTGAAGGTCTTGCGCCGCTCGCGCAGCTGCGCGTCGACCTGGGCCGACACCGCCTTGTTCCAGAGCTCGATGTCGCTGCTCGCGTTCTCGAAGACGACGCGCAGCTTCGAGACCAGCATGCGACGGAACTGTTCCATGAACTTGGGCTGCGCCAGGCGCAGCGCCAGCGTGAGGCCGAGGTACTGGACGTAGTTGCTCTCGATCAGCTGGAGCTCGTTGGCGAAGCGCTCGAAGTCGAGCGGCTTGCCGATCACGAGGCTGAAGCCGTACTCGGCGTTGAGGCGCCCGAACGTCGCCGTCAGCATTTCGCGGATCTCGGCGTTGCGGCGTTGGCCCTGCGCGAGCAGCTCGCGCAGCCGCGCGCACAGGGCGACGAACGACTTGCGCGCGCCGAGGTTGAGGAAGCCCGAGCTCATCGAGGCCTGCATCTCCGCGACCTCGTCGCGCAGACGATCGGACGAGAGGTCGACGAGCATGTCCTTCAGCATCCGCGCGTGCACCGCGCGCATCGCCTGCAGGATCGTCGTGCACTCCTCGAACTCGAGCGTCTCGGCCTCGACGCGGCGCAGCATCAGCTTGACCTTCGAGCCGTTCTTGCCGCGCAGGCCGCGCAGCTCGAGCGTCTGCTCGGCGAGCTGGCGGCGCTGGTCGCCGATGCGCCGCACGACGTGGTCCTCGACCCTCTGTGCGCCTTCCTGGACGACCTGCTCGAGCACCTGCCGGCGCTGGGGCAACAAATGCGCGCCGAGCGCTGCCTCGAGCAGCGGCAGGCGGCTCTCGTTCAGCCCCATCTCGTCGCCGCCGACGCGCGCCGTCAATGCCTGTCGCGCGGAGAGCGGAAAGACGCGCTGGATCGGGACGCCGAGCGTGCGCGCCGTCTCCTTCTGCTGCTGCCGGATCTGCGCCTCGACCTGGTCGAGCGTCGCCAGCGGATCCTCGAGCGTGTCGATCTTGTTGAGGACGACGAAGCGCGTCGGGGCGTGCGCGCCGAGGTGGTCGCGCCAGATCGCGAGGTCGGACTTGGTGACGCCGGTGTCGGCGCCGAGGATGAAGACGGTCGCGTGCGCGCTCGGCAGCAGGCTCAGCGTCAGCTCGGGCTCGGCGCCGATCGCGTTCAAGCCCGGCGTGTCGAGCACGACGAGACCTTGCTTCAGCAGCGGGTGCGGATAGTTGATGAGCGCGTGGCGCCACGCGGGCACCTCGACCTTGCCGTCGTCGTCGACCGGCGGGTTGTCGTCGGGCGTGGCGTCGTCCCAGAAGCCGAGGGCACGCGCCTGCTCCTCGGTCACCCACTCGGTACGGGTCACCTCCTGCAGCGACTGCGCGAGCTGGTCGGGATCCTGGATGTCGAGCGCGAGCCGGCGCCAGGCGCGCGGCTGGGCGCGCATCTCGCCGAGCGAGAGGCCTTCGAGGCGGGTCTCGATCGGCAGCAGCAGCAGCGACGCGGGCTCGTCGCCGCGCCAGCCGAGCTCGACCGGGCACATGGTCGTGCGGCCCGGCGTCGCGGGCAGGATGCGCCGGCCGGTGTCGGCGAAGAAGATCGCGTTGATCAGCTCGGACTTGCCGCGCGAGAACTCGGCGACGAAGGCGACGACGAGCTTCTCGTTGCCGAGCCGCTCGCGCAGCGCCGCGACCTGGTCGGCCGCGTCGCCGTGCGCGAGCTCGTGCTCGGCGAGGAATCGGGCGAGCGCCTCGAGGCGCTCGCACAGGCCCGAGCGCCACCCGCCGAGGGCGTCGAGACTGGTGGCGAAAGAGGGCGTCATCGAGCAGCGCGAAGGGATCGGATCATGGTAGCGCAGCGCTTTCGCAGCCAACGCCGCGGAAACACATCGTCACAGTCGATGGCGGGCCTTTCGCACACCTCGCGACGCGGCGAGTCGTTCAGCGCTTCTGGCAGCCCGGACAGAAGAAGGTCGCGCGCGCTCCCTGGACGATGCGGCGCACCGTCGTGCCGCAGCGCACGCAGGCCTGCCCGGCGCGGCCGTAGACGCGCGCCTGCAGCTGGAACGCGCCGGCCATGCCGTGCGCGTCGCGGAAGTCGCGCAAGGTCGAGCCGCCCAGCTCGACGGCGCGCGCGAGCGTCGTGCGCACGTCGGCGGCGAGACGATCCGCGCGCGGGCGGCTGATGCGGTCGCTGCGCGTGCGCGGATCGATCTGCGCTTCCCAGAGCGCCTCGCATGCATAGATGTTGCCGGCGCCGACGACGACTTCGCCGCCGAGCAGCGCCGTCTTCACGGCCACCTTGCGGCGATGCAGCGCGTTGTACAGGTACGGGCCGTCGAAACGCGGATCGAAGGGCTCGAGGCCGAGTCCCGCGAGCAGCTTGTGCGCCGGCGCTTCGTCGAGCGAAGGCGACCAGACGACGGCGCCGAAGCGCCGCGGGTCGGTGAGGCGCAGCGTGCCGCGCGCGGTGACGAGATCGAAGTGGTCGTGCGCGCCGGCCTCGCCCGTCTGCGGCGTGAAGGCAAGCGATCCCGACATGCCGAGGTGCATCAGCAACCCGCCGCGCTCGAACGCGAGCCAGAGGTATTTGCCGCGCCGGCTCACGTCGCCGACGGTCCGGCCGACGAGCGTCTGCGGATCGGCGCCGAGCGGCCAGCGCAGCGGCTTGCCGACACGAACGCCGGTGACGCGCGCGCCGCGAATCCGCTCGGCGAAGCTGAGCCGCGTGACTTCGACCTCGGGGAGCTCTGGCATCGTGTGGTGTCAGTCTCGCTCGGGCGATCGGGCAGAGGCCGACCTTTGCACCGAGCGCGGGGAATTATCACGATCGATCCCGATCGGATGACCTGGCGCGGTCTTCGCCGCACCTTCGCGCCCGTCCGGGCCAAGGGCGTCACACTAGAATTGTTGTTGGTCCTGAGGAGTCCGCCCATGCCGGCGTTTCGAGTTGCATCAGCCCCGGTCCGCGCGTGGGTCGCGGCCCTGCCGCTGCTGGTGCTCGCCGGCGTCGCCGCCGCCGCGACTGCGCCCGTCGGCGGAGCGAACAAGGTCGAGAACTCGGACCTCGACGCCCCGCTCTTCTATCAGTTGCTGCTCGGCGAGATGGAGCTTCGCGACGGCCAGTCCGGCACCGCCTATCAGCTGATGCTCGACGCCGCGCGGCGCACGAAGGACGAGCAGTTGTTCAAGCGCGCGACCGAGATTGCGCTGCAAGCGCGCGCAGGCGAGCAGGCGCTCGCCGCCGCGGTTGCCTGGCGCCAGGCGCTGCCCGAGTCGCAGGACGCGATGCGCTACCAGATCCAGCTCCTGGTCGCGCTCAATCGATTGCCCGAGGTGGAAGAGCCGCTGGTCGCGTTGCTGCGCCAGGCGCCGAAGCCGGCGTTGCCGTCGATGCTCGAGGCCGTGCCGCGCTTTCTCGCGCGCGCGGCCGACCGTCACGCGACCGCCGTGCTGATCGAGCGCGCGCTGAAGCCGTTCGTCGACGCGCCCGACACGCGCGTGTCGGCGCTGGTCGCGATCGGCCGGGCCTGGCTGCTCGCCAACGATCGCGAGAAGGCGCTCGCCGCGCTGAAGCGCGCGAGCGAAGCCGATCCTGCCGCCGAAGGCCCCGCGCTGCTCGCGCTCGACATGCTGCCGACCACGACCGAGGCCGAGGCCGTCGTCACGCGCCAGCTGCTGGCCAAGCCCTTGAGCCCGACCGTGCGCCTGCTCTACGTGCGCACGCTGGCGACGTCGCAGCGGCTTGCCGAGGCGACGTCGCAGATCCAGATCCTCACCCGGGCCGAGCCGAACCTCGCGCCGCCGTGGCTCACGCTCGGCGCGCTCCAGCTCGAGCTGCGCCACCCGAAGGAAGCGAGCGCGGCGCTGCAGAACTACGTGCGTCTCGTCGAAGGCGGAGCGCCGGTGAATTTCGCGCCGGCGCCGGTCGCTCCCGCACCGGTTGCCGCAGAGGCCGACGACGAGGACGACACACCGCCGAACACGACCAGCGCCCTCACCCAGGCCTTTCTGCTGCTCGCCCAGGCGTCGGAGCTGGAGCAGGACTTCGCCGGCGCCGAGAAATGGCTGGCGCGCATCGACAGTCCGCAGCGTGCGCTCGAGGTGCAGTCGCGACGCGCCTCGCTGCTCGCCCGCCAGGGCAAGATGTCGGCGGCGCGCGAGCTGATCCGCCGCGTGCCCGAGCAGTCGCCCCGCGACGCGCGCGCCAAGCTCCTGGCCGAGGCCGAGCTGTTGCGCGATCGCAAGATGTGGGTCGAGGCCGAGCAGGTCCTCGCGCAGGCCAACAAGACCTTCCCCGACGACACCGACCTGCTCTACGAGCAGGCCATGCTCAACGAGAAGCTGGACCGCGTCGACGCCATGGAGCGGCTGCTGCGTCGCGTGATCGAGCTCAAGGCCGATCACCAGCAGGCCTACAACGCCCTCGGCTACTCGCTCGCCGATCGCAAGATCCGGCTGCCCGAAGCGCGTGCGCTGATCCAGAAGGCGCTCGAGCTGAGTCCCGGCGAGCCGTCGATCACCGACAGCCTCGGCTGGGTCGAGTACCGGCTCGGCAACAAGGACGAAGCGATCCGCCTCCTGCGCGGCGCCTACCAGGCGCGCCCCGATCCGGAGATCGGTGCGCATCTCGGTGAGGTGCTGTGGAGCGCCGGGCAGTCGGACGAAGCGCGCCGCGTGTTCCGCGAAGCGCGCTCGCGCGACGCGCAGAACGACGTCCTGCGCGAGACGCTGGCGCGCCTGCGCGTCGACCTGTGACCGGCGGCGCCGACCAGGCGCCGCAGTCGATCGAGCGCCGCGCTTGGTGCGCGGCGTTGCTCGCCGCGAGCGCGCTCGTCGTCGCCGGCTGCGTCACCGTTCCCGGCCCAGGCGCCGACGACGGCGGCGAGATCCTGTCGGGTCGGCTGGCATTGCGCGTCGAGGCCCGCGGCCCCGAGGCGGCGCGCTCGTTCTCGGCGGCCTTCGACCTGCGCGGAGCGGCTGGCGCCGGATCGCTCGGCCTCTCGACGCCGCTCGGCAGCATGCTGGCGCAGGCGCGCTGGTCGCCCGCCGAGGTCGTGCTCGTGACGCCGCAGGGCACGCGCCGCTTCGAGACCCTCGACGCACTGACGCGCGAGGTGCTCGGCGAGAGCGTGCCGATCGAGGCGTGGTTCGACTGGCTGCATGGACGTCCCTGGCCCGGCGCACGGAGCGCGCCCGTCGCGGCGTCGACGGCCGACTCCGCGCCATCGGCGCCAGAGAGCTTTTCCCAGCTCGGCTGGGCCGTCGATCTCTCGCGCTTCGGCGACGGCGCGGTGTCGGCGACGCGCGACGTGCCGGCGCCGACAGTCACCGTACGCATCCGGCTCGATCGCTCGTAGAGTCGCGCGCATGCCCCTGTCCGCGCTCTGCGACGTCCCTGCGCCGGCGAAGCTGAACCTGTTCCTGCACGTCGTCGGCAAGCGCGCCGACGGCATGCACTTGCTCGCATCGCTCATGGTGCTGATCGACTGGAGCGACACGCTCCACGTCGAGCTGCGCCGCGACGGCCGCCTCGCCCGCGTCGACCGCCTCGCCGCACTGCCCGCCGATGATCTGTGCCTGCGCGCCGCCCGCGCGCTGCAAGGTGCGTCGGGCACCACGCTCGGCGTCGACATCGCGATCGACAAGCGCGTCCCGTGGGGCGCGGGCCTCGGCGGCGGCAGCTCTGACGCGGCCTCGACGCTGCTCGCGCTCAATCGCCTCTGGCGCCTCGACTGGCCGCTCGACCGGCTGATGCCGCTCGGCGTCGCGCTCGGCGCCGACGTGCCGTTCTTCCTCACCGGCGCGAATGCCGTCGCGACCGGGATCGGCGAACAGCTCCGGCCGGTGACGGTCGCGCCGGCGTGGTTCGCGGTGGCGAAGCCGGCGGCCGCTCTGGAGACGCGGACCGTCTTCGGCCACCCGAGCGTCGCCGGAATCGCCGCCGCTGCTAGAATCGCGGGCTTTTCCCAAGCCTCATCGGCGTCGTCGGCATTGTCGAGCGAGCCGGGCGGGCAAGGGGATACCGAGCCGGAACTTGCCGAAGGCTTCGGGCGCAACGACCTCCAGGCGGCTGCCGAGAGTCTTTGTCCCGATGTTGAGCGCGCGGCGGCCATGCTGCATCGAGCCTTCGGCAACAGCCGGATGACGGGCTCGGGCAGTGCGGTCTTCGCGCGGGCGGGCAACGGCGCGGCGCCATCGGCAGCGATGCCGAGCGATTGGCCCGAGGGCTGGTCGAGCCGGATGTGCCGCTCGTTGGAGCGCCATCCTCTCGCCGCCTGGGTCGATCGCTGAGGCGGGGTGGTCGGCGCAAGCCATGAGTTTCAGGTGCGCGGCGCGAGCCGCGCTCCGGTGTAGGGGAGTCGCCAAGCTGGTTAAGGCATCGGATTTTGATTCCGACATGCGAAGGTTCGAATCCTTCCTCCCCTGCCAACAAAGCGCCGCATCGCCATCCTCGGAGTCCGTCGTGCTCTTCAATACCGTTCTCTTCACAGGCAATGCGAATCCCGCGCTCGCGCAGGACATCGCCACGCACCTGTCGATCGGTCTCGGGAAGGCCAAGGTCGCGCGTTTCTCCGACGGCGAGGTCGACGTCGAGATCGAGCAGAACGTGCGCGCGCGCGACATCTTCGTCGTCCAGCCGACGTGCTCGCCGACGAACGAGAACCTG
>JBBRZP010000062.1:0-18725 GCA_038236565.1 Burkholderiales bacterium | reverse complement strand
TGGTGGCGAGCCGTCGCCCTTGGGCGCCGCGGGCTTGACGACCGGGTTGGGCTGCGTGCCTGGCGAGCTCTGCGGTGCCGCCAGCGGCCGGCCGGCGTCGTCGATGCGTCGCATCGGCGGGATCACGGGCGAGTCGTTGATCGGCACGAGGACGCTGTTCGGCGGCTGCATGTCCTTCTGGAAGCCGCGGATCTGCTCGTAGCGGTCGAGCGAGAGGCGGTTCGCAGTGTCGGCGTCTCGCATCACGACCGGGCGCAGGAAGACCATCAGGTTGGTTCGCGTCTTCGTGCGGCTTTCGCTGCGGAAGAGTGCGCCGAGGTACGGGATGTCGCCGAGCAGCGGCACCTTCGAGCGGTTGTCCGTGTAGCGGTCCTCGATCAGCCCGCCGAGGACGAGAATCTGGCCGTCGTCGACGACGACGTTCGACTCGATCGAGCGCTTGTTGGTCGACGGTCCGGCGTTCGATGTTCCCGGCGCGACCTGCGAAGACAGGCTCGAAGACTCCTGGAAGATCGTCATCCGGATCGTGCCGTTCTCGCCGATCTGCGGCCGGATGCGCAGCGTGATGCCGACGTCCTTGCGCTCGATCGTCTGGAACGGGCTGGTCAGCGCGCCCGCGGTGCCGGTGTTCGTGAACTGGCCGGTGACGAACGGGACGTTGCTGCCGACGACGATCTTGGCTTCCTCGTTGTCGAGGGTGATGAGATTCGGCGTCGATGCGATGTTGGTGTTGGTCTGGCTCTGCAGGATGCGCGCGATCGCGGCCAGCCCGTAGGTGCCGAAGTAGTTGTGGATCAGGCCGATGTTGAGACCCTCGCCGAGCGAGAGGCCGGAAGCGGCCGACGACCCGGTCGTCCCGGAGGTCGCGCCTGCGCCCAGCGTCGCCTGCGTGATGGCGAGCAGGTTGCCGTTCGCGCCGAAGTTGGTGCCGCCGACGATGCCGTTGGTCCTGCTGTTGTTGGCCAGCAGGCCCTGCCATTGAAAGCCGAAGTCCGCGGCGTTGTCGCCCGTGACCTCGACGATCAGGCTCTCGATGTAGACCTGCGCGCGTCGCTCGTCGAGCTGGTCGATCATCGAGCGCACCTGGCGGTAGAGCGGCTCGGGCGCGGTGATGATGAGCGAGTTGGTCGACGGGTCGGCCTGGATGAAGCCGCCGGTCGAGGGCCCGGCAGACGCGGCGATCGGCGTCGTGGCGGCGTTGTTCGCGGTGCCGGCGGCACCCGGCGGGTTGGTGCCGAGAGGCTGCTGGAGCGGCGTGCTGCCGCCGCCGACGCCGCCGCCGGTCCCGGCGGCGAAGGCCGCCCGCAGCACCGTCGCGAGCTTGGCCGCGTCGGCGTTCTTCAGGTGGACGACCCAGATGTTGCCGGTCGCGGCCGAGCCTTGCGGGGCGACGTCGAGCTTGGCGATCAGGGCGCGGATGCTCGACATGCGCGCCGGGTTCGGGCTGCGCACGATCAGCGCGTTGCTGCGCGTGTCGATCAGGATCGATGGAGCCGCGAGCGTCGACGCGAAGGTGCCGGCGGGGACCCCGCCGGGCGACGCCGTGTTGCCGTCGGTGAGCCGCTGGATCAGCGGCGCGATGTCGGACGCCACCGCGTGGCGCAGCGGAATCACCTCGACGTCGCCGGTCGCCGGCACGTCCATCGCCGCGATGATCTTGCCGATCCGCTGCAGGTTGTCGGCGTAGTCGGTGATGATCAGCGTGTTGTTGCCGGGATTGGCGTTGATCGTGTTGTTCGGGCTGATCAGAGGCCGCAATACCGGCACGAGGTTGTTGGCGTTCTCGTGGTTGAGGCGGTAGATCTGGGTCAGGATCTGGTCGCCGCGGCGACCCGCTTCGCCGATCGCGACGGTGCCGGCCTGCAGCTTTGCATCGGCTTCGGGAACGACCTTGAAGAGGCCGTTGACCTCGACCACCGTGAAGCCGAGGCCGCGCAGCGCGGCGAGGAAGTTGAAGTACGCGTCGCGCGGCGACAGCGGCTCCTCGCTGTAGAGCGTGATCGTGCCGCGCACGCGCGGGTCGACGATGAACTGCTGGCGCAGGATCGCCGACATCGCCCGAGCGACGCCTTCGATCTCGGCGTTGACGAAGTTGAGCGTGACCGGCTCGCCGCGAAAGCGGTTGGCGTTGGGCGCTGGCGTCTGGGCCAGGGCGATCGGCATCGGAGCGCCGGTGAGCAGCACGGCCAGCGCCGAGGCCGAGGCCCCGACCTTGCGACGCCAGGTCGTGCGCGAAGCAAAGGGCTTTCTCATTCTCATCCGATCGAAATGATCGATCGCGCGCCGTCGCGCCGACCGATGATGTTGAGCAGGTTCGACAAGGCAGCCTCGTCGACCGCCGCCGAGCGCGCCTCGCCGCGGAACTTGACGCCGCCGGGTCCCCAGGTGCCGCTGCCCGTGAGCTGCAGCGGCCCGTCCTGCGTCGAGAGCGACAGCAGCGTCGCCGTGTCGGTGCCGCTGCCGCCGGTCAGCGAGACCTTGTAGGTGCCGAGCGTCTCGAGCGTCGTGAGGCGCGACGATACGCTCTCGAGGTCGAGGTCGACACGGCCTTCGAGGTGCCAGCGTCCCTCCGCCGACTCGATCGCGGCGCCGGGCGAGAGCAGACGGAACGTGCCGCCGAGCTGGAGCGTGTTCCAGGGCGTGCCGAGGCCGCCGAGCCATGCGCTCGGCCACTGGCCGATCCAGCCCTGCGGCGAGATCAGCTTGGCGCGCAGGCGGCCGAGGCCGGGCCGGATCTCGGCCAGCACGGTGCCGTTCAGGCAGCAGTCCTGGCGCGCGGCGAGCTCGAGGCCGTACCAGCGCGGCCGCAGCGTCCATTCGAGGCGGCCGGGAAGAAAGCTCGCGGCACGGCTGTCGGGGCCGCCGGCCAGCACAGGCACCGCGCTGCCCGACCAGACCGTGCCGCGCGCATCGGACAGGATCAGCCGGTCGTCGGTCGACGATGCGACCGCCTGCGCCAGCCACGCGGCCGGCGCGAACAGCACCAGGCCGGCGAGTGCGCCGATGATCACGCCGGCGATCGCCCAGCGGCTGCCGGCGCCGCGCGCCTCGACCCAGGCCTGCTCGGCGAGTGTCGATTCGCTCCAGCCCGTGGAGGCGACGGTCGGCGCCCAGAGCTGGCGATTGCGTTTTCTTCGGATCATGAGGCTCCCGGGAGGGTGAGGGAGATCGAGCCGCTGTAGCCGCCCGGCGCCTTCATCAGCTGCGCCTCGACCGGCCGCGCGCGCGCGCCGCTGCGCGCCTCGCCCAGCCAGACGCGCAGGCCCGCGAACGGGACGGCGGTGAAGCTCAGCGTCGCGCGGTCGCCCTGGATCGCGATCTTGCCCTTGCCGCCCAGCCGCTCCGTCGCGGCGCGCAGCGCGTCGGCCGCTTGCGCTGCCGGAACCGGCGAGGCGCCGCGCAGGGTCTCGCTCTCGACCGCGGCGAGCTGCATCTGCTGCAACTGGAGCTCGAGACGGTCGATCTCGACCGGCGTCTCGCGCAACGTCCGCAGCGCGGGCTGGACGGCGATCAACCAGACGATGAAGACGACCAGCACGATGGCAGCGACGACCGCCCACTGGCGTTCGCGCGGCGCGAGCGACTGCCAGAAGCGGTTGGCCTGCGCGCGCGCGGCGCCCGTCGGCGGCTGCGAAGCGATGCTGTCGGCGCTCACGTCGTGCCTCCGAGCGGAGCGCGTGTCATCACCAGCCGGCCTTCGCTCGCGTCGACACGAAAGCCGGTCGGCCGCAGCGCGGCGCGGAACTGCTCGATCTGGGTGTCGCTCCAGCCGCTGGCCGCGAGTGTCAGCTTGCCCTGCTCGAAGCGCACGTTCTCGACCGGCGGACGCTCGCCCGGCCAGGCCGCGGCAGCGGCCTGCAGCATCGGCTCGAGGTCGTTCTCGCCCGACTTGCCGGCGAGCGTGCGCAGCGACTGCGTCTCGCGCGCCATGACGGCGGCGGCGTCGCGCTGCACGTCGCCGTCGCCGACGCGCGGGAACGTCTTCTTGACCAGCGACTGGATCGCGACGCGGCGGGCGTCGACCTCCGCCTTCTGGTGCCAGGCCCAGAGATTCAGGCCGAGGACCTGCGCGACGATCAGCGCGGCAGCGCCGATCCGCACCGGCCGCCAGGCGGGGCTTTGCGCGTTGCGCAGCCAGTCGCCGAAGGCGCGCGCGCCCCGCGTGCGGCGGGCGAGGTCGAACTGGCGCAGGTTCCAGAGGCTGCGTCCGGCCTGCAGCAGACGCTGCTCGGTCGGCATCACGTTGACCGGCGCGCCCAGCCACTGCTCGGCAGCAGCCGCGGCCATCGGCGCGGCGGTCCAGCGCGTCGCGACCGGCGCCGGCGTTGGCACGATCGCGCGCGCAAGGCCGCCGTCGAGGCGAACGGTGGCGACGCCGTCGACGCTGGCCCAGGTGAGGTAGACGCCTTCGATCGTGCCGATGCCCGAGGCGAGCGGCGCGCGGAAGTGACCTGCCGGCGGATCGTCGGGCCAGGCCATCGGCACGACGCGGTCGACGAAGACGCCGCTCTTTTCCAGCAGCGCGAGCTCGGTCTGCAGCCAGGCCCGGTCGACGGCCGCGATCCAGGTCGGCTGGCCCGCTGTCGCGGACGGTGCGACGGCGAGGTGAACGGTCTCCGCGTCCTCGAGCAGCGCCTCCTCGAGCACGCCGACGAGGGCCATGCGCAGCCGCGACGCCGGCGCCTTCGGCAAGGTGACGCGGTGCCAGCTGACGTCGGCTTCCTGGACGACCGCGATGACGTTCGTGCTGCGCGGCAGCAGTGCGGCCGCGGCCTCGCCCTGCGCTTCGAGCTCGATGCCGTCGCTGCTGGTCGCGTACGCGTACTCGCGCCGGCGCGACGTCTCGCTGGCGGCGTCGTCCGCGGCGCCGGCGCGCAGGCGCCGATGCTCGGGAAGCTGGAGGACGAGGTTGGACATGAAGCGGGGCCGATTCTAGGGACGCAAGCGGGGTGATTCCCCGGTCATCGGGGACTCGGACCGCCATCCCGTGTCGAAATGACACAACTGCGGCCCATGCGTGCGCTTGCTCACGACCCGACCTGCTCGCGGCTCGAGACCCGCTCGCGCTGCAGCACGACGATCACGAGGCCGCGCCGCTGCACGAGCGAGCGTTGCTCGAGGACGACGTCTCCGAGGCGGAGGCGACCCCGCACCTCGAAGAAGCTCGAGCCGACCGAGACCTTGAACTTGTCGGCCGGGATCGAGGGTGCCTGGGCGGCGACGTCGGCGCTGCTCCTGAACGGCGAGCGCTGGCGCGCCTGGACGATGCGCTCCGCCGTCGCCAGGTCGAGGCCTTCGACGGCGGCGACGAGGACTTCGCGCGATGCGGTGTTGGCGTTGACGAAGGTTCGAAGGGGCAGCACGACGACGTAGGGCTCGAGCGCACGGATCGCCTCGGGATCGACCCCGAACCAGGCGATCTGGCGCACCGATCGCGGCATGAGGGGCGCGTCGGCGGCCGGCGCGGGGACGTCGGCCGGAGGCGCGCTCGCCGCGCCTGAGGCGGCGCCCGAGGCCGCACCCGCTGCCGACGGCGGCGAGGCGTCTCGGATGCCGGCGGCGATGCTCGTCGCCACGCTGGCCGAGACGCCGACGGTCGCGCACAGGCGCTGCAGCGCCGCGATCTCCTCCGGATCGATCTTGCCGTCGTGGTACAGGTTGGTGAGGTTGTAGCGCGCCTGCGCGTCGGTGATGGCGCCGGAGAGGAAGGCGTCCGGCGCGTCGTCGGTGTTCGAC
The DNA here is from genome assembly GCA_038236565.1 of Burkholderiales bacterium. Lineage (GTDB taxonomy): Bacteria > Pseudomonadota > Gammaproteobacteria > Burkholderiales > Burkholderiaceae_C > Schlegelella_A. Next base: position 12,989 of record JBBRZP010000062.1, on the reverse strand, counting down.
TTGTCCGCGGCCAGGAAGGTCGAGAGGCGCGCCTCCGCCAGCGGCACCGCCCACGGCTCGCCGAGGTGGTCCACGCTCGAGCCGGTCGCGCCCACGCTGCGCGCGTCCTCGCGCAGGATGAGGCGCGCCCAGTCGAGCGCACCGGCGAGGATCCACGCCGATTGCGTGCGTGCCCGCTCGGCCTCTTCGACTTGGATCGCCCGCCACTGCTGCCAGATCATCGACGCGGCCAGCGTGGCAACAAGGGCGACGATCATCATGGCTGTCAGCAGCGCGGCGCCGCGCTGCTGACAGCCATGGTGCGACCGGCTCGCTCCCTCCCGGCTTCGCTCCCCTCCCTCCAAGAGGGAGGGGCCGGCTCCTTCGGAGCCGCTTCTCGTCTGGAGACTCATGGCGCGATCACGTTGTCGCGGGTGAGGTTGCCGACCAGGCCGCTGCCGGGCGCAAAGGCGAGGACGATGCGGATGCCCGTCGGCAGCGCCTGCGCAGCCGGGAGGCCGGCCGTGCCGGCGGTGGTGCTGGTGGTGACGGGTGGCGCCAGGGTCGTTCCGCCGATCGGGCCGGACGCGGCCGCCGTCGTCGAGGCGGCGTTGCGGCTCGACTGGCAGTTCGCCCACGCGCCCTGGAAGAAGTAGACCTGCCAGGAGTCGAGGCCGACCAGCGTGCGCAGCTGCCCGGTCTCGCTGCCCTGGAACTGCTGCGTGCGCAGCCACGTCTGCTGCAGCCCCGAGGTCGTCGTCACCGCCGGGCCGGCCCAGCGCTGCCAGACGTTGCCGTGGCTGTCCGGCCACATCGACCAGACGACGACCTGCATGCCGTTGTCGGTGCGCCGCGTCAGCCGCACGCTCTGCCCGTCGCAGCTGAGCGCGGGCACGGCGGCCGTCTCCTGCAGCGACGCGAGGTCCTGCTCCCACTGGGCGATGACGGTTTCCAGACGCAGCGTCTGCTCCAGGCGCACCTGGTTCAATTCGCGCGTGCGGACGATGCCGTCGACTCCCTGCCAGGCCATGAGCGACATGATGGCCATGACGACCATCGCCACCAAGACCTCGATCAGGGTGAATCCGGCGGCCCGGGTCGCCTGCGCGCGCATCACACGCGCCCGAGGATGGTCGACAGGATCAGGATCTGCCGGCCGTTGTCGTCGAGCATCTGCGCGTCGACGCGGCGGAAATTCGGGTTCGGGGTCGGCCGGACGACGAGCTTGCCGACGTAGGTGCGGCCGAGCTGGTCGCAGGTGAAGTCGCTGTCGCCGACGTCGGGGTACTGATTGAAGAGCTTGAGCGCTGTCAGCCGGTTGTCGGCGCACCACTGGGCGGCCGTGACATCGACGAGGCGCGCCGTGTTGTCGGTGAGCGAGCCGGCCGCCTTGATGCCGGCGCCGAGCGTGACCGCGACGATCGTCAGCGCGACCAGCACCTCGATCAGCGTGAAGCCGCGCGCGGCGCGGGCGATCACGGCTTGGCGGCGTCGCCGTCGGCGACGACGAAGGGGCCGATGCCGTCGGTGATCAGCATCAGTCGCTGGTCGGCCAGGCGAAGCACGACGCGCTGCTCGCCGACCAGCGGCTCGGGCCCGAGGACGAGGGCGCGCGCGCCGATCACCTGCGCCGACGTGCTCGGGTCGAGCCAGTGGCTCGGACGCGGCTGCGCAGAGGGCAGGCCGACGAAGCGAAAATCACTGCCGTCGGACTGGTCGGTGAGCGGCTCCCAGCGCGCCGCGATGCCCGATGCCCGGGCTTCGGCCCGCGCCGATTCGAGCAGCGACGCGAGCCGCGCCGCCTCCTGCTCGAGCTTGGCCGCGGCCGGGTCGCGCAGGGCGAGGCTCGCGACTGCAGTGACGATGGCGATGATGGCCACGACGACCATCAGCTCGATCAGCGTGAAGCCGCGCGAGCTTCCGCGTGACCGGCAGGAGGGCGCAGCCCTACTGCCAGGAGCCGATGTCGGCATTCTTGCCTTCGCCGCCGGCGACGCCGTCCGCGCCGAAGCTGTAGACGTCGATCTCGCCCTTCAGCCCCGGGTTGGCGTATTGGTACGGGCCCTTCCACGGATCGCTCGGCAGCTTGTCCAAGTAGGGCCGCCAGTTCGGCGGGATCGTGCCGACGGTGGGCTTGGAGACGAGCGCCTGCAGGCCCTGCTCCTGGTTCGGATAGCGCAGGTTGTCGAGCTTGTAGAGCTTGAGCGCCTGCATCAGGTTGTTGACGTCGGTGCGGGCGGCGGTGACGCGCGCGTCGTCGGCGCGGTCGAGCATGTTCGGGACGATCAGGGCGGCCAGCACGCCGATGATGACGAGCACGACCATCAGCTCGATCAGGGTGAAGCCGCGGCGGCGCAATCGCATTTTCATCAACTCGGTCTCGTGCAGTTCTACCGTTCGGGCGCCGGGCAGTGCCGGGCGTTCCATGATAATCGCCGCATGTTGGCTCGCATCTCGGCTTTCGTGATCTGGTCGCTCGTCGCCGCGACGGCGGTGTTCTGGCTGCTGCGCCTCACGACCAGCGCACCGCAGGCACCGGCGTACGCATCCGCGGTCGGCAAGTCGACGGTCGTGCGCGGCGACCTCAATCGCCTGTTCGGCGCGCCGCCGTCGCTGGTGGCGGCGGCCGAGGTCGTTCCCGATGCGCCCTCGCGCTACAAGCTCGTCGGCGTCATGGCGCCACGCTCGAAGGACGCTCAGTCGGTCGCCGGCAGTGGCCTGGCACTGATCGCCGTCGACGGCAAGCCGCCGAAGGCGTTCACCGTCGGCGCTCCGCTCGACAGCGGCCTGGTGCTGCAATCGGTCGGTCTGCGCACCGCCTCGATCGGCCCGGCGCAGGGCGCGCGCAGCATGCTCCTCGAACTTCCCGCCTTGGTGCCGCCCGCAACCGGCGTCCTCCCGTCGAGCGGCGGCGTGATGTCGCAGCCGGTGCCGGTCATGCCGCCGACCATCGGCGGGCTGCCGCAACAGGGCCAGCCGGCGCCGGCCTCCCCCGGCGGGGCGACGATGCGCGCGCCGCCGCCGATCCAGATGCCGCAGCCTCCCGGACCGTCGCCCTCGGCGACGATGAACTCCAACGACAGCACGCGCTCGCAGTAGCGGCGCCGGCGACCGGCGCTCGCGCCGTCAGCCGAGGAAGAGCCGATACGCCGGATTGGCGGTCTCGTCGGCGCAGGGATAGGCTAGGCTGTCGACGAACTCGCGAAACCGTTGCTCGTCGGCCGGCGGCACCTGCATCCCGACGAGGATGCGGCCGTAGTCGGCGCCCTGGTTGCGGTAGTGGAAGAGGCTGATGTTCCACGTCGCCGGCATGCTCGACAGGAACCGCATCAGCGCCCCCGGCCGTTCCGGAAAGACGAATCGATAGAGCCGCTCGTCGTGCGCGAGCGCGCTGCGGCCGCCGACCATGTGCCTGACATGCTCCTTGGCGAGCTCGTCGCCGGTCAGGTCGAGCGCGGGAAAGCCGTGGCTCTCGAACTCGCGAGCGAGCAGCGCCGACTCGGCGCGGTTGACGGTCGCGACGCCGACGAAGACGTGGGCGGTCAACGCATCCGAGATGCGGTAGTTGAACTCGGTGACCGCGCGCGGGCCGATCAGCTCGCAGAAGCGCCGGAAGCTGCCGCGCTCCTCGGGGATCGTCACCGCGAACAGCGCCTCGCGCTCCTCGCCGACCTCGGCCCGCTCGGCGACGAAGCGCAGGCGATCGAAGTTGATGTTCGCGCCGCAGGTGATCGCGACGTAGGTGCGCCCGTGCGTGCCGTGGGCCTGGACGTATTGCTTGATCGCCGCGACGCCGAGCGCGCCCGCCGGCTCGAGGATGCTGCGCGTGTCCTCGAAGACGTCCTTGATCGCCGCGCAGGCGGCGTCGGTGTCGACGACGATCCACTCGTCGACCAGCTCGCGCGCGAGGCGGAAGGTTTCGGCGCCGACGCGCTTGACGGCGGTGCCGTCGGAGAAGAGGCCGACGTCGGCGAGCTCGACCAGGCGTCCGGCGCGCACCGATTGCAGCATTGCGTCGGAGTCGTTCATCTGCACGCCGACGATGCGGATCTCGGGCCGCACCGCCTTGACGTACGCCGCGATCCCCGAGATCAGTCCGCCGCCGCCGACCGCGACGAAGATCGCGTCGATCGGCGCCTGGTGCTGGCGCAGGATCTCCATCGCGACCGTGCCCTGGCCGGCGATGACGTCGGGGTCGTCGAAGGGATGGACGAAGGTGAGTCCGCGCTCGGTCTCGAGCTCGAGCGCGCGGGCGTAGGCGTCGGAATAGCTGTCACCGTGCAGGACGACCTCGCCGCCGAGGGCGCGGACGGCGTCGATCTTGAGCGATGGCGTCGTCGTCGGCATGACGATCAGCGCCTGGCAGCCGAGCCGGCGCGCCGCGAGCGCGACGCCTTGCGCATGGTTGCCGGCCGAGGCGCAGATGACACCGCGGGCCAGCGCGTCGGCCGGCAGGCGGACCATCTTGTTGTAGGCGCCGCGCAGCTTGAAGCTGAACACCGGCTGGGTATCCTCGCGCTTCAGGAAGACGTGGTTGTCGAGCCGGGCCGAGAGAGCGGGAGCGGCGTCGAGCGCGGTCTCGATGGCGACGTCGTAGACCCGCGCGGTGAGGATCTTCTGAAGGTAGCCGTCGAGTGCGACGGGGGTCTTCGGCGCGGTCTTGCGAGCGGAGGGCGTCATGCCTTGAACGTGTCTCCGGGCGGCCGGCGGTGGCGACGGGCGATCATAGCGGCGAGGCCCGGAGGAGAGCGGCCGCCGACCAGCCCGCGGGCGCCAGAAAAAAGCCCAAGGCCTTGCGGCCTCGGGCTGAATCCACCAATGAAGGAGGTGGAGGAGACAATCGGTTCGACACCGTGCAACCGCCGCCGGGCGGCTCGTGCGTCGTCGATTGAAAACGAGTGTAGGTCGTTTTTTGTTGCGCTGCAATAATGGAGCTCCGGCATGGAATGCACGATCGACTGGATGGCCGCGAACGGCATGGCGTTCAGTGCCCAGACCGGGAGCGGCCACCTTCTCGTGATGGACGGCGCCGCGGACGGCGGCGGCCACAACCTCGCTCCGCGGCCGATGGAAGCGGTGCTCGCCGGCACCGGCGCATGCAGCGCCTACGACGTCGTTCTGATCCTCAAGCGCGGCCGCCATGACGTCCGCGGCTGCCGCGTCAAGGTCGACGCGCAGCGCGCCGAGACCGACCCGAAGGTCTTCACGAGCATCCATCTGCACTTCGTCGTCAGCGGCGTCGGCGTTCCCGCTGATGCGGTCGAGCGAGCGATCGCGCTGTCGCACGACAAGTACTGCTCGGCGACGATCATGCTGGCCAAGACCGCGGCGATCACGACGAGCTACGAGCTGGTCGCGATCGCGGCCGATCAGACGTAGTAGGCCGTCGTCGTCATCACCCGGGCGGCGGCGCCCATCGCCCAGCGCAATGGCGCGGGGAGCCGCTTGGCACCGGCCTGTTCGGCGGCGTTGGCATGGGCGGCTTCGTCGGTCTTCATCTGCTCGACGATCGCCCGCGACGCGAGGTCGCCGGCAGGAAGGCGGACGAGGTGGCCCTCGAGATGGCGTTCCACCTGGCGCTCCGTCTCGACCACGAAGCCGAGGCTGGTCGCATCGCCCGCGCGGCCGGCCAGCAGTCCGATGCCGAACGCGCCCGCGTACCAGAGCGGATTGAGCAGGCTCTTGCGCGCACCGAGCTCGGTCAGTCGCTCGGCGGTCCAGGCGAGGTGATCGGTCTCCTCGCCCGCCGCCTTGTCGAACTGCCGCCGCAGCGCTGCGTCGGACGTGGCCACGGACTGCGCCGCGTACAGGGCCTGTGCACAGACCTCGCCGACGTGGTTGACGCGCATCAAGGCGCCGGCGCGGCGCCGCTCATCCTCGTCGAGGTTGCCGTCGTCGGCAGGCGCTGGGGGGCGCGGTCGCGACGCTTGCGGCACGCTCGTCAGGGCGCGCAGGGAATGGTCGAGAACGACCAGCAATCGGTCGGCGAGAGACAGGTGTGGGTGGGTCATGATGTCTGCCGAGAATAGCCTTGCAGGCCGCCCGGGGGCGGCGGAATCCCTCGTTGTGCCAAGACAACATAAGGCCTTTTTTTGCGACGCAAGGCTTTCCAGCGTGGGGTCCCTCTGGTGCAATACATGCAACTTCCCGCTACAGGGAGTTGTGCCTGATCTGCTCCAGCGCGGGTTTTCGGTGATCGGGACCTCTTGTTTCAACCTAGGAGATAGTTGCAATGAAAAAATCTCTGCTCGCTCTCGCTGTTCTGGGCGCTTTTGCGGGCGTCGCGTCGGCACAGTCGTCGGTCACCCTCTACGGTACCGTCGACCTTAACGGTCAGTACGTCAAGAACTCGGGAAGGGATCGTCGCTTCTCGATGGGCCAGGATGGCATCAACTCCAGCCAGCTCGGCTTTCGCGGTGTGGAGGATCTGGGCGGCGGCCTGAAGGCCGGCTTCAACTTGCTGAGCGGCGTCGGCCCCGACGCGGGCACGGCGGGCGCGGGCGGCAAGTTCTACAACCGCCGTTCGACGGTGAGTCTGTTCAGCAACGCCGGCGAGTTGCGCCTCGGTCGCGACTACACGCCGACGTTCTGGAACCAGACGATCTTCGACGCGTTCGGCACGAACGGCTTCGGCGAAAGCAACGGTATTCGCCAGCTCTTCAGCGGGGTCCGTTCCGACAACTCGATCGGCTACTTCCTGCCGTCGAACCTCGGTGGCTTCTATGGCCAAGCCATGGTGGCCGCGTCCGAAGGCGGCGCGACGAACGCGGGCGGTTCCAGCTCGGATCGCGTCGGTGGTCGTCTCTACGCGGCCCGCCTCGGTTTCGCAGCTGGCCCGTTCGATGTCGCCGCTTCGTACGGCACGCAGAGGTACGGCGCCCCCAGTATTGCGACCGGGGGTCTCTCGCCATGGAACGCGCAGGTCTTCAACGTTGCGCAAGGCCAGTCGCAGAAAACCTGGAACGTCGGCGGCTCGTATGACTTCGGCTTCCTGAAGCTGCTGGGCTACTACGACCACAACAAGGTCACAGGTTCGCAAGGCGCGATCGTGAGCGATTTGAAAGAGAACATGTTCTCGATCAGCACCGTGATTCCGATGGGTCAGGGTGAAGTCCATCTCGGCTACGACCGGAGCAAGCTGAAGACTTCGTCCGCTGCGCTCATCGATCCGACGGTCGATCTGTGGGCCGCCACGTACCAGTACAATCTGTCCAAGCGGACCGCGATGTACGCCACGGTTGCGCGCCTGTCCAACAAGGACGCTACCGCGCTCACGCTGGGCGGCGCTCCCAATGCGACGCCTGCCCCTCCGGCGATCACCGGTACTTCCGGTGGCAACTCGAAGGGCCTCCAGCTCGGCGTTCGTCACTTCTTCTGATCGGCTGCTCGCCTCGCGCGAGTCGCTCGATACTCCAAAGGCCGCCTTCGGGCGGCCTTTTTCATTGCGCGTCCGGATCTCGTCATGCGGGCATTCCCTTTTGACGTCTGGCGCGTGTTTTGCTCTCATCACCGCTTCGGCCGAGCTCGCGTTCCGATGCGCCTTTCACCTGGACCCGATGTTCGCCTTCGTCATCCGCCGTCTCGTCCAGGCCGTCCTTGTCATGCTGACGGTCGCGTTCATCGCCTTCATGCTCTTCCAGTACGTCGGCGATCCGGTCACGAACATCCTCGGCCAGGACGCAACCCCTCAGCAACGCCAGCAGCTGCGGCGTGATCTGGGACTCGACAGTCCGTTCCCCGTCCAGTTCGCGCAGTTCGTCGGCAACGCGGCGCGCGGCGAGTTCGGCCTCAGCCTGAGGCAAGGACGCAAGGTCTCGTCGCTGATCGCAGAGCGCCTGCCGGCGACGCTCGAGCTCTCGCTGCTCGCCGCGGTGATCGCGCTCGCCATCGGCATTCCGATGGGCGTCTACGCGGCGTTGAAGCGAGGCTCCTTCGTCTCGCAGGCGCTGATGACGATCTCGCTCGTCGGCGTGTCGCTGCCGACCTTCCTGATCGGAATCCTGCTGATCCTGGTCTTCGCCGTGACGCTGAAGTGGCTGCCGAGCTTCGGTCGGGGCGAGGTCGTCTCGTTCGGGCCGTGGACGACCGGCATGACGAGCGTCGACGGCTGGCGCCACCTCGTCCTTCCCGCGATCACGCTGGCGATCTTCCAGCTCACGCTGATCATGCGGCTGGTCCGCTCCGAGATGCTCGAGGTCTTGCGCGCCGACTACATCAAGTTCGCGCGTGCGCGCGGCCTGCCGGACCGCGCGGTCTACTTTCGCCACGCGCTCAAGAACACGCTCGTGCCGGTGATGACCATCACCGGCCTGCAGATCGGCGGCCTGATCGCCTTCGCCATCATTACCGAGACCGTGTTCCAGTGGCCGGGTATGGGACTGCTCTTCATCCAGGCCGTACAGTTCGCCGACATCCCGGTGATGGCCGCCTACCTGTGCCTGATCGCGCTGATCTTCGTCGTCATCAACCTGGTCGTCGACCTGCTCTACTTCGCCGTCGATCCCCGCCTGCGCGTCGAGCGGGCCGCCGGCGCGCACTGACCGTTTCTCTCACAAGGACCTCCAATGAAAAGAATCGCACCCTGGCTGCTCGCGGGCACGTTCGCGCTCGGCGCGACGCTGTCGCATGCGGTCACCCTGCGCGTCTCCGACCTCGGCGACGTGCAGTCGATGGATCCGCATTCGCTCAACGAGAGCCTGCAGCTCAGCTTCACCGGCAACGTCTACGAGCCGCTGATCGAGCGCGGCAAGGACATGAGCCTGACGCCCGCGCTGGCAACCAAGTGGACGCAACAGTCGCCGACGGTCTGGCGCTTCGAACTGCGCCAAGGCGTGAAATTCCACGACGGCACGCCTTTTTCGGCGGACGACGTGATCTTCACCTTCAAGCGCGCCGCCGGCGACGGCTCCGACATGAAGGGCTACACCAATCCGATCAAGGACGTTCGCAAGGTCGGCGAATTCGCCGTCGAGATCGAGACCACCGCGCCCTATCCGATCCTGCCCGACACGCTCACGACGCTGGCGATGATGAGCAAGAAATGGTGCGAGGAGAACAAGGCCGAGCGCCCTGTCGATCGCCGCAAGGGCATCGAAAACACAGCGAGCTTCAAGTCCAACGGCACCGGGCCCTTCCGCCTCAAGGAGCGCCAGCCGTCGGTACGGACCGTGCTGGTCAAGAACTTCAACTGGTGGGGCAAGGCCGAGGGCAACCTCGACGAGGTCGTCTTCACGCCGATCGGCAACGACGCGACGCGCGTCGCGGCATTGCTCTCGGGTGAGACCGACCTGATGGAGCCGGTGCCCTTGCAGGACGTCGAGCGCATCAAGTCCGCCGGTCTCAACGTGCTGCAAGGCCCCGAGCTGCGCACGATCTTCCTCGGCATGGACCAGAAGCGCGACGAGCTGCTCTTCAGCAGCGTCAAGGGCAAGAACCCGTTCAAGGACGTGCGCGTGCGGCGCGCCTTCTACGAGGCCATCGACGAGGAGACGATCAAGGCGCGGGTCATGCGCGGCGCAGCGTTGCCGACGGGTCTCATGGTCGGCGCCGCCGTGCGCGGCTTCCAGGCCGACATGAACAAGCGCCTGCCCTACGACGTCGAGGGCGCGAAGAAGCTGATGGCCGAGGCTGGCTATCCGAACGGCTTCGAGGTCGGCATGAACTGCCCGAACGACCGCTACGTCAATGACAGCGCGATCTGCCAGGCCGTAGCCGCGAACCTCGCGCGGATAGGCGTGAAGGTGAACCTCATGACCGAGACCAAGGTCACCTACTTCCCGAAGATCCTGCGCCGCGACACGAGCTTCTATCTCCTCGGCTGGACGCCGAGCACGGTCGATTCGCACGACACCATGCAGTCGATCATGGCGACGCCGAACGACAAGGGGCAGGGCCAGTTCAATCTCGGCGCATACAGCAACCCCAAGTTCGACGAGCTGGTGCTCAAGGTCCAGTCCGAGACCGACCAGAAGAAGCGCAACGAGATGATTCGCGAAGCCTTCAAGATCCACCAGGACGACGTCGGCCATATCCCGCTGCACCAGCAGGCGCTGGCCTGGGCCTACGGCAAGAACGTGACGCTGACCCAGCTGCCGAACAACTACATGTTCTTCAAGTGGATGACGCTGAAGTCCAAGTAGGCGACTCGAACGCTCTGGCCGTTCCTGCCGCCGGCCAGGCGCCGGAGCGCCGCGACCTGCGCCCGGCCGCGGTGGCGTTCGGACCATCGCCCGGCCGCTGGGCGCGCTTCCTCGACGGCGACTTCTGGCATTCGTTCAAGAGCTCGCCGATGGCGGTGATGGCGGCTGTCGTGGCCGTAGTCTGCGTTCTGGCCGCGACGTTCGCCAATGTCATCGCGCCGCACGATCCCTTCAATCTCGCGACTCTGGAACTCGGCGATTCGATGCTGCCGCCGTCGTGGATGACCGGCGGTACCGCCAGGTACCTGCTCGGCACCGACGAGCAGGGACGCGACGTCCTCTCGGCGCTGATGTTCGGCGCGCGCATCTCGCTCTTCGTCGGCGCCGCGTCGGTGCTGCTCTCGCTCCTGATGGGCGTGAGCCTCGGGCTGCTCTCGGGCTACGTCGGCGGTCGCATCGATGCCTTCATCATGCGCATCTGCGATGTCATGCTCTCGTTTCCGTCGATCCTGATCGCGCTGCTGTTCGCAGGCGTCGGCCACGCGCTCTACCCGAACGCCGGCGACCTGCTCGCTTTCGGCGTCGTGATCTTCGCGATCGCGCTGCCCGGCTGGGTGCAGTACGCGCGCGCGGTGCGCGGCTCGACGATGGTCGAGCGTCACAAGGAGTACGTGCAGGCGGCCCGCGTGATCGGCGTCGCGCCGCTCAGGATCATGCTGCGCCACGTCCTGCCCAATGTCATGGGCCCGGTGCTCGTGCTCTCGACGATCCAGGTCGCCGTGGCGATCCTGGCCGAGGCGACGCTGTCCTTCCTCGGCGTGGGGGTGTCGCCCACCTCGCCCTCGCTCGGGACGTTCATCAACGAGGGCAACAAGCAGCTCTTCAGCGGCGCCTGGTGGCTCGTGATCTTTCCTGGTGCTACGCTGGTGCTGATCGCGCTCAGCATCAACCTGTTCGGTGACTGGCTGCGCGACGCGTTGAACCCGCGCCTGCGTTGATCCTCCAATGCCGACGCATCACCAGGAGCCGATCATGCGATTCGCCTTTGCCTCCCTCTCCACCGCCGCCCTCGCGGTCGCCGGCCTCTCGGGTTGCGCCAGCCTCGACTACCACTACTCGCAGATCTCGGGACAGCGCTACCACGTGTCCCCGATCGACACCTACTCGGTCGCGATCCTGCGCGTCGACGGCCAGAGCACGATCCTGCATCCGACGCCGGTCGATCCCGGCCTGCGCAAGATCCTGGTCCAGGGTCCGCCCGACGGCGTGAGCCGCGAAGGCCGGCAGCGCGAGATCTCGCTCGACGTGAAGCCCTGCACCCGCTACTACCTCGTCGCCGTCAAGCCGACCCGGATCGCCTCCGACTTCGACGTCCGCGTCGACTATCAGGAGCCGGTCGGCGGTTGCACGGCGCCGCCGCCGGCCAAGAGCTAGCGCGGATGCCGACGCCGCTGCTCGAGGTCTGCAACCTTCGGGTCGAGTTCCCTGGGCGGCGCGGCCGCCTGCTGGCGCTCGACGACGTCTCGTTCGAGATCGCGCCCGGCGAGATCCTCGGCGTGGTCGGCGAGTCGGGCGCGGGCAAGTCGCTGACCGGCGCCGCGATCATCGGCCTGCTCGACCCGCCCGGGCGGGTCGCGGGCGGCGAGATCCGCTTCGACGGCCGCCGCATCGACAACCTGCCGTACGAGCAGATGCGCAAGGTGCGCGGCCGATCGATCGGCGCCATCTTCCAGGATCCGCTGACGTCGCTCGATCCGCTCTACACCGTCGGCCAGCAGCTGATCGAGACCATCCAGACGCATCTCGCCGTCAACGGCGCCGAGGCCCGACGGCGGGCCGTGAAGCTGCTGCAGGAAACCGGCATCCCGGCAGCCGAGGAGCGGCTCGACCAGTATCCGCACCAGTTCTCCGGCGGCATGCGCCAGCGCGTCGTGATCGCTCTCGCGCTCGCCGGCGAGCCCCGGCTCATCGTCGCCGACGAGCCAACGACCGCGCTCGACGTCTCGATCCAGGCACAGATCATTTCGCTGCTCAGGCGCTTGTGCAAGGAGCACGGCGCCGCGGTCATGCTGGTCACCCACGACATGGGCGTGATCGCCGAGACCTGCGACCGGGTGGCGGTGATGTACGCGGGCAGGATCGTCGAGATCGGGCCGGTTGCCGACGTGATCCACGCGCCCGGGCATCCGTACACGGCCGGGCTGATGGGATCGATCCCGGCGATGGACGAGGACCGGCCGCGCCTTCTCCAGATCGACGGCGCGATGCCGCGCCTGACCGCGATTCCGCCCGGTTGCGCCTTCAATCCGCGCTGCCCGCGCGTGTTCGATCGCTGCCTCGTCGAACGGCCTGAGCTGATGCCGGCGGGCGCGACGCGCGCCGCGTGCTGGCTGCACGCGACCGAGCTGCAGGCGGCGGCGTGAGCGCTCCGCTGGTCGCGGTCGAAGGGCTGGCCAAGACCTTCGACGTCTCCGCACCTTGGCTCAACCGCGTCGCCGAGAGAAAGCCGCGCCAGTTCGTCCATGCGGTCGACGACGTCGGGTTCACGATCGATCGCGGCACGACGCTCGCGCTCGTCGGCGAATCGGGCTGCGGCAAGAGCACCGTCGCGCGCCTGCTCGTCGGCCTCCATGCGCCGACGCGGGGCCGGGTCGTCTTCGACGGCATCGACACGGTGGGCGCCGGCGGCTCCCGTCCGGCGTCGATCCGGCGTCGGATGCAGATGATCTTCCAGGATCCCTACGCGAGCCTCAATCCGCGCTGGACGGTGATCGACAGCGTCGCCGAGCCGTTGCGCGAGCATGGCTTCGGCGACGACGCCGGCGGTGGCGGCACGGCGGTGCGCCAGCGCGTGACCGACCGCGTCGTCGA
>JBBRZP010000061.1:0-18752 GCA_038236565.1 Burkholderiales bacterium | reverse complement strand
GCGGCGACGCAGCGCTCGCCGATCTTCTCGATCACCCGGCGCGCGATTCCGGGCGCCGGCGCCTCTTCGATGATCTTCTGGTGGCGGCGCTGCATCGAGCAATCGCGCTCGCCGAGCCAGACCGCGTTCTTGTGCGTGTCGGCGAGGATCTGGATCTCGATGTGGCGGGGGTTCTGGAGGAACTTCTCCATGTAGACGGCAGAGTTGCCGAATGCGGCGCCCGCCTCGGCACGCGTCGTCTGCACCGCTGCGAGCAGCGCGGCCTCGGTGTGGACGACGCGCATGCCGCGCCCGCCGCCGCCGCCTGCCGCCTTGATGATCACCGGGTAGCCGATCGCCCGCGCTGCGCGGATCGCCTCCTTTGGGTCGTCGGACAGCGCGCCCTCGGAGCCGGGCACGCACGGCACGCCGGCCTTGATCATCGACTGCTTGGCCGAGACCTTGTCGCCCATGATCCGGATCGCCTCGGGCGTCGGCCCGATGAAGGTGAAGCCGCTGCGTTCGACGCGCTCGGCGAAGTCCGCGCTCTCGGCGAGGAAGCCGTAGCCGGGATGGATGGCCTCGGCGTCGGTCACCTCGGCCGTGGCGATGATCGCCGGCATGTTGAGGTAGCTCTGCGCCGACGGTGCCGGGCCGATGCAGACGGCTTCGTCGGCCAGCTTCACGTACTTCGCGTCACGGTCCGCTTCCGAGTAGACGACGACCGACTTGACGCCGAGCTCGCGGCAGGCGCGCTGGATGCGCAAGGCGATCTCGCCCCGGTTGGCGATCAGGATCTTCTTGAACATCGTCAGGCGAGAAGAGCGGAACGGGAGGTCGAGCGGCGGTACGGGGAGCTCGCGGACTTCATTCGATGATGAACAGCGGCTGCCCGAACTCCACGGCCTGGCCGTTCTCGCACAGGATCTCGCGGATCGTGCCGGCGGCGTCTGCCTCGATCTCGTTCATGATCTTCATCGCCTCGATGATGCAGACAGGATCGCCGATCTTGACGACGCTGCCGATCTCGATGAACGCGTCGGAGCCCGGGCTGGCGGAGCGATAGAACGTCCCGACCATCGGCGACTTGACGATGAGGCCGGTGTCGACCGGTGGCGCTGCCTCGGCAACCGGAACTGCGGCGGCGACAGCCGTGGGAGCCGCCGCCGCGTACATGGCCGCCATCGCCTGAGGCGCCGCCGGTGCGCCGGCCTTCACGATCCGCACCTTGCCGTCCGCCTCCGCGATCTCGAGCTCGGAGATGTTCGACTCCGAGACGAGGTCGATCAGCGTCTTCAGTTTTCTGAGGTCCATCGCAAGCCCTGTAGCGCGGCACGTGCCGGCCGAGACCTCGCGGGCTCTCGACGTGCAGCTGTGCAAGCCGCGAAATCCGAGCAGTTTACGCGGTTTGCATGGCCATTCGCGGCAGATGTCACCATGAACGCGAAGCGGCCTATCGGGTTTGTCCCACCCATGTGGCCAGAAGCTCGGGGGTGAGCGCGCCGAGGTGGCGAGCTACGGAGGAGCCGGCGGAGTCGAAGAGAACGGAGAACGGCAAGGCGCCCAAGGTGTTTCCGAGCGCGCGGGACAGATCGATTCCCTCCGCTCCGGCCAGAGCGACCGGCAAGGCGAGCGAGCGCTCGGCGATGAACTTGCGCACCTGCTCGCCCTTGTCGATCGCCAAGGCAAGCACTCGCCAACCTGACGCTGCACGGTCCTTCGAGAACCGGTCCAGCAGCGGCATTTCGGTCACGCACGGCGCGCACCACGTTGCCCAGAAATTGAGCACCAGCGGCCGTCCGCGCCAGTCCTTCATCTGCAGGTTCGTCCCGTCGAGTGTCGCAAAGGTCATGCTCCAGACATCGGGCGGTCCGGCGACCGCGGCATCGCCGCCCGGGCGGCCGCGCCACCAGGCCGTGCCGCCGCCCGCCGCTGCCGCGACCGCCGCCACTGCCACGAGCCCTGCGGTGCGCCGCCTCATGCCCGGAGCTCGCGGGCGCGAAGCGCGGCCAGGTCGCCGCGGTCGCTGCGGCCCCGGGCGTCGCGCTGGAGGGCGCCGCGCAGGTCGTCGTAGTCGCGCACCGTCAGTGCCAGATGCACGCGTCCGCCCAGGGCCGTACTCGGCACCTCGATGTTGAGCACGTCGAGGACGCGCCCGCGCGGACCGTCGATGCTCGACACGTCGTAGTCGACATGCATGTCGATGAGGGCGATCTCGGCGGCCTTCGAGTCGTCGCAGAACAGGTCGAGGAAGATGCTGTTGAGCCGCGTCGCCGTGCCGCGCCAGACGGCACCCGCGAGATGGGGCCGGAACGGCGCGAGCCGCTCCATCCACTCCGCGGCAATGGCGCGCAGTTCTGCCAGCTCGCGCGGCTGCGTGTCGGCGTGGAAGAGCTCGAGGTAGCTCCGGACCTCGTCCTCGATCGCGTCGTTGCCCGGCAGGTCCGACGGCCGGTTGCCGAGACGCAGGTCGCGCGCGGCGCGCCGCTTGGCGACGCCGTACTCCATGCCTTCCTCGACGATGAGCCGCGCTGCCGCGGCAGCGATCGCGGCGCTCTGCGTGCCTGCCATCGGGCGATTCTAGAGAGCGTGGCCGTCGAAGACGTCACGCCTTCAGCCGCCGGTGTCACGGCACGTCGACGTGGCCCATCCGCGCCGCGACGGTCGCCGCTCGACCGACGACGTACGCCGACTCCGGACGCTTCTCGAAGCGCTTGGGCGCCGGCAGCATGACCG
The DNA here is from genome assembly GCA_038236565.1 of Burkholderiales bacterium. Classification (GTDB taxonomy): domain Bacteria; phylum Pseudomonadota; class Gammaproteobacteria; order Burkholderiales; family Burkholderiaceae_C; genus Schlegelella_A. The sequence continues at coordinate 16,037 of JBBRZP010000061.1, read as the reverse complement.
CGAGCTGCGCCGCCTGCTGCGGACCGAGCCGGCTCGCGTCGACGCCGAAGTACCGGTGTGCCGCCGCGTCGGCGCCGAACACGCCTTCGCCCCATTCGACGCTGTTCAGGTAGATCTCGAGGATCCGCCGCTTGCCGAGGATCGCCTCGAGCTCCCACGAGAGCACGAGCTCCTGGCCCTTGCGGACGAAGTTGCGCTCGCCGGAGAGAAACACGTTCTTCGCCAGCTGCTGCGTGATCGTCGAGCCGCCGACGACCTTCGCCGCCGGTGCCGGCCGCGACTCGGCTGCCGGCTTCGCACCCCGCGCCGCGTCGCGCCGCTGCGCACGCAGTGCCGCCTGCTCGGCTTGCGCGTCGGCGCGCTCGTTGCGACCCCACGCCTTTTCGAGCGCGTCCCACTCGACGCCGCTGTGCTCGGTGAAGCCGCTGTCTTCCGAGGCGATGACGGCGCGTTTCAGGCTCGGCGAGATGCCGGCGTATCCGACCCAGCGCTGCTGCCACTTCGGGTCACGGACGTGGAGCGCGATCCGCCAGACCTCGGAGCGCTGGAATGTCGTCGACTCGGGGTCGACGACGAGCATCAGCGCGATCCGCACCAGGAAGAAGAGCTGCAGCGCGACGGTGCACACCACCAGCAGCGCCAGGAAGCGCCAGACGGAACGGCGCGTCGCGCTCGTCATGCCGCATCGAGCCGGCGCCGCAGCGCCGCGAGCACCGGCGCGGTCTCGGGCTCGACGCCGCGCCAGAGCAGGAAGGCCTCGGCCGCCTGCTCGACGAGCATGCCGAGCCCGTCGCGGCCGACCGCGCCGTGCCGGGTCGCCCAGGCGATGAAGGCGGCGGCGCTCGGGCCGTACATCATGTCGAGGGCCAATGTTCCGGGCCGCAGGACGCTCGCCGCCACCGGCACGGGCGCACCCGTGGCGCTGCTCGCGCTGGCGTTGACGACGATGTCGAACGCCGTGCCGCAGTCGTCCAGCCCGCTCGCGCGCACGCGGCCAGGCGCCATCGCGCCGGGGCTCGCGAGGAAGCGGGCAACCAGTCGCTCGGCGCGCTCGCGGCTGCGGTTGGCGACCACGATCTCGGCCGCGCCCGCGGCGGCGATCGGCCCGAGCACGCCCGCTGCGCCGCCGCCCGCGCCGACCAGCAGCACGCGAGCGCCAGCGAGCGCGACGCCGGCATTGCGCTCGATGTCTCGGACCAGTCCGGCGCCGTCGGTGTTGTCGCCGAGCCAGTCGCCGTCGTCGAAGCGCACCGTGTTGCATGCGCCGGCCAGGACGGCGCGCGCCGTCTTGCGCGCGGCCAGCTCGAAGGCCTCGAACTTGAACGGCATCGTCACGTTGCAGCCGCTCGCGCCGGCCGCCGCGAACGCGCGCACCGTCGCGGCGAACCCGTCCATCGGACAGAGCAGCCGCTCGTACACGACGTTCTCGCCGGTCTGACGTGCGAACGCCGCGTGGATGAAGGGCGACTGGCTGTGCTCGACCGGGTTGCCGGCCACGGCGTATCGGCTCGGGGCGGCGCTCACGGCGAGCCGCTCAGCGTCGTCTCGAGACCCTCGTCGCGCGTGAAGCGAAAGCGCGACGGGATCGCGATCTGGTCGGCCTGCTTGCGCATCGCCGGCGTGAAGCGGCCGTAGGGTGCGGCGGCGCGCACGATCGCGACCGCGCGCCGGTCGAGAATCTTCGAGCCCGAGCCGCGCACGATCTCGGTGTCGACGATCCGGCCTTCGGCGTCGACCGTGATGATCATCGTCAGCTCGCCGTACAGCTTCTTGCCCTGGTTCTCGGGGAAGTTGCGCGTGCCGCGGTCCTCGATCTTCCTGCGCAGCGCGTCGTAGTAGAGCGCGTAGACCTCCTCGCGCGTCGCCGGGCTGATGTAGCGCTTCTTCGGCCGCGCGTTCTCGTCGTTGATGCGCTTCTCGATCTCGGCCAGCATCTCGACGAGCTGGCGGCGGCGGTCCTCCTGCTCGCGCTCCTCGGGCGTGCCCTGGTCACGCAGCGGGTCGCTCGGCGGCAGCAGCGCCAGCTCGCGGCGCAGCTGCGTGAGGAGCTGCTGCTGCACCTGCTGCAGCTGCTCGATCTGCTTCTTCGTCTCCTCGTTCGAATCGCCGAGCTCGGTCAGCGCCGACGGCGGCAGCGGCGACGTCGCGCGGCCGGCGGCCGCCTCGCCGCCGCCGGCCAGGCTCGCCTGCGCGATCGCCTGCGCCTTGTCGGGCGCTTCGCCAGAGCGCGAGTTGACGAGGATCACCTCGAGCGGCGAGTCCTCGAAGATGCGGTTGAAGTCTTGCGGGTCGACGAATCGCACGCCGAGCAGCGCGCCGTGGAACGCGATCGACGCCGCCAGCGCCACCTGCAGCGTCGAGAACCGTTTGGGAAAGGCGAATCTCACGCGGGTGACGTGGCGATCGGGTCGGCCTCCATGCCGGCCGCGCTGCCCGAGACATCGACGGCGATCGCGATCGGACCGGCCGCTGCCTCGGCATCGTCGTCTTCGGCTGCCGCCGCTGCGCCCGCACCGGCACCGCTCGTCTCGGCGGCGAGACGAGCCACCACCGAGGCTGTGACGTCGAGCGTCAGCAGGTCGACGTCACCGAGCTTGACGCGCACGCCGCTGCCGCGCGCGAGCTGCTCGGCGCCGACGGCGCGGAACACGAGCGGCAGCGTGTCGGCGCGCACGAGGCCGTCCTTCATCACCGTCGCGTCGAGCTCGTGCACGCCGTGCTGCGCGAGATATTGCAACGACCAATAGCGCTCGATCGAGCCCTGGAACGCGTTGTAGGCTGCGTACGACGCGTCGAAGTCGGCGATCGTCGCGAGCAGTTGCACGTCCTTCGGCTTGAACGGCGCGACCAGGCCGGCGGTGCGACCGTGGCGGACGCAGGCCACGATCTGCCACTGGTTGACGAGATCGACGTAGCGGCGCAGCGGCGAGGTCGACCACGCGTACTGCGCGACGCCCATGCCGGCGTGCGCCAGCGGCTGCGTGCTCATGCGCACCTTCACGCCGGGCGCGAGGCTGGCCTGGCTGCGGTAGATGCCGGGCACGCCGCAGCTCGCGAGCCAGCCGCCCCAGGTGCTGTTGGCGAGGATCATCGCCTCGGCGACGATCAGGTCGAGCGGCGAGCCGCGCCGGCGCGTCGTGATCTCGACCCGCTCGTCGCCGACGAGGGCCTCGTCGCCGTCCTTCTCGAGGCGGAAGTTGTAGTCGGGCCGGTTGAAGTTCTCGGGTTTGCCACGCACCACCTCACGCGCCGCCTTGAGGTTCTTCGCCAGGCCGTGCAGGAACGTGAGCTCGGCGCCGAACGACACCGTCGCCGGCAGCCCGGCGGCAAGCGTCTCCTCGTTGACGACGTCGTCGAGCCTGTCGTGGCGCAGGTTGGCGGCGATGCGCACGCGCTCGATCCGCGTCTCGCTCGCGACCGTGGCCAGCGTCGCCTCGTCGAGCGTGACGTAGAGCGAGACGACCGCCGCCTCGCGGCCCTCGGCCAGCGTGTACGCCTCGACGACGGCATCGGGCAGCATCGTCAGCTTGTGGCCCGGGATGTAGACGGTCGAGAGGCGGTCGCGCGCGATCTTGGCGACGGCCGAGTCTGGCGCGACGGCCAGCGCCGGCGCCGCGATGTGGATGCCGACGACGACCTGGCCGCTGCCGAGCCCCTGCACCGAGAGCGCGTCGTCGATCTCGGTCGTCGACGAGTCGTCGATCGAGAACGCCTGCGCTGGCGAGAGCGCGAGCTCTTCCTTCACGGCCGGCACGGCGACGTCGTCGAAGCCCGTGCCCTTCGGGAACTCCTCGAACAGGAAGCGGCGCCAGTGGAACTGGTACGGCGAATCGATCGCCCCGGCCGACTTCAGCAGGTCGAGGGGGGCGCGGCCGGTGTGGCGCGTCGCCTCGACCACGGCCTTGTACTCGGGCGCGTTCTTGTCGGGCTTGAAGAGGATTCGGTAGATCTGCTCGCGCACGGCGGGAGGACAGGTGCCGGCGGACAGCTCGGACGCCCAGGCATCGACCTGTGCCGCGATCAGGCGCTTCCTCTCGATGCCGAGCAGGGCGGCCTTGACGATCTCTTCGGGCGCCTTGCGAAAGCGTCCCTTGCCGAGGCGGCGGAAGTAGTGGGGAGCGCCGAACAGGCGCAGCAGCGCCGCGGCTTCCTGCGCCGTCGATGTCGTCGCGCCGAAGTAGTCGCGCGCCAGGTCGGCGAAGCCGAACTCGGCCTCGGGTGCGAACTCCCAGGCGAGGTCGAGGTCGATGTCGGTGGCGATCGTCTCCGCCGCGGCGAGCAGCGCGTCGGGCTCGGGCTGGGCGAAGCGGACGAGCACGTTGGCGGCCTTGACCTTCACGCGCTTCCCGGAGCCGAGCTCGATCTGCAGCGAGGCGTCGGTCTCGGTCATGACGCGGCCGGCGTGGAAGCGGCCGCCGTCTTCGAAGAGGGCGTTCATGGGGCGCCGATTGTCGCCTGCGCGCGGGGATCGTCGTGCGCGAGGCGGATCGCGCACCGTGCAATCTCAGTAGGTTCGCCCGCCCTTGTAGCGTCCGTGGGTGCGCGGCGCGAGCTTGGCGCTGCGCTCGATCGCCGCGAAGCTGCCGGCGGCGTGGGCGTGGCAGATCGCGAGACCCAGCGCGTCGGCCGCGTCGGGGCCGGGCAGGCCGGGCAGGGCGAGCAGGCGCATCACCATCTGTTGCACCTGTTCCTTCTTCGCCTGGCCGTGGCCGACGATGGCGCGCTTCATCTGCAGCGCGGTGTACTCGGCGACCGCGAGCTCGTGCGAGACCAGTGCAGAGAGCGCCGCACCTCGAGCCTGGCCGAGGAGCAGCGTCGCCTGCGGGTTGACGTTGACGAAGACGATCTCGACCGAGGCGCAGGTCGGCGCGTAGCGCTCGGCGACCTCGCGCACACCGTCGAAGATGACCTTGAGCCGTCCCGGCAGATCGGTGATCGCGACGGCGGCGGTGCGGATCGTCCCGCTGGCGACGTAGCGCAGGCGCGCGCCCTCGCACTCGACGACGCCGAAGCCCGTGGTTCGAAGGCCGGGGTCGATGCCGAGGACGCGCATGCCGCCATTGGAACCGATGCAGCACCGCGCCAGCGTTCTGTCCCGTAAACACACCAAGCCGGCCAACGCAGCGAGGGCTTGAAGCTGCCGCGCCATCGACTTGGCCGGGCGTGAGGCGGCATTGCAGACGGAACCAGGCGGCGCAAGTGGAAGCCTATTCCCGCAGCGCGAGGCGCGCGCCTTCCTCGTGCTCAGGCGAGCGCGGCCGCGAAGGTGCATGGCCGGCAGATGCCCGCGGGTTCAAGCGTATCCCGCAGCGTAAAGTGCATGTCGTCCTGCGCCGGTACAACTCACGGTGTGGGTGCCGACGACGGGAACGCGAGCGCGCAGGCCTCGTCATCGGTCAATCGGCGACCTTCGTCGTACAGCCGCGATAGCGTGTCGCTCGGACGTTCGGCAGCCAGCAGCGCGAGCAACCGATTCCGAATCTGCTGCGCCACGGGCCGGGGATGTCTTCCTTCGGTTGCGTAGACGCCGTCCGCGTAGGCCCAGACGCGCGCGGAGTCGTCGATGCGTCCGCGAAGCGCCACCAACATCGAGGCGTCGTAGAGCACGGTCGCTCCGTTACCGTAGTTCTGCCTGACCCGTGGCAGGGCCTCGCGGTAGACCGCTTCCGCCTCGTCCAGGAGCTCGGCGCTCATCAAGGCGGTGGCGAGGAAGCGCAAATTGCCGCCGTAAGCGAACCCTTCCCGTGACGCGCCATGGCGGGCCAGAATTTCAGTCGCTGCGGCCGCGGCTTGCGGGGCATTGCCGGCGCAAAGATCCAGGTCGACCAGTATCAAGAGGGCGTTCGATTCGTCGACAAGGCTGGCCGCCTGCCGACTGATCGCCAGGTACGCGAGTGCGTGCGCGCGCGCTTCGCCCTGCAGTCCGAGCGAGTTGAATACAAGGGCGGCTATGTTGTCGATGCGGGCTAGGAGCCAGGGAGGCCATGCCGGATCGCGTAACTTGAGTGCTTCGTCCAGCGCACGTCTCGATTCGTCCAACTGCCCGGTCGACAACAAGGAATACGCGAGCGCATTCCAGCCCAGATAAGTGCCCCGACGATCGTCGAGATCGCCGTAGAGGGCGATCGCGCGGTTCGCGTCCTCGATCGCTCCTACGGGCGAGGGGAGGCCGCCCAACTCGGCACAGGCGAGCCAGAAGCGCGCGGCATCCGGCGCAGGGACCGAGCCATCTACAAGCGGCCTCAACATCTCGCACCAGTGCCACGCTTCCGTTTTGAGGGCGAGGTAGTGGAGGTACCCGTTTCCCGAGCCCGCCGCTCCGAGCAGGGCGACCGCGATACGACGATCGCCGCCTGCCGCGCTGGCCCAGCGCACCGCACCCCGCAGGTTGTCGAGGTCCGCGGCGAGCGGCTCGACGGCTTTCGCCGGAGACGTGCTTCGAAAGATGTCGCGGTAGAACCGTTCGAACAAATCCAGCACGACCTCTGCATGCCGGTGCATCGTGTGCGGGGTGGCGCCGCTGCTGGCGAGACGCTCGAGTGCGAACGCCCGAGTCGTCTCCAGCATTCGGTAGCGGGCACTGCTGCCCCCTTCGACGGTCACCATCGACTTGTCGACCAATGCGCCCAGGTGATCGAGCACCGCCCACTCATCCATCGGACCATCGGCGGCCAGCTTTTGCGCAGATTCCAGGGAGAAGCTGCCGGCAAATACGCCGAGCTTGTCGAACACCGACTGCTCCGGCTCGGAAAGCAAACCGTAGCTCCACTCCAGGGCGGCGCGCAGCGTCTGATGCCGACGCAGAGCCAAGCGCGAGCCGGCCGTGAGCAGGCGAAAGCGCTCGCCGAGCCGCTCGCGAACGCCTGCCACGCCGAGGAGCGGCACGCGCGCGGCGGCCAGCTCGATCGCCAATGCGATGCCGTCCAGCTGGCGGCAGATGTCGATCACCGCTGCGACGTTGTGATCGCCCAGCGCGAAGCGCGGGTCGGCCGCTCGCGCGCGCGCTTCGAAGAGGGCGACAGCGCCCGCCTGCCGAGCGCTGTCGATACCCGCATCGCTCGGCAAGGCCAGCGCGTCCAGCCTGTAGAGATGCTCCTGCGCGACCTTCAACGGCTCCTGGCTGGTGGCGAGCAGGCGCACGTTCGGGGCGGCGCGGTGCAGCGCTGTGGCCAGTTCGGCCACGCTATGCAACAGGTGCTCGCAGTTGTCGAGCACGATCAGCATCCGGCTCGTGCTCAATGCCTTGGACAAGGTCTCGATCTGTGCGTCAGCGCCGAGCGTGACGCGCAACACCCCGGCCACGGTGCTTGCAACCAGCGAGGCCTGGGCCACCGGCGCCAGCTCGACCAGCCATACGCCGTCGTCCAGGGAGCCGCGCAGCTGGTGCGCAAGCGCCTGCGCCAACGCCGTCTTGCCGATACCGCCGGCACCGACGACGGTCACGAGTCTGTGCAAGTCGATCAGCGAGCGCAGTGCCGTCAGATCCTCATCACGGCCAAAGAGCGGCGGCAGCTCCGTCGGCAGGTTGGTCAGGGGCGCCGCAGTCGCATCGCCGGACGCTGGCGTCGGGGACGGGCTGGGCAAAGCAGCGTCCGCGGCGCCGGCAGCTGCGCCATCGAGCGCGGCGGTGAAGCGATAGCCGCGCCCCGGGATCGTCGCGATCGCCTGCGGCCCGAGCACCTTGCGCAGGCTGCTGATATGCACCTGCAGATTGTTTTCCTCGACCACCACGCCGGGCCAGACGAGGTCGAGCAACTCGTTCTTGGAGACCACGCGGTCGCGATGCTCGACCAGCGCCAGCAACAGGTCGAAGGCGCGCGCGCCAATCGGGCTGTCCTTGCCATGCACCAGCAGCCTGCGCTCCTGCGGGCGCAGTTCCGCATTTCCGAATTGGTAGACCGAAGTCATGGCATCAGTCACGTGTCAACGTCACGGGACGCGCCAGCACTGCCACGACCGTCAACAACTCGGTACCCGCACCCGCGTTGCACTGGCTGCATGCCTTCATTGAGGTGTACTCGACCATCTCATTGCGGCTATTCCGGCAAGCCCGCGTCTCGCAGGGCATTGGCATAGCGCTCGAAGTCCGCCTCCCGCCTGAGTGGCACTTGCGCACTCAGCAGCCTGAGCGTTGCATTGGGTGCGAGCCGCAAGAACTGGTCGATCGACTGCCTGGCCTCGTCGATGCGACCCATCTGGCTCAGGCATGCCGCACGAAGCCGATAGGGGCCCGGAAAGCTCGGCCGTTCGCGCAGCGATCGCTCCGCGAGATCGAGCGCTTCCTCGTTGCGCCCGAGCAGGAAGGCGGCAAAGCCGAGGAAATAGATCCACACGAAAGTGAACCGGTCGATCGGACTCAGCCGCAGCGCTTCCTTGAGCGAATCCACCGCTTCCTCCGCCTGGCCTGAAAAGATCAGAGCCATGCCGAGATCGCCGTGCGTCCATGTAAAGCTCGGGTTGAGCGTTACGGCGGCACGCAGGCGCTCCAAGGCGCTGTCGTGCTGCCCCAGGAAAACCTCGGTGCTTCCCAATGCCGCCTGTGAAACTTCGTCCCGGTCATCGAGAGACACGGCTCGGCGCGCCACCTCGTTGGCGGCAGTGAACGACTGGCCGGCCGAGGCGCTCCAGCCGAAGACCGCGTCGTAAATGTGCGCGAAAGCCGCGATGTTGAGGCCCGCGGTATCGCCAGGATCCTGCTCGGCGGATTTCATCGCCAGCCGCAGCGCCTCGGCATTGTCCTCGCGGGTGAGCTGCGCCAGGTGCCACTGCGCTCGCACCGCAGCTTCCCAGGCATCGAGGCTTTGCGGATCCTTGCGTCGCGCGCGCAGCATCTCGGCATCGAGCATCTGCGGCGCGACGACTCCGACGATGTCGCGCGTGATTTCATCCTGAAGGGCGAACAGGTCCGTGAGGTCGCGATCGTATTTCTCCGACCAGGGTGCATGCCGCCGATGGCGTCGATCAGCTGCGCCGTGATGCGCACGCGGCTGGCGGAGCGGCGGACGCTGCCTTCGAGCACATAGCGGACTCCGAGCTCGCGTCCGACCGTCCTGATGTCGATCGCCTTGCCTTCGTAGGCGAAGCTGGAATTTCTCGCAATGACGAACAATGCGCGCACCCGCGACAGCGCCGTGATGAGGTCTTCGACCACGCCGTCGGCGAAGAACTTCTGCTCCGGGTCGCCGCTCATGTTGGCAAACGGCAGGACTGCGATCGAGGGCTTCTGCGGAAGCGACAGGTCGATCACGCCGAACGCGCCCGACGGTCGGGTGGCGACGCTGCCCGGCGCGGACACCTCGAAAACGCGCACCGCATGGGCGATGTTCTTGACCCGCTGCTCGCCCCGATCGACAAACTGCGCCACCACCTGGTTCTGAACTGCGCCCCGCACGGCATCGGAGACCGCCAGGGCGCCGGGTGAGGCCAGCTCCTGGAGCCTGGCCGCGATGTTCACGCCGTCACCGTAGATCGTGCCGTCTTCTTTCTCCATCACGTCTCCGAGGTGCACGCCGATCCGGAAGCGCATGCGCTGCTCTTCGGGCGTGCTCCGCGTCAGAGCAGCCAGTTCCTGTTGCACAGCCAGTGCAGTCAAGACGGCTCCGACGGCCGTCTCGAACACGGCCAGCACCGAATCGCCTGCCATGTCGATGACGCGCCCGTGCCTGGATTCGACCTGTTCCCTGAACACCTCGCGCGCTGCGTCCAGCGCCGCCACCGTAGCGCGTTCGTTGGCGGCCATGAGGCGGGAATAGCCTGCAACGTCAGCGGCCATGATGGCGGCGAGGCGTTGCTTCAGCGAGGGGCCGGCGTCGTTGTCGCCGACGACCGTGGCATTGAACCGGTAGCCACGCCCGGAAACGGTGGCGATTACCTCGGGCCCGAGCAGCCGGCGCAACGTGCCGATCTGCACCGCCAGATTGTTTTCCTCGACCACCAGGCCGGGCCAGACCAAATCTAGCAGCTCCGCCTTGGTCACGACCCGGTCGCGCCGTTCGGCCAATGCCAGCAGCAGATCGAACGCCCGGGCTCCGAGGGCCACCGGCTTGCCGTCCTGCAGCAGCCGGCCGCGGCGAGCCTGCAGCTCGAAGCGCCCGAATTTCAGCGCGGAGGAAGCGTCCATGAAGCCCGAGTTTCGCGCAGTTCAGAAGCGATCAAGTCAGGACGGACATCAGTAGCTGCTCGGTGCCTGGTTCCGAGCGGCATTGTCGGGCCCCGAACCCGCTTCATCGCTCCAGCACCAGCGGCAAGACATGGGCTCGACGGCGGCGGGCTGAATCGCCGTGCACATCGGGGCGGCGCGGGGCCAGCCCAGCGCCTTCACGGTCGATTCATACCGCTTCAGAACGTTGTAGGCCGGCTTCAGGACTTGGCGAGGGTCACTGCCGAAGATGGCGTCACCCACCCACCACTACGGAGCCCGCCATGTCCACCAGCCACTACACCCTCTCGTCCGGCAGGACGCGTTTGATCGCCGCCGCCCTAGCCCCCGTCATCACGTTCTCGATCTTCGCTGCGGTCGCGGTCGGTCTGACTGGCGGCGACGTGTCGCAGTGGGCCGCTGTCGTCGTGCCCCCAGGCAGCGCCGTCCTTCGCCAGGCTTGACCCGCGCGCCAGCGCCCACGGTCGCCACCGCCCAGTCCCACAACAGGAGATCCGCAATGCCCCGATTCATGATCGAACGCAGTTTCCCGGCCGGTCTGGCCATCCCCATGACTGCCGAAGGTGCCGCGGGTTGCGCGCGCATCGTCGCCCTCAACGCCGAAAAGGGCGTGACATGGGTGCACTCGTACGTGAGCTCGGACAAGACGCGCACCTACTGCGTGTACGACGCGCCGTCGCCCGACGCGATCCGCGAGGTCGCGCACCGCAACGAACTGCCGGTGGTGGGAGCATCACCGAGGTGACGGTGCTCGATCCCTATTTCTATCACTGAGCGATTGCACATCACATTGGAGAACGCAATGACGAACGAAATCCTCGCCTCCGGCTCGACGCGGCTGCGCCCCGGCTTCCGCCCGTTTCGGCGCCGCCTCGGCGCCGCCGCTGTCCTCGGGCTTTCCGTAGTGACCAGCGCGATGCAGCCCTCCGTGGCCCACGAGCACGGCTCGCCATCCTCGCAGGCAGGCTCCTCGCCGTTGGTGGAGAAAGTCCGCCATGCAACGGCCCGATACAAGGACTTCAATGTCGCGCTCGGCGAGGGTTGGGTCCAGGCCACGCCTTGCGTGAGCGGGCCGAACGAAGGCGCCATGGGCGTCCACTTCCTGAAGCCGGATCGCCTGCACGACGGCGTGCTCAAGGCCGACGAGCCCGAAATGCTGATCTACGAGCCTGGCCATGGCGGGACGTTTCGTCTCGTCGGCGTCGAGTACCTCGTGCTGGTGAGCGAGTGGGCGGCCCGGAACGGGCCAGGCGTCGCGGCCTCGGTCGAAGGTCACCTCGCCAACTTGATTGCGGAGCCCAATCGGTACGCATTGCCCGCGCTCTATGAGCTGCATGTGTGGGCGTGGGAGAACAATCCGAACGGAAACTTCGCCGACTGGAACTCGCGCGTGTCGTGCGATCGCCAGCGGGCACCGTAGTAGGCACATCGTTTGGCCGCAGCGTCGGCGGCCGCGTGGCTCGCCACGCCGGTGCCGCCGCGCGCTGCGTGGATATGAAGCGCGGCAAGGAAGGTGGAAGGCGGCGCCGGCGGTGCTGGCCGAGCTCTTGTGCGCGACACCCGTCTCCTGCGCACTGCGCTAGTGCATCAAACAATCCTCCAGTAGCTCATTCGGTGCGCCAACCCTGGACGGCACGGGTCAGCTGACCCTCTTGTCTGGCGCGATTGCGCCAGTGGGTCTTGCTCTGGATCTTGCTGGTGGCCGGATGTACTGGACCAACGCAGGTGCGCTCGACGATGTCCGGCGGGCCAACCGTCCATGACGAAGTGTGGCGGGCTGGCACTGGTCGTGGACTCGACCTGGGCGAAGAAGTCCTCGGCATGCTCGTGCACCAGCCGGTCCAGCATGGTCTGCTCGGGCCGGTGGCGCTCGTTGTGGACCGGTCGCCATCAGGCAGCAGGTGGGGCTGCCGATCCCTGGCTTGCACGCGTTGCTCACGTCGAGGCTGTGGTTGTTCACGGTTTCAGTCGGCGCAGCGCGGCGCAATCGCGTTGAGTGGGGCCCTACCTTGTGACGCCTACCTCGGGGCGCGCACCGGTGGGTGATCGAGCAATCGCCCCTGGCCGCGGTGACAGAACAGCCGCCCGAAAGTCAGGAGAGGTTCGGTCAGTGCACAGGCCTCGATGGCGCTTCGACTGCCCCGCGATCGGGCAAGATGGCGGGCGAAGACCTAGCACGGTGGAGGATTCATGCACGAGGTTCCGGAGACCCGCTACGCGAAGAGCGGCGATTACCACATCGCCTATCAAGTGGTCGGCAGCGGGCCGATCGATCTGGTCTTCATTCCGGGCTTCATCTCGAACGTCGAGCACGGCTGGGAGTACCCGCCGCTCGCCCACTTCTACCGGCGCCTCGCGTCGTTCGCGCGCCTGATCATCTTCGACAAGCGCGGCACCGGCATGTCGGACCCGGTGCCGACGCAGCAGCTGCCGACGCTCGAGGAGCGCATGGACGACGTGCGGGCGGTGATGGACGCTGCGGGGTCGGAGCGCGCGGCACTGGTCGGCGTCTCCGAGGGCGGGCCGATGAGCGTTCTCTTCGCTGCGACCTACCCGGATCGAACGGTGGCGATGGTGCTCGTCGCCACGTTCGCGCGCGTCGCCTGGGCGCCCGACTACGTCCTCGGGACGCGGCCGGGGGAATGGAACGCGCTGCTCGCCCGGATGGAGGAGGGCTGGGGCAAAGGCGTCCTGCTGAGCTCCTTCGCGCAGTCGCTCGCGCAGGATCCGGCGGCGCGCCAATGGTGGGGGCGCTTCCAGCGCCAGGCTTCCAGCCCGGGCGCGGCGGTCGCGGTGATGCGGATGGTCTACGAGATCGACACGCGCTCGATCCTGCCCGCGGTGCGGGTGCCGACGCTGGTCCTGCACCGCAGCGAGGATCGTCTCGTGCCGGTTGAGCTGCCGCGCTACCTGGCCGCTCATATCCCGGGTGCGAAGTTCGTCGAGCTGCCCGGCAAGGATCACTTCTTCTTCAGCGGCGACGCCGACGCCTATCTCGATCGGATCGAGGAATTCCTCACCGGCGAGCGTCATGGCGGGTCCCCTGATCGCGTCCTCGCGACGATCCTGTTTGCCGACATCGTCGGCTCGACCGAGCGCGCCGCGCAGCTCGGCGACTCGCGCTGGCACGCCCTGCTTGACGCCTTCTACGGCGTCGCTCGGCGCCAGCTCGACCGCTTCCGCGGCCGCGAGGTCGACTCAGCAGGCGACGGCTTCTTCGCCGCGTTCGACGGTCCGGCGCGCGCGATCCGTTGCGCCGAGGCGATCCGCGACGGCGTCCGTCCGCTCGGCCTGGAGGTGCGCGCCGGCGTTCACACCGGCGAATGCGAGGTGATGGGTGCCAAGATCGGCGGCATCGCCGTTCACATCGGCGCGCGCGTCGCCGCGCAGGCCGGTGCCGGCGAGGTGCTCGTGTCGAGCACCGTCAAGGACCTGGTCGCCGGCTCCGGTCTGTCGTTCGTCGACCGCGGCGAGCATGCGTTGAAGGGCGTGCCGGGCGAATGGCGGCTTCACGCCGTCGCTGCGTAGCGCAGACGAGAGCGCGGCGCGTCGAACGGCCGTATGCCGGCGGGTGTCGCAGCGACGCGAGCTTGCCGGTGGTCGCTGGCGCGCCAGCGCTTCCTTTCTCCGTGATTCGGCGCCGCACGCTGGCGACACCACGATCGGCTGCGTCTTCAGGAGGGCTTTCGGGGGGCGCTGCGGCGCCGCCGGCCGTGAACGGCGCCGGCGCCGGTCGAGAACTGAATCAGCGATCGGCGATCGACGACGGCATGGCCCGCCCGCGTTCTGGGCCGCTGCGCGCTGCTCGTTGTCGAACGATCGCCGCTCGCAGCTGGAGGCGACGAGCTTGTCGTGGACTCGACGCTGCAGCGCAGGCGCAGGAAACGGCGGGCTCAAGTCTGAAGTGCGCCGCCGCCGTCATGCGCGTGCTCGGCTGGGGGCCCGCTCACGACCGAGGGGGATCGAGCAGTAAACCAAAGGGCAGCACCTCGTGCGCGCCCTGCCTTGACCTGGCTCAAGTCATGCGGGCAGCGACAGGAGGACATTTGACGATCCGCCGTCGTAGTACGAGACCGTGACGCACGCCAGCCTGGACATCATCCGACAGGAGCATCGTGCGCTCTCGGCCATGCTGCGTTCGATCCTGCTGCTGCTCGCCGAGCATCGTCGCCGCGGCACGCTGCCCGACTTCAGCGCTCTGCGCGCGATGCTGTTCTACGTCGACGAGTTCCCCGAGAGATTGCACCACCCCAAGGAGAGCGGGCTGTTGTTTCCGAAGCTGCGCGGGCGCGGTGCTGGCATCGACGCGGTGCTGGATCGGCTTGAGCACGACCACGCTCACGGTGAGCACGCGATCCGCGAACTCGAGCATGCGCTGGTCGGCTTCGAGATGATGGGCGAGACCGATCAGTGCGAGGCCCGCCGCGACACCTTCGAGAGCTCGATGACCCGCTACGTCGACTTCTACCTCGAGCACATGCACGTCGAGGAAGCCGATGTGCTGCCGATAGCCGAAGCGGTGCTCGGCACTGACGACTGGGCCACGCTCGATGCGGCCTTCCTGACGAACTGCGACCCGCTCACTGGCCACTCGTCGAGTCTGGCCTACGCCCCGCTGTTCGCGAAGATCCTGCGCGCCCTGGCGCCGTCGGGCAGCGTCGGCTCGGCACTGGAGGCGCTGTCCGGCAAGGCCACGCCGAATTTCGCCTCACCGGGCTGATCCTGCCACCGCCAGACCGTGCTGGCGCTCGGCAAACTCGCCGCGCTCATCCCCCGGTTGACCGTCCAGTCGGCGGGCCAGAGTTCCTCGAGATTGCAAGCGCCCGCGCTCCCCCTCCGTTGTCGAAAGGCTCCAACGATGGGCTGGGGCCGCAATCCCGTGCCGGGAAAGGTGGTCGAAGGCCAATCGGAACACCCTCGGTGGCCAAACCGAATCCAACGAATTGCCGCCGAACCGGTTCGAAATGTGATCAGGCTCTGACGAGCGTGCCCTTTGACCGGGCACGCTTGGGCGTCTCGCGACCCCGGTTCGTCCCCACCGATGCAAACTCGTCGGAAAGGGATTGGATCGACCACTCGATCGACGTATCTTGCTGGGTGGCTAGGGCAATGCCCAGGGGAGCCGAGCACGAAGGTTTCTGCGGGGCAGGAGAGCTGCGGCAGGAATCGCCAAATTTTCTCGCGGAGGCAAATCGGGGTGCCCAAAAGCCGTCGATCACGACCGGCCGGTTGTGCCGTTAGCGGAAGGACAAGCAGACACGACGGGCCACGACCGCGCGCCGTCTCGGACGCTACAACCGCAACACGCTATATCCCGAAATACCAGCGCACCGAGTGGAAGAAGACCGGCGCCGCGAAACAGAGCGGCGCGACCCGGTCGAGCAGGCCGACCGCACCCGTGACCGACGAGTTGCCGAGCCAGTTGCGCACGCCGGCGTCGCGCTTGAGCGCCTTCATCACGAACTCGCCGAGCGTGCCCGCGGCACCGGCGACCGCGGCCATCGCCAGCGCGGGCAGCGGCTTGAACGGCGTCACCCAGAAGAGCAGCACGCCGACGATGCCAGCTGCCGCGGCGCCGGCGCCGAAGGCGCGCCACGAGAACGAGCGGCTGATCGCGCGCGCGACCGGCCGGCGCCTGAAGTGCCGGCTCGCGACCTCCTGGCCGAGCTGCGCCGCGACGACGACGAGCACCAGGAAGAGCACGAGGAACGCACCGCGTCCCTGGTAGGCGGGCAGGTCGAGCAGGAGCAGCGCCGGCGCGTGGCTCATGCCGTAGACGCAGACCGTGATGCCCCACTGGATCTTGGCGGTGCGCTCGAGGAAGCGGAACGGGTCATTGGCGAGCGCGCTGATCACCGGCAGCGCGAAGAAGACGTAG
>JBBRZP010000060.1:0-19185 GCA_038236565.1 Burkholderiales bacterium | reverse complement strand
TGCCGCTGAAAGCGATCGTCGACGAGGCGCTCGTCGGCCCTGGCCACGCCGTGCGCGACGTGTTCGTCTACCGCCGCACCGGCGGCGCTGTGCAGTTCGAGGCGCCGCGCGACAAGTGGCTGCACGAGGTGATGGACAAGGAGCCCGTGAGCTGCGAGCCGGAGTGGGTCGGCGCCGAGCATCCGCTCTTCCTCCTCTACACCTCCGGCTCGACCGGCAAGCCCAAGGGCGTGCAGCACTCGACCGGCGGCTATCTGCTGCACGCGGCGCTGACGACGAAGTGGACCTTCGACCTCAAGCCCGACGATGTCTTCTGGTGCACCGCCGACATCGGCTGGGTCACCGGCCACACCTACATCACCTACGGGCCGCTCGCGCTCGGCGGCACCGAGGTCGTGTTCGAGGGCATCCCCACCTATCCCGACGCCGGCCGCTTCTGGCAGACGATCCAGAAGCACAAGGTCTCGATCTTCTACACCGCACCGACGGCGATCCGCGCCCTCATCAAGACGGCGGAGAGCAACGACAAGGTCCATCCGAAGAGCTTCGACCTGACGAGCCTGCGCATCCTCGGCTCGGTCGGAGAGCCGATCAATCCGGCCGCGTGGGAGTGGTATCACAAGAATGTCGGCGGCGGCCGCTGCCCGATCGTCGACACCTTCTGGCAGACCGAGACCGGCGGACACATGATCACGCCGCTGCCGGGCGCGACGCCGCTCGTGCCGGGCTCGTGCACGCTGCCGTTCCCGGGCATCGCCGCGGCGGTCGTCGACGATCAGGGCCACGACGTGCCGAACGGCACCGGCGGCATCCTGGTCGTCAAGAAGCCGTGGCCGGCCATGATCCGCACGATCTGGGGCGACCCCGAACGCTACGCGAGGAGCTACTACCCGGAGGAGTTCCAGGGCAAGTACTACCTCGCGGGCGACGGCGCGATCCGCGACGCGAAGACCGGCTACTTCACGATCACCGGCCGCATCGACGACGTCCTCAACGTCAGCGGCCACCGCATGGGCACGATGGAGATCGAGTCGGCGCTGGTCTCGTGCACCGAGCTGGTCGCCGAGGCCGCCGTCGTCGGCCGGCCCGACGAAACGACGGGCGAGGCGATCTGTGCCTTCGTCGTCCTGAAGCGACCGCGCCCGACCGGCGAGGAGGCGAGGAAGATCGCCAAGGAGTTGCGCGATTGGGTCGCCAAGGAGATCGGGCCGATCGCCAAGCCCAAGGACATCCGTTTCGGCGACAACCTGCCGAAGACGCGCAGCGGCAAGATCATGCGGCGACTGCTGCGCTCGGTCGCCAACGGCGAGGCAATCACGCAGGACACGTCGACGCTCGAGAACCCGACCATTCTCGACCAGCTCGCCGAGAAGAACTGAGCGCGGCGCGCGATCGACGTCGTCGGGCCTTCGAAGAGGAGCGCGGGCACGTGGCGAGCGATCTGCGCGCGCATGCACGACGAATCGTCGACGGCGCCGGGCGCATCGTCGTTCTCACCGGCGCAGGCATCTCGACCGAGTCGGGCATCCCCGACTTTCGCGGGCCGCGCGGCGTGTGGACGAGGAATCCCGCCGCCGAGAAGCAGTCGACGATCCAGACCTATCTCGCCGAGCCCGAGGTCCGCAAGGCCGCATGGCGCTCGCGCCTCGACTCGCCGGCCTGGAGCGCGGAGCCCAACGCCGGCCATCGCGCGCTCGTCGCGCTGGAGCGCCGTGGCAAGCTGCGCGCGCTCGTGACGCAGAACATCGACGAGCTGCACCAGCGCGCCGGCCAGTCGCCGGAGTTGATCGTCGAGGTCCACGGCACGATGCGCCGTGTGATGTGCTGGCATTGCGGTCGGCGTGCGGCGATGGAAGAAGCGCTCGCGCGGGTGCGCGCCGGCGAGGACGATCCGAAGTGCCTCGCCTGCGGCGGCATCCTGAAGAGCGACACCGTCTCCTTCGGCCAGCCGCTCGTGCCCGAGGTCATCGATCGGGCGATGACCGTCGCCGCCGAGGCCGACCTGATGCTTGCCGTCGGCACGACCCTGCAGGTGATGCCGGTCGCGGGCATGGTGCCGATCGCCGCGCGCGCCGGCGCGACGATCGTGATCGTCAACGACCAGCCGACGGCCATGGACGAGCTCGCCGACGTCGTGATCCGCGAGCCGATCGGCGCCGTGCTCGCTGAGATCTGCGCTGCGGCGTGACTCGGGCCTGCGCAACTCCGGCGCGAGCCCTCCCATAGCGTGCACAGGCCCTAGACGGCGACCGGCAGCGAGCCGAGCAGCTCTGCCTCGTACGCGTGCAGCGTGGGCGCGCCGCCCGTGTGCAGGAACAGCACCCGCTCGCCGGCGCGAAGGCGACCCTGGCGCGCGAGGCCGATCAGCCCGGCCATCACCTTACCGGTGTAGACCGGGTCGAGCAGGATCGCCTCGGTGCGCGCGAGCGCCTGCACCGCCTCGACCATCTTCGTATTCGGCACCGAGTATTTCGGCTGCCAGTAGCCGCCGACGCTCACGACCTTTTCGCGCGGCACGGCCAGGCCGAGGCCGAGCAGATCGCACACCGCTGCACCTCGCGGTGCACCAGCGGCTCCTGATCGTTCGGATCGCGGCGCACGCCGATGCCCGTGATCGGCACGTCGACGCGGTTGCCGAGGAAGCCGGCGACGAGGCCGCCGTGCGTGCCAGAGCTGCCCGAACCGACGACCAGGTGGTCGAAGGCGAGGCCCTGCTCGAACCACTGCTGTTGACGCTTCTGTGCGACCGCAACGGCGACCAGGAACAGCGGATGGCCTGCGGGCGCTAGGGCGGACGACCGCGGCGGCTTGATCGTCGCGGCGGCGGACTTCGACGAACAGTCGGGAGGTCGTCCATTTCCTCCCGACGGCGAGCGCGAAATCGGGCACAGTGCTGGGCCACCGCACCCGAGTCCCGTCCGGCATGTTCAACGGCCCTTTCCTCGACAACCAGCCTTCCCCCGCGGCGCGCCCCGGGGTCGACGCGTGACGGGCGCTGTTCGCATCGCCGCGACGACGATCGCGGCGCTCGCGCTCTCGTTCCTGTGCGGCATCGCGGCCATCGCTCCGGCGCTCGCCCAGGGCCCGGCGCCGGCCGCACTCACGCAGGACATGGAGCGCTTCACGTTCCCGGTGGTCGGCCTGCGCGCCCGCGACATCGCCGTCGTCGTCAACGACACCGATCCGTCGAGCGTCGAGATCGGCCGCTATTACGTCGCCAAGCGCGGCATCGCCGCCGAGCGCGTCATTCATGTCCGATTCGCCCGCAACGGCGTGATGAGCTTCGGCGACTGGCTGCGGGTGAAGGAGGTGCTCGATGCGAAGGTCGGCGCCGACGTCCAGGCGTACGCGCTCGCTTGGACGCTTCCGTTCCGGGTCGAGTGCATGTCGGTGACGGCGGCGTTCGCGCTCGGTTTCGATCCGGCGTCGTACTGCGCCGAGGGTTGCCAGACGACGAAGATGTCGAGCTATTTCAACACCCGCGGCAGTGCGCCATACACCGACCACAAGCTGCGTCCGGCGATGCTGCTGGCGGGCAAGGACGTCGAAAGCGTGAAGCAGCTGATCGATCGCGGCGTGCGCTCCGACGAGAGCTGGCCTGAAGGCAAGGCCTATCTGCTGAACACGACCGACGGTGGCCGAAACGTCCGTGCGCAGACATATGAGCGCGTACGCGCCGCAATCGGCCAGGCGTACCCGTTCGAGCAGATCGACGCCGACTCGCTCGAAGGCAAGCACGACGTGATGTTCCATTTCACCGGTTGGGCGATCGTCGCCAACATCGCCAGCAACCGCTTCCTCGACGGCGCCATCGCCGATCACCTCACATCGTGGGGCGGCGCGCTCTGGGGCGGCCAGCAGACCATCGCGACCGAATGGCTGGATGCCGGCGCCACCGGCAGCTATGGCACCGTGACCGAGCCATGCAACTATCGCCAGAAGTTTCCGGACGTTGGTGTTGTCATGGCCCACTACCTCGCCGGCGAGTCGCTGGTCGAGGCGTACTGGAAGAGCGTGCTGATGCCGGGGCAGGGTGTCTTCGTCGGCGATCCGCTGGCTCGTCCTTTCGGCGGCGTTCGTGCCAGTCGCATGGGAAGGACGACGATCCTCAAGACGCGCGCCCTCCAGCCCGGCCGCTATGTCGTCGAAGCCTCCCGCAGTCGGGTCGGTCCATTCCAGCCGATCGGCGTGCTCGCCGCCAGCGGCTTCGGCGTGCGCGAGATGAAGCTGCCCGAAGGCGATGCGCGCTACTTCAGGCTGCGTCTCGCGCCCGACGCGCCGAATGAGGCCGCCTCGGCGCAGCCGGTGGCAGCGTCCGCGCCCGAGTAGGAGACCGAGCCGGCCCCGCCTTCGCCGGCGTTGCGGCCTAGTCCGGCCGCGTCCCGTCGAATGCGCGCTGCAGCAGCGCGCGGATCAGCGGGCGCTCCAGCTTGCGCGGGTTCGGGTACTCGTTCTGAACGGCGAGGTCAGCAGCACGATCGAGATCTTCGGCGCGCATTCCGATGTCGCGCAGAGCCATTGTCGCGCCATGGTTGCGCGCGAGATCGAACAGACCCGCTGGTGCGCTGGCGACCCCGAGAGCGCGGGCGATGCGCGCCATCGTTGCCGGCGCGGCCGGCGCGTTGTAGGCCATCGCATGCGGCAGGATCACCGCGTGCACCTCCGCGTGCGGCAGGTTGAAGCTGCCGCCGAGCGTGTGGCAGAGCTTGTGGTGCAGGCCGACGGTGATGCTGCCCATCACCGTGCCGCACAGCCAGGCGCCGACGAGCGCCTCGCCGCGTGCCTCGAGGTCGCGCGGATCGCGCTGCAGCCGCGGCAGGGCGCCGGCGGCGGTGCGGATGCCTTCCTCTGCGAGCACGTCGATCACCGGATTGCAGTCCGGCGCGTAGAGCCCCTCGGCGGCGTGGGCGATGGCATTGATCGAGCTCGCGACCGTGATCGCGAACGGCAGCCCGAGCGAGAGCTCCGGGTCATAGATCACGGTGCGCGGCAGGACGCGCGGGTCCTTGCCGGTCTTCTTCGCACCGGCCTCGGTGAGGCCGTACATCGTCGTCATCTCGCTGCCCGCGTACGTCGTCGGCACGGCGATGACCGGCAGCCCCGAGTCGAGGGCGATCGCCTTGCCGAGGCCGGTGGTCGAGCCGCCGCCAACGGCGACGGCGCAGTCGACGCCAAGCGCGCGTGCCGCCGCGCACGCCGCGCGCGCGGTCTCGACCGGCACGTGCATCGCCGCTTCGGCGAAGACGCCGGCGGAGCGCGCGCCGAGCATCGCCGCGACGCGCTCGCCCATCTCGCGCTGGCCGGGCGTCGTGAGCACGAGGGCGCGGGCGAGGCCGAGGAGCTCCATCTCGCGGCCGAGATGGCGCAGCGATCCGGCACCGAAGACGGTACGCGGCAGGCGGGTGTCGAAGACGAAGTCGCGCATCGGCACCGCCTCTGCAAGCTCAGGAACTACGCAGCGTAGCGGGCGCGCAGGATCTTCGCGGCCTCGGCCATGGCCTTCAGCTTGGCCGTCGCGGTCTCGCGCGGCAAATATTTCATGCCGCAGTCGGGCGCGAGGATGATGTTCTCCTTCTTCACGAACGGCAGCGCGCGCTCGATCCGCTCGACGACGGTCGCCGCCGTCTCGACCTCGGGATCCGAGAGGTCGATGCAGCCGACCATCAGCGTCTTGCCGTCGAGGCCGGCGAGCGCCGAGCAATCGAGACGCGACTGCGCGGTCTCGAGCGAGACCTGGCGGCAGCTGCAGCCGGCGAGCTCGGGCAGGAACGAGTAGCCGCTCGGCCGCTCGTGGATGATCGCGGCGTAGCCGAAGCAGATGTGCACCGCCGTCGTGCCGGTGATGCCTTCGAGGGCGCGGTTGAGCGCCTTCAGGCCGTACTGGCGCGCCTTCTCGGGCCGCGCCTGCATGTAGGGCTCGTCGATCTGGACGACGTCGGCGCCGGCCGCGAAGAGGTCGCGGATCTCCTCGTTGACTGCCGCTGCGTAGTCCATCGCCGCCTCTTCCTCGCTGGCGTAGAAGTCGTTCTGCGCCTGCTGGACCATGGTGAACGGACCGGGCACGGTGATCTTGGTCATGCGCGTCGTGTTGGCGCGCAGGAACTTCAGGTCGTCGACCTCGACCGGGTGCATGCGCCGGATCTTGCCGACGATGCGCGGCACCGGATTGGGATGACCGGAGCGATCGAGCCCCGAGCCCGGGTTGTCAAGATCGACGCCTTCGAGCGCCGTCGCGAATCGGTTCGAGTAGCTCTCGCGCCGGATCTCGCCGTCGCTGACGATGTCGAGGCCGGCGTTTTCCTGGGCTCGGATCGCGATCAGCGTCGCGTCGTCCTGCGCCTCGGCGAGGTACTGCGGCGGAATGCGCCAGAGCTCCTTCGCGCGCACGCGCGGCGGGAAGCGCCCGGCGAGCTTGGCGCGGTCGATCAGCCACTCCGGCTGCGGGAAGCTGCCGACGATGGTCGTGGGGAACAGCATGGTCGGTTCTCCTGTGAAGCGGATGCGGTCAGACGCCGAGGTAGGCGCGCTGGATCTCGGGCCGGGCGAGCAGCTCGGACGGCGCGCCGTCGGCGACGATGCGACCTTCCTCGAGCACGTAGGCGCGATGCGAGATCTCCATCGCCAGCGCGACGTTCTGCTCGACGAGGAGCACGGCCATGCCTTCGTCGTTGATGCGGCGGATGGCGGCGAACACGTCGTGGACGATCGCGGGCGCGAGGCCGAGCGACGGCTCGTCGAGGAGCAGCAGCTTCGGCCGGGCCATCAGCGCGCGCGCGATCGCGACCATCTGCTGCTGTCCGCCCGAGAGCTCGCCGGCCGGGCTGGCGAGCTTGGCCTTCAGCGCCGGGAAGAGCGCCAGCGCCGCTTCCAGCGACTGTGCACGATGCGTCCGGGCGCCCGGCAGGTAGCTGCCGATGTCGAGGTTCTCGAGCACCGTCATGCCGGTGAACAGGCGACGCCCTTCCGGAACGATGGCGATGCCCGCGGCGCAGAAGCGATGCGGCGCGAGCCGGGTGATGTCCTGCCCGTCGAACATCATGCGGCCGGAGCGCGCGCGCAGGATGCCGGCCAGCGTCTGGATCAGCGTCGTCTTGCCGGCGCCATTCGGGCCGACGACGCAAAGCAGCTCGCCCGCGCGCACGTCGAGCGACACGCCCCACAGCGCCTGCGCCGCGCCGTAGGCCACCTGCAGGTCGCGGACCTCAAGCATGAGCAGACCCCAGGTACGCCGTCATCACCTCGGGCCGCTTCATGACCTCGGCGACCGGGCCTTCGGCGAGCAGCTCGCCGTGGTTGAAGACGACGACCCGGTCGGTGAGCGCCATCACCGCGCGCATGACGTGCTCGACGAAGACGATCGTCGAGCCCTGGTCGCGGATGCGCCGGATCAGCGCGACGGCGTCGTCGATCTCGCTCGGCGTCAGGCCGCACAGCACCTCGTCGAGCAGGACGAGGCGCGGCTTCGAGGCGAGGGCGCGCGCGAGCTCGAGGAACTTGCGCTGGTGCAGGTTGAGGTCCTCGGGACGTGCGTCGGCCTTCGCCTCGAGTCCGGTGAACTCGAGCCAGCGCATCGCGTCGCGCCGGGCTGCGATCGGCTCGCGCACGGCGCCGCCGAAAAGCGTCGCCAGGGCCACGTTGTCGAGCACGGTCATGTGGCCGAACGGGCGCGGGATCTGGTACGTGCGCGAGATGCCGGCGCCGGCGATCTGGTGCGCGGCGTGGCCGGCGAGGTTCTTGCCTTCGAACACGATCTCACCCGCCGTCGGCAGATAGTGGCCGCTGACGACGTTGATGAAGGTCGACTTGCCGGAGCCGTTCGGGCCGAGCAGGCCGAGGATCTCGCCGCGGCGCACGTCGACGTCGACCCCGGCCAGCGCGCGCACGCCGCGAAATGCCTTGTGCAGGCCGCGCACGCGCAGCAGCTCGGCGCCGTGCGCGACACCCGACGTCGACAGCGCGGGGGCGGAGGCGGCGACATCCTCGATCGGCGGCGCGAGCGGCGTGCGTGCGACCGCAGCCTGGGCCGGAGCGACCGTGCGGCGCAGGAGCCGCTGGACGCGCAGCAGGATGCCGTCGGGCATGAACAGGATCGCCGCGATCAGGATGACGCCGGTGAACGCCTTGCCCGCGATCGCGTGGTCCGAGGCGGTGAAGCTGTAGAGGAGCCCGGTGATCGCGACCGCGCCGACGGCCGGCCCGGCCCAGTGGCGCGTGCCGCCGAGCACGCTCATCAGCACGACCGTGAGCGGCACGGTGATGGTGAAGACCTCGCCTGCGGTGACGTACGACAGGAAGAGCGCGTGGATGCCCCCCGCGACGCCGGCGAGCGCGCACGAGATCGCCAGCGCGGCGAGCTTGTAGCGATAGGTCGGCACGCCCATCACTTCGGCCGCGTCCTCGTCGTCGTGGATGGCGAACAGGCCCGCGCCGAACTTCGAGACGACGATGGCGTGGGCGATCAGCATCGTCAGCGTCGCCGCAGCGAGCGCGAGCAGGTAGAAGGTCGACGACTGCGTCGGCCCGATCGCCGGCACGGGCACCGAGCTGAGCGAAACGCCCTGGCCGCCGTCGAGCGGCGTGTTGACGACGATCGTGCCGATGACGAAGGTGATCGCCAGCGTGAGCAGCGCGAACACCTCGCCGCGCACGCCCTTGACGCGGAACACGACCGCGCCGAGGGCGACGCCGAGCGCGGCGGCGACGAGGGCGGCGACGGGCAGCGTCCACAGGAACGGCCACTCGTAGCGCGCCAGCAAGGTGCTCGTCGTGTAGATGCCGGCGCCGAAGAAGGCGCCGTGGCCGAACGAGAAGTAGCCGGTGTAGCCCGAGAGGATGTTCCACGAGGTCGCGAGGACGATCCAGTGGAGCATCAGGTAGAGCAGCGAGTCGTAGAACGCGGGCAGGCCGAGCCGCGGCACGAATGCGAGCAGGATGCCCGCGCCGAGGATGACAAGCGGGGTGCGCCTGATCACGTCGCTCGCCCGGGTCGCAGGACGAGCACGAGGATCAGCAGCGTGAACGAGACGATCGGCGCCCACGACGGCGCGGTGACGGCCATCGTCACCGCCTCGCTCACGCCGATCAGCGTGCCGGCGAGAAGCGGCGCAAGTGCGCGGCCCAGGCCGCCGAGCATCACCGCCGCGAAGACGACGCCGATCCAGGCGTAGATCTGCGACGGCGCGAGCGTGAAGCTGAGCGCGAGGCAGACGCCGGCGACGCTCGCCAGCGCCGAGCACGTGCCGGCGAGCACGAGCGCGTTCTTCTTCTCGTTGATGCCGAAGGCCGATGCGATCGCCGGATCCTCGGCCGCAGCCCGCAGCGCGCGTCCGAGGTCGGTGTAGCGCAGCACGGCCCAGATCGCGATCGAGAGTCCGACCGAGAGCAGCAGGGTGATCAGCTCCGGGATCGGCACGTAGAGGAAGCCGACCTTGAACTTCGCCGACGAGTACGCCGACTCGAGCTTCCTGAAGTCGGCGGTCCAGATCGCCTGGATCAGCGCCTCGACGATCCCCATCAGGCCGAAGGTGAGCAGCAGCGAGTTGAACGGCGTGACCGAGAAGCGCGCCATCACCCAGTGCAGGGCAGCGCCGACGACGAAGAACGTCGGCACGATGACCACCAGCGTCAGCAGCGGATCGACGCCCATCGACGCCATCTGGTAGCACAGGTACGCCGCCAGGAAGGCGAACGCGAAGTGCGCCAGGTTGATGAGCTTGAGCAGGCCCCAGCTCAGGCTGAGGCCCAGCCCGAGGAGACCGTAGAGGGCGCCGACGAAGATGCCGGAAAGGATGCTTTGCGCGAGCAGCGAGGCGCTCGGCAGCGTGAAGCCCGGCATGCGTGAGGGGTCCTTGTCGCGCGCGTCAGTTGGCGGTCAGCTTCGCACCGTTGCTGAACTCCTTCGGCCAGACGACCAGCCAGCGGCCGCCCTGCACCTGCTTCACGCGCATCAAGTCGTCGCCGAAGTTGTTCGGGCCGTCGAAGCGCAGGTTGCCCTGGATCGTCTGGACGCGATGGCTCTTGATCCAGGCGCCGATCGCCTTGTCGTCGAGACTCTTGGTCGCGGTGACGCCGGCCTCGAGGATCTGCCAGGCGGTGTACGACGCCGCCGACTGCGTCTCCACCGACGGGTCGGCGAGGCCGGCCTTGGTGGCGCGCTCGCGGTAGATCTTGACGAACTCGGCCGCGACCGGGGTGTTGGTGAAAGGCGGCTGGTCCTCGAAGATCGTGAGCGACAGCGCGTTCTTCGCTTCGGGCAGCGTCACCAGCGGGCCGGGCGCGGGATAGAGGTAGAAGTGCTGTGGCGGCTCGTAGTCGATCTTCTTCATCGCGTCGAGCAGCAGGTTGCCGTCGAGGCCGATCGCGCCCACCCACACGAAGTCGGGCTTGGCGTCCTTGACGCGGTTGGCGATCGGTCCGAAGTCGCGGTTGCCGAAGTCCCATTCGAGAAAGAGGACCTCGGTGAGGCCGCGCTTTTTCATGACCTCGCGCGCGCCCTGCGACATGAAATAGATCGAGGGGAACTTGCTGGTCACGACAGCCACGGTCTTCGGCGGCTTGGGACCGGCCGCGAGTGCGTCGAACACGGAGTTCGGCACCGTGGTGCCGGGGTCCGAGCCGAGCTGCCAAGCCGGGAACTGGTTGTCGTACTTGGCGAGCGAGGGCACACCGAGCGTGTGGTGCACGAGCACCTTGTTGTAGCGCTGGGCCACGCCCATCGCCGAGAGGATCGCGCCGGTCGCGTACGGGCCCATCAGCAGGTCGACCTTGTCGGCGGTGACGAGCTGCTCGTAGAGCGTGCGGGCGAGGTCGGGCTTGCTCTGGTCGTCCTTGACGATCCATTCCAGCGGCCGGCCGAGCCAGCCGCCGCGCTTGTTCGCCTGCTCGACGTAGATCTCGCCGACGAGCTTGTGGATCTGCGCTGTCGCGGCGAGCGGGCCGGTGAGGGCGAGCGTGCTGCCGATGCGGATCGGCTGGCCGGCTGCCTGCCCGAAGACCAGGCCGGAGAGCGTCGCGACGGCGGCGCCGACGGCGGTGCGGCGCGTCACTGCGCCGTTCGGGGGTGTGTTTGTCGTCATCGGAAGGTCTCCTGCTGTTCTTGATGGGGGATCGTCGGAATCTTGTCTTCGATCGGGCGACGTCAATCGACTTGGGTGGCCGTCCCCGCCTTGCGCGCGCGCAAGGCGGCGCGGATCTCGTCGTTGTGTTCGCCGAGCGTCGGCGGCGGCTTCACCTCGAGCGCGCGCTCGCCGTCGTACGAGACCGGCGATCGCACGGTGCGGAACAGGCCCATGACGGGATGTTGCGCGGAGGTGGTCAGCTGCAGGTGCACGGCCTGCGGATCGTCGAGCGCTTCGCTCGTGTCGTACATAGGTGAATTCGGCACGTCCTCGGCGTGGAGACGCGTGCACCACTCGTCGCGCGGACGCGTCCTGAAGCATGCGGCGAGCACCTCGATCATCGCCTCCTGGTTGTCGATGCGCGCCTCGCGGGTCGCGAAGCGGACATCCTCGAAGAGGCCGGGCCGCTCGATCACGCGCGCGAGGCCTTCCCAGAACTTCGGCGGCGACGACATGTGCAGCGCAATCCACTTGCCGTCGCTGCACTTCATCACGTACGACTGCGAGACGCGCGGCCGGCTGTACGGCCCCATCACCTCGGCTTCCTGGAAGAAGTGGGTGAAGGCGTCGATGTTGAAGTGCACCATCGCCTCGAGCATCGAGACCTCGACGGTGCGGCCGATGCCGGTGCGGCCGCGCTCGACGAGCGCGCCGAGCACGCCGTAGGCGGCGTAGAACCCGGTCAGCGAATCGGCGATCGCCGGGCCGACGACGCGCGGGTTCTCGGGATTGACGAGCAGGCCGAGGAAGCCACCCGCCGCCTGCGCCACGGTGTCGTACGCCGGCCGCATCGCCGAAGGCCCGGTCGCGCCAAAACCGCTGATCGAGCAGTAGACGAGCTTGGGGTTGAGCGCGCGCAGGCGCTTCTCGCCGGCGCCGAGCTTGTCGGCCACGCCGGGGCGGAAGTTCTGGATGTAGACGTCGGCGTCGGCGATCAGCGCGTCGAACACCTCGCGGTCGGCGGCCGACTTGGTGTCGAGCTCGATCGAGCGCTTGTTGCGGTTGCAGGCCTGGTAGTGCGGGCTGTAGAGGCCGCCCTTGAACGAGCGGAACGGATCGCCCGTCTTTGGCTGCTCCACCTTGATCACGTCGGCGCCGAGGTCGCCGAGCAGCATGCCGCAGGCCGGGCCGGTGATGAACGTGCCCTGGTCGACGACCTTGATGCCCGCGAGCGTCTTGATCACGACGCGTGGCTCACCGGTGCGCGCCGAACGTCGCCGGCACCTCGCCGAGATACTCGACCTCGCGCGTCGCCTGGTACGAGAGCGCGAAGCCGATCGGATCGGCCATCTCCTCGACCATGTGGGCGATCAGGCCGGCGGTGCGCGCCAGGATCGGAACGCCCTTCAGCCCCTGCACCGGGAAGCCGGCACCGAGCAGCACGGCCGGGATCGCGCCCGAGACGTTGAGCTTCAGGTCTTTCTTCAGCACCTCGGGCAGCTGCGCTTCGCAGGCCTCGGCGATGTCGACGAAGTGCAGGCTCGTGCCGGCCGCGCGCGCCGTGTCGAAGAGAGCACCGACGCGCTCGTCGCGCTCCTTGTGCAGCGGATGCCCGTAGCCCGGGATCGACTTGCCGGCGGCGCGCCATTCCTTCATCACCGCGAGTGCGGCGTCGCGCATCGAGAGGCCGGTCTTCATCCGCGCGTCGACCTCGACGAACATGCGTCCGGCCGTTTCCGACGAGCCGAGCACCACCGTGCCGCAGCCGAGCACGCCAGCCGCGACCGCGCCCTGCATCGCGTCGGGCGCGGCGGCGAAGGTCATGCGCGCCGCCTGCACGCTCGGCACGAGCCCGTGCTCGGCGATCGCGACCAGCGTCGCGTTCAGCACTGCCGTCTCGCCAGCGCTCGGCATCCTGCCGATGACGAGCAGGAAGAAGTGATCGACGAAGGAGATCTTGCCGATCAGCTCCTTCGAGAGATCCTTGCCGCGGACGACGATCGTGTGCTCGTCGCTCGTGCAGATCGCGGTGCGCGCGATCGTCGCCTTGCCGATTTTCACGGCGCAGGCGTCAGGCGGAAGTCGTAGTTCGCCGAGTGGTACGGCGTCTTCATCGCGCGCCCGTCGGGCGCCTTGCCGGGCGGGTGCTCTTCGAACTGGACGACGAGGCTGTCGCGCTTGCCGAAGACCGCGTCTTCGTGGAGATACGGGCTGCTGGAGACGAACAGGTGCGTCGTGATCGGCACGTGGCCCGGCGCCGAGACCATCGTGTGCATGTGGCCCGGGCGGTTGATGCTGCGGTTGGTGGCGCGCAGCATCGTGCCGACGGGCCCGTCATCGGGCACCGGGTAGTACGACGGCATGATCGACCAGAACCAGTAGCGGCCCTCGGCATCGGTGCGGAAGCGCCCGCGCGCCTTCATGGTCGGCTCGTCCGACAGCTGCACGTCGTACTTGCCGTCGCCGTCTCCCGACCACACGTCGAGCAGCGCGTCTTCGAGCGGCTTGCCGTTCACGTCGGTGATGCGGCCGGTGTAGAGCGCCGGCGTGCCGGGGACGCCTTCGCCGATGTCGCTGCCGAGCGGCAGGTCGGGCGCGCCGTGCCAGTAGAACGGACCTTCGACCGTCGCCTCGGTTGCCGGCAGCGCGCCCTTGGCATCGCCGCTTGCGCGTGCCTGGGCGAGGGAGACGACCATCATCGACAGGCCGAGCGTGTCCGACAGGACGATGAATTCCTCGCGCTTGCCGGTCGAGATGCGGCCGGTCTCCTTGAGGAAGGCGAGACCCGCCTGCCACTCCTGCGGCGTCAGATCCACTTCGCGCGCGAACGCATGCAGGTGCGTCACGAGCGAGGTCATGATCTCCTTCAGACGCGGCGGCGCGTTCTTGAACGAGCCGATGACTTCCTCGGTGAGCTTGGCTTGGTTGTACGTGGACATGGTTCGAAGACCCTTCTCGATTTGGCCCGAGCCGGCAGTTCGGCCCGGTCGACGAACTCAGTGATCCCGGATCTGGACGGCGCCGCTGTCGTACGTGACGCGCCCGCCGACGACGGTCAGCACCGAGCGGATCTGCTTCATCGACTCGTCGGGCACGGTGAAGTAGTCGCTGTTGAGGACGACGAGGTCGGCGAGCTTGCCGACCTCGATCGAGCCGAGCTTGCCCTCCTCCTTGCTGAACCAGCCGTTCTCGGCAGTGTAGAGACGCATCGCCTCCTGCCGGGTGAGCGTTTGTCCGGCATTGATGAGCTGGCCCGAGCTGTTCTTGCCGGTCGTCATGTAGTACAGCATCAGCCACGGGTTGAGCGCCGAGATCTGCGCCGAGTCGGAGCCCGCGCCGACGTGGATGCCGCTGTCGAGGATCGTCCGGTACGGCGGTCCGTTGCTGGTCGGCGTGCCCGCGAGATAGCGGAAGCCGTGCAGCGCGAGGCCGCCGCCGATCGCCTTCAGCCGCTGGATGTTGGCCGGCGTGATCGTCAGCGCATGCGCCACCGACCAGTGCAGCGGCGCGATCGGGATGGTCTGGTTGATCGTCTCCCAGGCGCCGATCGCGACGCCGTCCTCGGCCGACGACAGCGTGTGCTGCGAGTAGATCCAGCCGCGCTCGGCGGCCTTCTTCACCGCCGCCGGATAGTTCGCCGGCGGCACGACCTGGCCGAACAGCGGCCAGTTGGTGATGAACTCGCCGAGTCCGGCGATCTTCAGCCAGTCGTTGCCGAACTCGCGGAACGCGTTCTCGACGCGGCGCGTCAGGATCGGGATCGCGAGCGCGTTGTCCATGCTGAGGAAGAAGACGCGCACGCGCACCTTCATCAGGCCGTTGCGATGCAGGTCGAGCAGCGGGTCGTAGGCGGTGTAGGGGTCCCAGCTCGCGGCGCCGTCGAAGACGAACTCGTCCTCATGGTCGGGCGAGCCCGGGATCAGGAAGCCGCCCATGTCGAAGTTCGACGTGACGCCGAGCGATGCCGCGTAGGCCAGGGCATCGGCGGTGCCGCGCTTCTTGTCCTGGAAGGTCTGCACCGAGCGCAGCGCGTTCAGCGCCGCCACCGTCTGGGCGTTGGCGGCGATCGAGCCGTCGGCGCCGACGACGATTCCGCGACTCGCGAAGAATGCCTTGCCGGCGCTGTTGGTCGTCGACGGGCCCGTGAACGAGACTTGCACGTAAACCGGGTTCGAGGGCGCGATCGCGTCGAGCTCGGCCAGGTTCGGCAGGCGCTTTTCTGCGAACCCCACGGGGTTGAAGCCACCGATCGTCGTGATGAACGCGCCGATCGGCGCGCCTGCGATGCGCGCTCGGTACGTCGCGGCGATGTCCGCGAACGAGGTCGCGTTCTCGAGCGGCGTGTGATAGCCGGGCCGCAGGCCGAGCAGGACGATGTGGTTGTGGTTGTCGACCAGGCCCGGCACGACGGTCTTGCCGCGCAGGTCGATCAGCTGGCGGCAGCGGTTGTCGACCCGGTCGCCGTCGCGTCCCACGGCCGAGAACTTGTCGTTGTGGATGGTGACCGTAGAGACGACGCTGTTGCGCGTGTCCATCGTGTGGATGCGGCCGTTGAAGTAGGTCACGTCGCGGCCGTCGGGGCATTCGCGATCGCGGTCCCGGTCGCGGTCCCTGTCGTGCTCGCCGTTGTCGGCGATGGCGGCGTGCGCGCCGAAGGCGAGCAGGGCGGCGAGCAGGCGCGCGAGCACGAGACCGCCGGATGACGAGGAAAAGAACTTCATGGCGTGTGTCTCCTTGACGGGTCCGTGGACGGCCCGCTTGTCGTGGCGCCGCGTGCGGCGACGGATGGCGTCGAGGCGGGATCGAGCCCGTCTCCGGCGCCGAGGGAACGAACCTCCTCCATGGTCTCGGACATTCAGGCTCGCATGCGCGGCAGCAACCGCATGGCGTTGCCGCGCTCGATGGCAGCCAGGTCGGCATCGCCGAGGCCGAGCGAGCGCAGCGCGGCGACCTGGGCGTTCATCGTCACGTACGGGTAGTCGCTGCCGTAGACGACCTGCGACGCCGGCACGAGCTTCAGCAGCGCCGCCATCGACGCCGGATGGGTCGCGTTGGCGGTGTCGTAGTGGAGGCGGCGCAGCTCGGCCTCGATGCCGTCGGGCGCGAACTGGTCGACGTTCTTCGCCTGGCCGTGGAAGAAGTTGATGCGGCCGGCGAGCATCGGGATCGTGCCGCCGCCGTGCGAGAAGAGAAAGCGCGTGTCGCGATTGCGCGCGAAGGTGCCCGAGAGCAGCAGGCTGACGACGGCGCGCGTGGTGTCGTGCGGCACCTCGATCACGGCCGGAAACGTGCCGACGCTCAGGCGCGCGCAGCAGGTCGCGACCAGCGGGTGGAAGTAGACGACGGCCTTGCGGCGGTTGAGCTCGTCGAAGATCGGCCGGTAGGCGGCGTCGCCCGGCCACTTGTCGCCGTAGTTCGTCTGCAGGCCGACCCCGTCGACCTTGAGCACGTCGAAGGCGTACGCGATCTCCTTCAGCGTGCTGTCGACGTCGATCATCGGCAGCGTCGCGAACTGGCCGAAGCGGCCGGGATGGTCGCGCACCATGCCGGCGGCGAAGTCGTTGCACTGGCGCACGACGCGCGCCACCTCGGGCACCGTCCAGTCGAACCAGACGCCGGGCGTCGAGGCGATCGAGAGCACGCCCGTGCGCACGCCGGCGGCGTCCATGTCGGCGAGCGCACCTCGCACCGACCAGTTCACCTGCGACGTGAAGTGCGGAATGCCGCGCTTGTCCTCGTAGTCGAGCCAGGCCTTCTGGTAGTCGGGCGGGTAGTAGTGGTGATGGGTGTCGATCACCCGCGGCACGGCGGCCGCTGGCGCCGTCGACATCGCGCAGCCGGCCAGCGCCGAGCCGGCGCCGGCCGCGACGAGTGCGCGCAGGAAGCCGCGCCGAGAGCCGATGCCCGAGGGGTCCGCGGCGCCTTCGTCGCATCCGCATGTCGCGCGGCAAGTCAGGCGCTGCTCGAGGTGATCCATCGTGTCTCCATGGCGTCGGGTCGGGCCGCCGCTTCATCCGACGATGACGATAGACGGCGCATGCCGACGATGACAAATGATCCTTTGCCATCGATATGATCGATGGAATCGATTCGACCACCGGGTTTCCATGGAGCTGAGACACCTGCGCTACTTCGTGGCCCTGGCCGACTGCCTGAGCTTCACGCGTGCTGCTGAGCACGTCCACGTCACGCAGTCGACGCTCTCGCACCAGATCCGCCAGCTCGAGGAGGAGATCGGCCAGACCCTCTTCGAGCGCATCGGCCGCAAGGTCGTGACGACCGAGGCCGGCGAGCTTTTCCTCGCCTACGCGACGCGCGCCCTGCGCGAGGTCGACCAGGGCATCGCGACGCTGCGCCCGGGCGGCGGCGGGCTCACGGGGCGGGTGCGCATCGGCGCGACGCACACCTTCAACGTCGGCCTGATCCCGGACTGCGTCGCCGTCTTCCTCGGCCGCCACCCGACAGTGCAGGTGCGGGTCGACGAGCTCGCCGCTGACGAGATCGTCGCGGCGCTGCACGCGAGCGAGCTCGACATCGGCATCGCCTATCGGCCGGGCGCGCCGACCGAACTCTGGTTCGAGCCGCTCTACAACGAGGAGATGGTCCTGGTCGTCGCGCACGACCATCCGATGGCGGCGCGCAAGCGCATCCGGATGGTCGAGCTGCACCAGCAGAGACTCGTGCTCCTGCCGCCGCGCTTCGCGACGCGCGTACTGCTCGAGCAGTGCTTCAAGGCGAGCGGCGCCGAGCCCGTGGTCGCGGCCGAGATGTCGGCGATCGGGCCGATGCTCGGGCTGGTCCAGCGCATGCCGATCGCCTGCATCGTCGCCACGCATGCGATCCCGCCGGGCATGACCGGGCTGAAGCGGATTCCGCTCGAGAGCCCGACGCCGATCCGCACGCCCGGCCTGCTCTGGCGTCTCGACGCGACGCAGGCCGCCGAGGTGCAGGCGTTCGCGGTGATCCTGCGCAAGACCGCGCTGCGCAACAGCCTGCGCCCCGACGGGCTCGGCCGCGTGCCGGCGGACCTCAGTCGCGAGCCGGAACTCGCGGCGGACCCTCGCTGACGAGCCGGCCGCGCGCCGCGCACGCGGACGAAGCCGGTCGCGATGTCGTGGCCGGGCGGTCGCGCTTCGACGCCGATCGGCGCGGGCCTAGAGGCCTGCGCGCATACTGACCCAACGATGCCAGGCTACGCCACCAAGGACGAACGGATCGTGATCGCCGGCGTCGACGATCTCGTCGTCCGCTCGCTTCTCGACCGGCAGCAGTTCTGCGACGCCGACGGCGTCGCAGAAAGCATGGGCATCTCGTCGGCCGGCTGGCCGCTGTTCGGCCTGATCTGGCCGTCGGAGCTGCGTCTCGCCGCTCGCCTCGCGCAGCGACCGGTGCGGCCGGGCGAACGCATCCTCGAGGTTGGCTGCGGCCTGGCGGTGGCTAGCCTCGTCGGCCACCGCGCCGGCGCCGACGTCACGGCGAGCGATCGCCATCCGCTGACCGCGCTCTTTCTGCGCGAGAACCTGGTCCTGAACGGCCTTGGGCCGATGAAGTACCTGCACGGCGACTGGGCCGTCGCGAGCGCGGCCGAGCCCGACGCCGCCGATGCAGCCGCCGCGGATCGCTACGACCTGATCATTGGCAGCGACCTGCTGTACGAGAGGGATGTGGAGGGCGACCTGGCCCGGTTCGTCGACCGTCATGCGAAGCCTGAGTGCGACGTGTGGATCGTCGATCCCGACCGAGGCAATCGGCCGGCCTTCAACCGGCGCATGGCCGAGGCCGGCTTCGCCCTGACCGAGGAGCGACTCGACGTGGCGGCGACCGCCTCGTCGCCAGCCTACAAAGGGCGGCTCCTCGAGTACACCCGTAAACTCGACCGGGACTGATCGCGCACCACGGCGCGGTCCTTCTGTCCGGCCCTGCCCATGTCCATGACCGATCTCCAGGAGCTGCTGGACAGCAACCGCCGCTGGGCGAAGAAGATGGAGGTTGCGCGGCCCGGCTTCTTCACCGGCCTGCTGCAGCAGCAGGCGCCGCAATACCTCTGGATCGGCTGTGCCGACAGCCGCGTGCCGGCGAACGACCTCGTCGACCTCGCGCCGGGCGAGCTCTTCGTCCATCGCAACGT
>JBBRZP010000059.1:0-19336 GCA_038236565.1 Burkholderiales bacterium | reverse complement strand
CACGACCAGCTCGCGGACGTGAAGCTCGGCCAGCGCGTCTCGGTCGAGTACGCGACCCCCGGCGTGGCCCGCGTCGTTCGCGTCGACCCGGCCGTGTCCGGGCCGGTCGCGACGATCGTCGCCGACGGCTTCACCGTGCTCGGCCAGTCGGTCGTCCTCAACAGCATCGGCACGGCCGGCCCGATCACCCAGTTCGGCGGCGGCTATGCGCGCGGCGCCGATGTGCGCGCCGGCGACCCGGTCGACGTCCACGGCATCCTCGTGCCGCAGGGCGGGTCGTACGTGATCCAGGCGACACGGGTGGACAAGCTGGCTTCATTGCCCGCGTATCTCCGGGCGACAGGGCTCGTCGCATCCCTGTCGGCCGCGACGCGCTCGTTCTCTCTGGCCCTTCTGACCGTCGACGCTGCCCTGGCGCCGGTCGTCCCGGCGGGAACGACACTCGTCGTCGGGCAGACGGTCTCGGTGCTCGCGCCGTCGGCGTCTCTGACCGGCGGCGCGGGTCCGCGGATCCAGGCGGCCGAGGTCCGCGTCCGCACCCTCTCGCCAGCCGTTCTCGCGACCTACCTCAGCGGCAAGGTGTCGCTGCTCGACGCGACGGCGCGCACCTTCGTGCTCGACGGCCACGTCGTGAACTATGGGACGGCGACGGTGTCGCCTGCCGCGTCGATGCTGGCCAACGGCCTCTACGTGCAGGCGGTCGGCACGACGACCGGCAACGGCAGCCTGGCCGCCACGAGCGTGACGATCCGCGACGCCGGCTCCGATTCCGAGGCCGAGCTGCACGGCAACATCAGCGCCTACGCCGCAGCGACATCGACCTTCACCGTGCGCGGGGTCCCCGTCGATGTGTCTGCCGCTTCGCTGAGCGGTTGCCCGGTCACCGGCCTGGCGAACGGTCTCTTCGTCGAGGTCCACGGCGCGACGGTCAGCAGCGGTGTGCGCGCCCGGACCGTCGCCTGCGAGAGCGAGTCGGCTGGGTCGACGGTCGAGCGCGAGGGCAAGGCCTCGGCCGTCGACGTCGTGGGCCGGTCGTTCACGCTGACGCCGCAAGCCGGCGCCGCGATCCGCGTCTCGTGGGGCGACACGACCTTCTTCGGCTCCGGCCTGGCGCCGGCGACGCTCTCGGGCAAGACGGTCCATGTCGAGGGGTCGATCGTGGCGGGCGGCCTCGTCGCGACGAAGATCCAGCTCGAAGACTGAGTGCCGGCGCGGCGGCCGGCGCGCCGCATGCCCCGGACGTCGAGTCATTCTCTCTTCGCAGCGCCGATCGAGCCCATGCTCGCCAAGGCGGTCGACGTCGTGCCCGATGCGGGCGACTTCCTGTTCGAGGCGGGCGACTTCCTGTTCGAGCCCAAGTGGGACGGATTTCGCGCCATCGTCTTTCGACCGACGGCGCACGAGATCGCGATCCAGAGCCGCGACCTCAGGCCGCTCGATCGCTACTTCCCGAGCTGCGCGAGGCCCTGCTCGATCGTCTGCCTGCCGGCTCGATCGTCGACGGCGAGATCGTCGTCGTGCGCGGTAAGGGCCTCGACTTCGACAGCCTGCAGCAGCGGTTGCATCCTGCCGCATCGCGCGTCGCCAGGCTTTCCGTCGAAACGCCGGCGTCGTTCGTCGCCTTCGACCTTCTTGCCGCCGGTGGCGAAAGCCTGATGGAGACCGCGCAAGCCGATCGCCGCGCTGCGCTCGAAAGCTTGCTCGCCGACGCCGCCGCGCCCTTGCACCTCACACCCGCGACGCGCGACGCCGAGATCACGCGGACGTGGCTGCGCGAGTTCGAAGGCGCCGGCCTCGACGGCGTCGTCGCCAAGCCGCTTGCGCTGCCGTATGCGCCGGGCAAGCGGACGATGCTGAATATCAAGGACGTGCGCACTGCCGACTGCGTGGTCGCGGGCTTTTGCTGGCACAAGTCGACGGCCGGCGGCGGCCCGGAGGCGGTCGGCTCGCTGCTGCTCGGTCTCTTCGACGACGCGGGCGTGCTCCATCACATCGGCGTCACGTCGTCGTTCACGATGACCCGGCGGCGCGAGCTCGTCGAGGAGCTCGCGCCGTTGCGCCGCAACGCGCTCGCCGGGCATCCGTGGCGCGACTGGGCCAGCCAGGACGACCGGCCCGTCGAACCCACGACGGGCCGCCGGCCCAGCGCATGCCCGGCGCGCCCAGCCGCTGGAGCGCGGGCAAGGACCTGTCGTGGCAGCCCGTCCGGCCGGAGCGCGTCTGCAAGGTGAAGTACGACCATCTCCAGGGCGAGCGCTTCCGCCACGCGACGACCTTCCTGCGCTGGCGGCCCGACAAGGCGCCGCAGAGCTCCCGCTACGACCAGCTCGAGGTCGTGCCGCCGTACGCTCTGAAGCGCATCTTCGCGACCGGGCGCGCGCCGCGCTGACGCGGCTCACGCGGCCGCCTCCGGCGCCGGGTCGGCCGACGCCGTCGCGAGGGGCGCGCCGCCGTCGGCCCGCATCCTCTCGAAGAGCCGGTACCAATCGATGTGCCGGGTCGCGACCATCATCGCCGCGAGCACCGCGAACAGCATGATCGAGCCGAGCAGCAGCGCGGTCTGCTCGAGCTGCAGCAGCGCGTAGAGCGCGGCGTAGAGCGTCGCGATCGCGGCGCCGAAGGCGGCGCCGGCGCGGCTGCCGCGCAGCACGAACGAGCCGTAGAAGGTAAGCAGCGCCGTGCACGAAGCGGCGGCCGCGAGATAGGCGACGGCGAAGGCGACGTGCTCCGAAAGGCTGACGAGAAGCAGGAAGAACATCGCGATCGCCGAGCCGACGAGCAGGTACTGGATCGGATGGACGCGCAGGCGCCGCATCACCTCGACCGCGCCGACGCCGACGAAGGTGAGCGCGATGAACAGCAGGCCGTACTTGGTCGCCCGGTCGCCCAGCACGTACGGGCTCACCGGATCCATGAAGGCGACGCCGAAGGTCTCGACGCACGGCGTGCGTCGCGCGTCGTCCGGCGCCGGGGCGTCGCCGGCGACGTCGCCGAGCCGGCACGCCGGCGCGCCGGCGAGCGCCGCCTGCGGCGCGGTCGTGGCGAGGGCGTTGAGCTGCCAGCGCGCGGTGAAGCCGGTCTCGCCGACCTGGCGCTCGATCGGCAGGAAGCGACCGCCGAAGGACGGGTGCGGCCAGTCGGACGCGAGCGCCACGCGGGTGCTGTCGCCGACCGGCGCGAAGGCAAGCTCGCCGGTGCCGACGAGCTCGAGGCCGACCTCGGCGCGCATCGGCCGGCGCGCGCCCGCGAACGACTCGGCGACGTCGGCATGGAACCCGCGCGGATGCGCGGCGTGGCCCGTGCCGGCGAGCACCGGCACGACGACGCCGTCGATCTGCATCGCCGAGCTGCGCACGCCGCGCGAATCGCCGAGGGCGACGAAGAGCGCCGGCGCGTCGCACTGCAGGCGCGAGCCCGCGTGCTGCGCCTGCGGCACGAGCGCCGCGCCGTCGGTCCAGCCGGCGACGAAGCGCGCCTTCAGCACGTAGCCGTTGACCTTGAAGATGCCGCGGTAGCGCGGCTCGATCGCCGCGTCGCCGGTGACGTCGAGGGTCGCCGGCGTGGCGACGAGCTTGAAGTCGCGCCGCTCGGTCACGGTCTTCCTGTCCTTGCCTTCGCCCTGCGTCGCTTCCCAGCTCTCGCTGCAGTCGCGCTCGAGCACGGGTCCGACGAGCGTCTGCGCCGACGCCAGGCTGGCCGCGACGCTGCGCTCGGCCTCGCGCAGCCGGCCGGCACGCTCGGCGACGATGCCGCTCACCGATTCGAGCGCGAGGACGAGGGCGATCAGGACGGCGCCGAGCGCGAGCGCCTTGCCGATCAGGGGAAATCGTCGGGAAGTTGCCATGGGGGTCGCCTTGCAGGAGAAGCGCCGAACGGGGCGCGGTGGCGAACGATCCCGCCGGCAGGCGAAGAAACTTCGAAGCCTGTGTGAGGCCTTCGCGCCGGGCCCCCGGCGCGAAGGCGCGCGGATCGCGCGAACTGGGGGCGCGACGGACCGTTGATCCGGGCATGTCGACGCGGCGGGGCTCCTACCCTTTCGGGACGCCCTTCATTCATTTCTATCCGCCATGACCTTCTTCGGAATCGCCTTGCGCAAGCCCTCCTTCAACGAAGTCACCGCAGCGACGGTGATGGCGGTCGGCCTCTGGGTCGCCGTCGTCGGCATCGCCCACGCCAGCGGCCACGGGCTCGACCCCATCGACGCCGGTGCCCTGCTGGTGGTGAGCCTCTGGGGCTGCGTCGGCGCGCGTCTCGGCCTGCGCCTGGGTCAGGGCGGGCGCCACCTCGCGGCCAACGTCGGCGTCAGCGCGCTCCTGCTCGGCCTGTACCAGGGCGCGATCGCCCTTGTCGCCTGATCGCTCGCTGTAGGAGGTCACTGACGGTGACTTGGGATGCTGCCTCATGGGACGCGTGAGCCAGCGCGCATAGTCTTCCCTCACGTTTTCGCGGCCTGTCCCGGCAGACTGCGAAGACCCATTCCGGCCAGCTCATCCATGCACTTCGCGGGGACGAGCTGGCCCTACTTCAACGGCATGGACAGGGGGAAATAGCATGAACTTCATCATTTGGCTGGTCGTGGGTGGCTTGATCGGCTGGGTCGCCAGCATGATCATGAGGACGGACGGGCAACAGGGCGTGATCCTCAACGTCGTCGTCGGCATCGTCGGTGCGATGCTCGGCGGCTGGTTGCTGGCGCCGATGCTCGGCACCGGCACCATCAACCAGAACGACTTCAGCATCGCAGGCCTGGGCGTCTCGCTCCTCGGCGCGGTGATCCTGCTGGCGATCGTCAACCTGGTCCGTCGCGGCAGCCCGCGCTGACTCGGCGCCGGGGCGAGCCCCCGGCGCCCCTCTTTCTCAAAGAAGCGGTTTCCAGAGCGAAATCGTGATGCGGACGGTCTTGTCCGGCGACGACGGATCCGGCAAGGTCATCCGGCCAGCCTCTTCATAGGGAAAAGAACCGAGCTTGGCCTGGACGACCTCCCTCCATGACGGAACCCTGGCGAAGCTGTCCTCGCTGGTCATGAGCCACGCCCGACGCAGCTCACTGGCATCCAGCAGAGAAACAGCCAGCCTCGCCGCAGCGTCGCCGCGAAAGCTGCCGCCGCCGGCGATCCAGGCAGCGCCGATGGGTGTCGCGCCCGCGAGGACTACCAAGCCGGGCGCTTGGCCCGTCAAGTCGAAGAGTGCCGCCCCAGGCTTCATCCCCGCTGCCCGGGTAAGCTCGAGAAACCTGTCGACCGTCCTGGCCATTCTCTGATCGACGAGGCTTTCGACTCGAGCAGGGTTTGGCGGAAGTTTGACGTTTTGATCGCCCAGGGCAGCGCCCAGGCGATAGGTGTGCTCGCCGTTCAGCCACTGGCGGACGAACACTTCAGACGGCGTTGCCGCCAGGAGGGCGAGACTGCCGATGAAGGCCCACTCGTGCAGAAGCCCTTCGCGCCTGAAGGAGCGTAGCGACGACGCGATCAACAGCGACGGGAACACCGCAGCCATGCCCATGTGCTGCAACATCACGTTGTTGGTTCCAAAGGAATATGCGAACGGCATCGCGAGCATGGCTCCGTCCACCACCAAGGTGCGAGCGCTCCAAGGTCGCTCACCCAATGCGATCCGACGAGCTGCCCAAGCGACCCATAAGACCAGTGCGACCATCGAAACGAATTCGATCCGGAATGCGCGGTGCCTGATGAATCCCACGTACAGTGCTAGCGTCAGGAATGCGACGATGGCCGAAGACGCCGCCCCTGCCGGTCGTCCGATGAATCGGCCCCCGACCAGCACCGCAGTGGAGAACAAGACCGGCCACAGCAACATGCGCGCGGCCATGTGCACGCCATTCGGAAGCTCTTCCGATAGGAATCTTGCGTACTCTGCGGTGATGTTCCTCGGAAGAAGAGCGAGCTGGATGACGATGCCTTGGTTGAGACGAATCAGAATCTGCGGGTCGATCAATACCAGAACCAAGGCATTCAACAGGAAACCCGTCACAACCAGGGCCGCCGTGAGAGCAACTTGGCGAACCGGCACTCGTCGCCAGACGATCGCCGCTGCGATCACCCCGTCGAACAGCGCGACGAGCGTTCCAGCGCTGAACTTGTTCGCGACACCCATCGAGATCGCCAGGCCCAAGGCAAACGCAGCCGTACCGGGAATGGAACCCTTCAGCACGAACGCACGCCCGACCTGCATGGTGAGCGCCGTGCAAAGCAGTGCCGAGATGAGCGCCAGCGTGTTGTAGCTGGGTGTGTAGGGGACGACGAAGCCGCCGTAGTAGTTCAGCGCCGTCAGGCCAGCGGCAATGGAGGCCGGCGCTATCCACGCTGAACCTTGCTGCGACATGAGCACGTCGCGAATGAGCATCAGTTGGAAGGCGCACCAGGTTCCAGTGCCTATCAATAGGATCATGCCCAGCATTCGCATCGCCCAGAGGCTTTCGCCGAACAGCCGATACGGAATCTGAAAGTAGGCGCCGAACAGCGTGAATGCGGGTACGGAGTGCCAGTGACGGAAGTTGAGCAGATAGAAGCCTTCGTCGGTAAGGTCGAGTCCATGTCGGGCGACGATGGCGAACAAGGCAAACAGTCCTGCCGCGACGGCGCCCAGCAGGGGCGCCGCGACGCGAGTGGCTCCGAGGGCACGCCGAGTGGCGCCGGACCAATGGGGCGGGGTGGATTGCTGCGGGACCCTCATTGGCGCAGTTTGGATCGGTCAGGTATCGATACCGCTTCACCTGACGGCATGGACGGCCTGAAGACCCACCGATCGAACAGCACGAAACTGATGGTCGGGACCAGCACCATGGCACCCGCAATTCCGAAGGCGTAGTGCAGGTGGAATTGGCCGACCATCACGTGCATGGAGAACCATGAAACCACCAAGCCGATCAGGTGGACCAGCACGAACCGACCGAGTTCAGTCGTCACCGCGCCCCGAGACGAAAACGTGAAGGAGCGATGGCCGAAGAAGGCAAAGGGCACCGCCGTCATGTAACCGAAGAATGCCGCCAGCTCGTTGCCGACGCTGAATAGCGAGATGTAGCTCGACGTTGCGATGGCGTAGATCAGGGTGCTGGCCGCACCCACCGCTGGAAATCGCAGGAGTTTGACACGCAGACTGCGCGCTCCGGACGACGCGCCGTGCGGCCGAACCAACCCGTCATCGGGCGTCGTCTTCACGAGCGGCGCGCCACCACGTAGTACTGAGCGCCTAGTGGCAGCCATGACAGGCCGCGCTCAATCGGCCGCAGCGCGCGCAACAGACGCGGAAAGAACACGCGGAACCTGACGGCGGCGTCGGAAAAGCCGGCCTTTAGCATCCGGTCGCGCATGGCACTCCCGTTGATCAAATGCGCGTTCTCGTCGAACGGGCACGAGTCGACGACACGCCGCGTCATCGGGTTGTTCGGGTTGTGTTCGTAGACCAACGCCATGCCTCCCGGCCGCAGCACCCGCTGCCATTCGCGCAGCAGACCGAGATGACTGTCGTGATCGATGTGATGAAAGACACAGGCGGCGAAAACGATGTCGAATGACGCGTCTGGGAAAGGTAGCGTCGTGCCGTCGAAGGAAACGAAGCTGGCTTGGCTGCTGAACCGTGACGCCGCCAGTTCCAGGCTCCTCTTCGAGACGTCGAGGCAGGTCAGCTCGCTGCCGGGGAATCGCGCGAGCATGTAGGGAATGGAGCTGCCACTGCCCGAGCCGAAATCGAGAATGCTTGGCGGCTGCGACTGCGCCGTTCGCTTCTGCGCCTGCTCGAAGGCGAGGTCGGCGATCTTGTAGGCGGCGAAGAACTCCGGCCCCTCGCCCGATGCCGTGATGCTGGCGACGTGCATCGAATGGTATTCGTCGGCGAACTTGTCGAATTCCGCTTCGTTCATGGCAACTCTCCAGGCTTTGCCGCTGTCAGGCCTGCAATGACGCCGTCGCCCGCACATAGCGCGCCCGTTCGGCTTCGAGCACTTTCGCGATACCGACGTGCAAGGCGACGACGCAGTGGCCTCTGGTGTCGGGCCGCGCGATCGATCTGAATTGAACCTTGCGTGAGTACAGCGCGGTCGCGCTCCCGGCGCTGGTGATGATGCGCGGCGCGCGGCGCGCGACGCGGCGAAAGATGGCGATGATCTCCGAAATCGTCGTCGGCCGTTCCGACGCGATGATCTTCATCGTCATGCGGCCCGGGGCCGATTCGCGCAGCGCATGCACCATGCCGCGCGCGGCGTCTTCGGCGGCGATGTAGTCGCGTATCGTATCCAGCGAGACATAGATGTGTACCGGCACGCTGCGCACGATGCAGCGCGAGATATGCGTCAATAAGCCCTGTTGTTTGTTGCCCGCCTGGCCCGCGCCGTAGAGGGTGGAAAAGCGTGCGGCCAAGGCTGCGACGCTCGGCTGCGATCGCGAATAGGCATCGAGCTGGCTCTCCTGCTGCAACTTGGCGCGCGCATAGGCGGTGGTTGGCGCCGGTGCCGTCTGCTCCGAGATCACGGCGTCCTTGGAGCCCGCGTAGATGCCACCTGCCGAACTCGCCAGCGCGACCGCACCGGAGCCGGCGCCCAACGGCGCGGCGTCGTCCAGCAGCCTCAGCAGCTTGGCGAAAGCCGCGGTCTCGCCCGCCATCGAGCCTTCAGCGCTTTGCATCGTCCCAATTCCGGCGGCCCAGTAGACCGACCACTCGCCGCCGGTTCCCACCTGTTCGCCGAGCTTTGCCACCGCCTGGGCAAACTGGCCATGCAATGCAGCCGGATCGTCCCAGCGCAGCCGCGAGCCGATGTCCAGCAGCGTCCAGCCTTCCTTGCGCAACTGAGCGGCCACGGCCGACCCCAGCAACCCATACATGCCGATGACCCAGGCGATTTTCATGACGGCCGCGCTGGGCGCGTGGGCTTCGAGCTGACGACGTACAGCGGCTTGCCCATCGCGATGCCCATGGTGACCGCCATGTACTCGGCGATCACG
Source organism: Burkholderiales bacterium (assembly GCA_038236565.1). GTDB lineage: Bacteria > Pseudomonadota > Gammaproteobacteria > Burkholderiales > Burkholderiaceae_C > Schlegelella_A. The sequence continues at coordinate 10,379 of JBBRZP010000059.1, read as the reverse complement.
CCTAACGCGGTCAGGATGCAGCCGGAGAAGAACGCGACGATGATCAGCAGGGACGCCCAGCCCTGGACCGGCACCGAATTGGTCAGCTTGCCGTACAGCGCGTAGAGCGCGATGCCCAGCGCCAAGATCACCGACAGGAAGCCCATCATCGTGATCAGCCGCAAGGGCCGCGTGCCGGTGGTGAAGATCAGTTTCCAGAAGTGTCCGAGCAGCTTTCGGTAGGAATAGGCCGAAGGCCGGTCCATCTCCTGGCGCAGCCGGATGCCGGCGTGGCCGATTCGGTTGCAGATCCAGTACAGCGCGATGTCGAGGTAGACACCGTTGCCGCAGTAGGCGGCCAGCGTGCGGGCGATCTCGCCGTCGACCAGCCGGAAGCTGTTGAAGCGCCCGATCTTGTCGTTGGCCAGCAGCCAGGACGTGACGCGCTTGGCCGTGCGGCTGGCCAGGTTGCGCATCATGCTGTGCGGCGGCGGGTTCAGCGGCGCGGCGTAGACGAGCTGCAGTGTCTGGTCCTGCGCGGCGTCAAACATGGTGCCGACGTCGGCCGGGTCTTGCTGGCCGTCCTCGTCGATCGTCATCACCCAGTCGCCGGTGGCGCTGGCCATGCCGGCCAACGTCGCCGCATGCTGGCCATAGTTTCGCGACAGCCAGATCGGGCGCACGAAGTCGTATTGGCATGCCAGGCTTTCGATCGCGCGGTCGGACCGGTCGGGGCCGCAGTCGTGTACCAGCAGCACTTCGCCCACGGTTAGCCGATGGCCGCGGGGCGAGACCACTTCGCCGGTCAGCGGCGCGATCTCGGCCAGCAGCATGGGCAGCGTGCGTTCGCCTCGGTAGACCGGGATCACGATCGACACCCGCCGCGGCAGGGCGGCATCTGGCGCCGCGACTTGCGCTTCCAGTTTATCGACTCGCGTTGCGTTGTTCATGCTGGGGCAGGTGTCTCAGAGCGTCGGGTTGAACGCCGACCGCGTTGGGCGGCTTGGCAGGGCCGGCGGTCGGCCGTCCAGGCGACGAAGCGAAGGGCTCATTGTGTGTCGGGCCGGCTTTGCGGGCTCGCGCCCGGCTCGGCCGGCCGCATGCCGGCGCCGAAGCGGCAACGATATCGACAGCTGCGGCCGCCCCGAAGCAGCCCGGCGCGCGCTCCGACACGGAGAGTGACGCGTTGCCGGGAAAACTCCACGGAAGGGCGCGCGCGTCAAGTCCGCGCTGAAATGCGTACAGCCTGGCGCAGGTGGCGCAGCTACAAGGCCGGCGCGATGCAGTTCGTCATCACGAACACGGCCGCCACGGCCGTCAGGCCGATGAACGACGCCAAGAAGACGCACGAGATGTGAATCGGGCTTGTCCACACCAACACCTGCAAGCCGTAGCCCAGCCAGGCCCACCGAGACCAGCGATTGCGCAATATTGCAGGCCAGCTGCAGTGCAAAGAGGCGCCGAAATGCCATCGAGGATAGTTCGGCAGATGGTCGAGATGCCGAGTGCCCTGAAGGCCGCAATCGCGGCGCGGCGTCTGCTACTGGCCATCGAGTTGCAGGGCTCTCTGGCGACGCCCGGCATCTGTGAACTGCCCGCGCGCGGTCGTGAGGGTGATCCGTCGCCGCGGCCGGCCCGAAGCGGGCGCGGCGGCTGCGAACCCGGCGCGATCCGTTTGGCGTGAAAATGCTCTTTGCGTCGCCTCAAACTGTAGCCCTTATTCGCCCATGCCGATCCGCCTCGCCCCGGCCGGGATTGCCCGCTCGATCGCTGCGCGATGATCGACAAGATCGTCACCTCACTCGCCAAGGCCGTTGCCGACGTCCCTGACGGCGCCACCGTGATGATCGGAGGCTTCGGCACGGCCGGACTTCCCAACGAGCTCGTCGGTGCGCTGCTGGCGCAGGGCGCGCGCAACCTGACGATCGTCAACAACAACGCCGGCAACGGCGACACCGGCCTGGCGGCACTGCTCGCCGCGCGTCGTGTCCAGAAGATCATCTGCTCGTTCCCGCGCCAGACCGACAGCCATCACTTCGACGGCCTCTACCGCGCCGGAGAGATCGATCTCGAGCTCGTGCCGCAAGGCAACCTCGCCGAGCGCATCCGTGCCGCAGGTGCCGGCATCGGCGGCTTCTTCACCCCGACGGGCTACGGCACCGACCTGGCCAAGGGCAAGGAGACGCGAGAGATCGACGGCCGCATGTACGTCTTCGAGTCGCCGCTGCACGCCGACTACGCCTTCATCAAGGCCGAGCGCGGCGACCGCTGGGGCAATCTCACCTATCGCATGACGGCGCGCAACTTCGGGCCGGTGATGGCGATGGCCGCGAAGACGACAGTCGCCACCGTGCACGAGATCGTGCCGCTCGGCAGCCTCGATCCCGAGGCAGTCGTCACGCCGGGCCTCTTCGTGCAGCGCATCGTGCACATCGACCGGGTCGCGACCAGCGCCGGCGGATTCAAGCAGCAGGCCTGAAGAGGACACGACATGGGCGCGACGTCATGGAGCCGGGCCGAGATGGCGGCGCGTGTCGCGCGCGACATTCCCGACGGCGCGGTGGTCAACCTCGGCATCGGCCTGCCGACGCTCGTCGCAAACCACCTGCCGGCCGGCCGCGAGGTCGTGCTCCACAGTGAGAACGGCGTCATCGGCATGGGGCCGGCGCCGGCCGAGGGCGAGGAGGACTTCGACCTCATCAACGCCGGCAAGCAGCCGGTGACGCTCCTGCCCGGCGGCTCCTTCTTCCACCACGCCGACAGCTTCGCGATGATGCGCGGCGGCCACCTCGACGTGTGCGTGCTCGGCGCGTTCCAGGTCTCCGCCGGCGGCGACCTCGCCAACTGGCACACCGGCGCTGCCGATGCAATCCCCGCCGTCGGCGGCGCGATGGACCTCGCCATCGGCGCCAAGAAGACCTTCGTGATGATGGAGCACACGACCAAGAGCGGCGGCCACAAGATCGTCGCGCGCTGCACCTATCCGCTGACCGGCATCGGCTGCGTCGCGCGCATCTACACCGACCTCGCGGTCATCGACGTCACGTCGGCCGGACTGGTCCTGGTGGACTCTCCGGAAGGCGTACGCTTCGAGGACCTGCAAGCCAAGACCGGCGCGCCGCTGGCGCGCCCCGCGGGAGCCCTGACATGAATCCGACAGAAGCCTTCATCTGCGATGCCGTGCGCACGCCCATCGGCCGCTATGGCGGATCGCTCTCGTCCGTGCGCGCCGACGACCTCGGCGCGGTGCCGATCAAGGCACTGATGGAGCGCAATCCCAAGGTCGACTGGAACGCCGTTGCCGACGTGCTCTACGGCTGCGCCAACCAGGCCGGCGAGGACAACCGCAACGTCGCGCGCATGTCGGCGCTGCTCGCCGGCCTGCCGCACACGGTGCCGGGTGCGACGATCAATCGTCTCTGCGGCTCGGGCATGGACGCGGTCGGCAGCGCGGCGCGCGCGATCAAGGCCGGCGAGGCCGAGCTAATGATCGCCGGCGGCGTCGAGAGCATGAGCCGCGCGCCCTTCGTGATGCCGAAGGCAGAGAGCGCGTTCTCGCGCACCAACGCGGTCTACGACACGACCATCGGCTGGCGCTTCGTCAACAGGCTGATGAAGGAGATGTACGGCGTCGATTCCATGCCCGAGACGGCCGAGAACGTCGCCGGCGACTACAGGATCGAGCGCGAAGCGCAGGACCGGATGGCACTCGCCTCGCAGCAGAAGGCGGTCGCGGCGCAGAAGGCCGGCTTCTTCGACGGCGAGATCGTGCCGGTGACGATCGCGCAGAAGAAGGGCGATCCGATCGTTGTCGCCAAGGACGAGCATCCGCGCGACACCAGCCTCGAATCGCTCGCCAGGCTGAAGGGCGTCGTCAAGCCCGACGGATCGGTGACGGCGGGCAATGCCTCCGGCGTCAACGACGGCGCGTGCGCCCTGATCATCGCGAGCGAGCGTGCTGCGGCCCGCCACGGCCTGACACCGCGCGCCCGCGTCGTCGGCATGGCGACGGCCGGCGTCCTGCCGCGGATCATGGGCATGGGCCCGGCGCCGGCGACACGCAAGGTGCTCGAGCTCACCGGCCTGGCGCTGGCGCAGATGGACGTGATCGAGCTCAACGAGGCGTTCGCTGCGCAAGGCCTCGCCGTGCTGCGCGACCTCGGCCTCGCCGACGAGGATGCCCGCGTCAATCCGAACGGCGGCGCGATCGCCCTCGGCCATCCGCTGGGCGCGAGCGGCGCGCGGCTGGTGACGACGGCCGTGAGCCAGCTGCACCGGATCGGCGGCAGGTACGCGCTGTGCACGATGTGCATCGGCGTCGGCCAGGGGATCGCGGTCGTCGTCGAGCGCGTCTGACCGAACCTTCGCGGCACCTCGATTGCTTGCCCAGGCCATTCACCTCCGGAGTCACGCCATGTCCCACAGCAGCATCCTCGGCGGCGAGCGCGCGCCTCAACAAGCCCGCGGCCGCGACGCCGAGTCGCTCGGCCCGAGCGACACCTCCGACAGCGGCAGCGACATCCAGGGCGCGACCCGCCTGAAGACCGACGCCGAGGAAGGCGAGCTCGGTGGCGCGACGCCGGTCTCGAACGACAGCGACAGCGACTCGATGGGCACCGGCGAGCGCGCCGAGGCCGTGCCCGAAGGCGCGCGAGACGGCGTCGACATCTCGCCCGACCGCATCGCGAGCTCGAAGGACGCGCTCGATTCCGCCGAGTCGATCACCGGCAACGACGATTCGATCGAAGCGCTGGCCGACGACTCGCCGGACGACGAGAGCGACGACGACGAGGCCTGAGCGGCCCGGCGCTCAGGCGAGCGCGGCGCGGTCGGTGAGCTGGTCCTGCAGGCGCGCGACGTCGGCCGAGAGGCGGTTGGCGATCAGTCCGACGATCTCGAAGCCGAACGCCGGATGCTGGAAGTAGAGCTGGCGCACGGTGCTCTGGTTGATGCTCAGGACCAGGCACGGCTCGGCGCATCGGGCCGAGAGCGTGCGCCGCTTGTCCGGCGCGAAGAACGCGATCTCGCCGAACATCTGGCCCGGGCCGATGGTCACGCCGATCTCGATGAACTCGACGTGACCTTCCGCGAGGATGTAGAGGTGCTCGGCCTGGTCGCCCTTGCTGAAGAGGATCTCGCCGGCCTTGTGGCGAGTGCTCTTCATGTAGGGCTTGAGCCAGACGACCGACATGTCCTTGCTCGACGTGGCGGCGCGCACGCGCGCCGTGAGCCTCCTCATTTCCGCCAGGCGGATGCAGTTGATCGGCAGCAGCACGCCGTGCATGAGCGCCATCACCCACGACGGATGGAGCACGCCGTAGGCAAGGAAGCCGACGTTGGCACACACCGCGAGCCAGCGCAGCGGCACCATCGTCTTGACGAACGAGCTGCTGATCGTGAGGCCGGCGGCACACGCGGCCGCCAGCAGCGCACCGATCTCCGTCGGCGACGCGAGCGCGCCCACCAGATAGTCATGCGCCTGCGAGATGAACTCTTGAATGGCCACGGGACACCCTTTCGCCGCCTCGGCGGCTCGACGGGGTCCATTGTCCTATCGGCGGCGCGCCGCGGCGATCCCTCGAACCGCCGACAGGCGCAGATTCGGCCCCGACGGGCCTGCTAGGCGTCGACGAAGCCGGCGCGCAGCGCCTTGGCGACGGCATGGGCGCGCGACTGCGCCTGCAGCTTGGCGATGATCTGGGCGACGTGGAACTTGGCGGTGTGCGCCGAGATACCGAGCGCGCCGCCGATCTCGCGGTTGCCCAGGCCGTTGCTCATCGCCGCCAGCACCTGGCGCTCGCGCGGCGTCAGCGCCTCGAACACGGGCGATGCGAAGCGGCGCTCGCCGACGCGCTCGAAGCGCAGCGCCTCGGCGGCGAAGGTGGCGGGCGTGGCGACCAGTCCGGCGAGCGCGGCGCGCACGGCGCCGGCGACCGCCAGCGGCGTGGCCGAGCGCGGCAGCACCGAGCAGCCGTCGATCAGCCATTCGCCGACGCGCTCGTCGGCATCGGCGACGAGCAGCACGAGTTGCGGCCCGGTGCCGGGAACGATGTCGAGGTCGCTCTCGCTTTCGTCGCCGGCATCGACGATCGCCGCCTCGGCACCGCCGAAGCCGGCCTCCTCGAGCTCGCCCAGCGTCGTCGCCGCGAGCACGACCTCGAATCCGCCGAGCGCGGCGAGGCCGTCGGCGAGGCCGGCGCGAACGAGCTTCGAAGGCGAGGCCAGCGCGACCCGGATCATGTGCGTTCCTTCCATCGTCGTCGTCATCGTCTCAGCAGCAGCGCCGCTCGCCCGGCCACTCGCCGACCTCGGCGTGGAGCTCGAGCGGCTGGCCGCCGCGCAGCACGGCGAGCGTGACGCTCTTGCCCACCTGGGCGGCGAGCGCCTGGCGCAGCTCGCGCAGATCGGCGGCCGCACTCTCGGCGGCACGCACGATGATGTCGCCGATCAGCATTCCCGCACGCTGCGCAGGGCCTCCTGCCGCGAGCGAGGTGATGAGCAGGCCGCTGAGCTCGCCATCGCCGGGTGCGCCGGACACGCCGGCGGCATCGGGCAGCGGCACGGACTGTGCGCCGATGCCGAGCCAGGCGCGCGCGACGCGGCCTTGCGCGAGCAGCGCGTCGACGACGCGGTTCACCGTCGCCACCGGCACGACGACACCGTAGCTGCGCGACAGCGCCGCGGTCGCGGTGCCGATGACCTCGCCCGAGGCGTCGGCCACGGGCGCGCCCGACAGGCCCTCGTAGACGCCGCCGTCGAGGCGGATCAGGCGATCGATGGGACCGCCGAGCCAGGTCTGCCACGGCCCGCCGACGCGGTTGACGATGCCGGCGCTGGCGATCGTGTCGCCCTCGGCGGCGCGGCCGACGGCGATCGCGACGTGCCCGGCCTGGAGCGCGCCGGCGGTGCCGAACGCGAGCGGCGGAAGGCTGGCCTCGTCGGACAGCCGGAACAGGGCGAGATCGGTGGGCGAATCGATGCCGACGAGCGTCGCGGCGAGCTCGCGTCCGCCATCGGCGACGAGCGTCACCGCGGCCGGCGTGCGCCGGAACACGTGCGCCGCGGTGACCACGAGGCCGGCGCGCCAGACGACGCCGGACGCGACGGCATGACGCCGGCCGATGACGGCCACGGTGCTCGTGGCGAGGGTCGCGACGATCGCCGCGAGGCGATCGGAATGGGCGCGGAGCGGATCGGTGCCTGGACTGGCGGAGGTGTTCATCGCAACGGATCTCTCTGGGACAGGATGGCTGCGAAGGTACGCTGCACCCGGGGATGTCGAATCCGCCGATCGGCGGAGCACCCCTGCCCAACTGGGGCGGTGCGGCCGGCTTGCAAGTGGCCGCCCGTCGCTCGCTGCTCGTTGTGTCGTGGATGCCACTAGCGCCGCCTGCTTGCGGTTGGCGCCGCGCCGGCGTCGATCGATCGCTCACGACTTCCACCCAGGGAAGCGCTCGCTAGAGTCGCCCTCCACGCGAAGGAGAAGACGATGCCGATGCTCGAAGCGCAAGGTTTGTGCAAGTCGTACGGCAGTCGCGCCGTCGTCGCCGACCTGTCGCTCGCCGTCGCGGCGGGCGAGATCGTCGGCCTGCTCGGGCCGAACGGCGCCGGCAAGTCGACGACCGTCGCGATGCTGTGTGGCCTGGTCGGCGCCGACCAGGGCCGCGTCTTCGTCGGCGACGGCTCCGCGCGCGTCGCGCTGACCGAGAACACGCCCGACGCCAAGCGCCGCATCGGTGTCGTGCCGCAGGAGCTCTCGATCTACGAGAACCTCGGTGCCGCGGCCAACCTCGAGCTCTTCGGCGCGCTCTACGGCCTGGCGGGATCGCTGCTGCGCGAGCGGGTCGACGCGTCGCTGACCCTCGTCGGCCTCGCTGACCGAGCGAAGGACAAGCCCTCGACGTTCAGCGGCGGCATGAAGCGGCGCCTCAACATCGCCGCCGCGCTCGTCCACGATCCCGACGTGCTGATCTTCGACGAGCCGACGGTCGGCGTCGATCCGCAGAGCCGCAACGCGATCTTCGACAACCTCGAGTCGCTGCGCGAGCGCGGCAAGGCGCTGCTCTACACGACGCACTACATGGAAGAAGCGGAGCGCCTCTGCGATCGCGTCGTCATCATGGACCACGGCCGCGTCGTCGCCAGCGACACCCTGCAGGGCCTCTACAAGCGGCTCCCGGTCGTCGAGACGCTCGAGGTCGAGGTCGACGGCACGGTCGATCTCGCCGCGCTCGGCCGCGAGCCGGGCATCACGCGGCCGGCGCAGGACGGCTCGCGCCTCATCGCCGGCGTCGCCGACCTGGGTCGCACCGCGCCGGCGTTGCTGTCATGGCTGGCGGCGCACGGCCACGCGGTGCACCGGATCTCGTCGGGCCGCGCCGACCTCGAGGACGTCTTCCTGTCGCTCACCGGCCGTCAATTGAGGGACTGACTCATGAACTTCATCGCCCTGCGCGCCCTCGTCCGCAAGGACCTGATCCTCTACTTCTCGAACCGGCGCGCGCTCGTCATGTCGATCGTCGCGCCGATCGTCATCGCCGCGTTCTTCGGCTCGCTGTTCGGCGGCGGCGACAGCGACAAGCCGTCGCGCATCCCGATTGCCGTCGTCGACCGCGACGCGAGCCCGCTGAGCCGGGCGATCGCGGCATCGGTGCAGGCCGACCCGGCGTTCGAGGTCAAGCTGCTCGACGAGCCTGCCGCAATCGACCAGACGCGCGAAGGCAAGGTGCGCGCCGCCATCGTGCTGCCCGCCGGCTTCGGCGACGCGGCACCGCGCGCGCTCCTCGGCGGCGGCGCGAAGCCGCAGATCGCGGTCCACTTCGATCCATCGCAGTCGACGGTGATGCCGCTCGTGCGCGGCCTGTTGACGCAGCACGTGATGAAGGCCGTCGGCGACAGCCTCGGCACGGGCGGCGCAACGGCGTTGAGCCTGCCCTTCACGCTCCGGGCGGAGGCCTCGACCGCGGCAGCCAAGGTGCCGTACAACGGCTACGCCCACTCGTTCGCCGGCATGGGCGTGCAATTCATCCTCTTCATGGGCATCGAGCTCGGCGTCGGCGTGCTGCTCGCGCGCCGCATGGGCCTGTGGAAGCGTCTGCGCGCGGCACCGCTCTCGCGCGGCCTGCTGCTCGGCAGCCACATCGTCAGCGGCGCGATCACGGCGCTGATCCTGCTCGTGATCATCTACGCGGCGGCGATCGCCTTCTTCCAGGTCCGCATCGACGGCAGCGTCGCCGGCTTCGTCGGCATCGCCATCGCGTTCGCGCTGCTGACGTCGAGCTTCGGCCTGCTCATCGCGGCGATCGGCAAGACGCCAGAGGCGACGCGCGGCCTGGCGATCTTCGCGACGCTCGTGATGGTGATGCTCGGCGGCGCCTGGGTGCCGTCGTTCATCTTCCCGCCGTGGCTGCAGACGGCCTCGCTCGTCGTGCCGACACGCTGGGCGGTCGACGGCCTCGACGCGATGACCTGGCGCGGCCTGGGCTTCTCGGCGGCGATCGGGCCGATCGCCGCGCTCCTGGCCTTCAGCGCGCTGTTCGCGGCGATCGCGATCTGGCGCTTTGACTGGGAAGAGCCGCGCGGCTGACACGGCTTCCCGTCGGCCCCGATACTCGGCCGATGCCGCACGACCGATCGCCCGACACTCCCGACGCGCCCGCACCGCTTCGCCCCGGCTGGAAGAGCGTCGTCCTCGTCTGCAAGGCATGCGAGAAGCGCAGCAAGGGGCCGAAGAAGATCGGCGCGCGCGCGGTCGCCAGGCAGCTCGGCCGCGCCTGCCGCGACGCGAAGGTGCCGCGCGTGCGGGTCGTGCTCACGACCTGCATGAGCGCGTGCCCGAAGAAGGCGTTCACGGTAGCGGCCGCGTCGTCGTCGGGCGCGATCACGACGATCGCCTTTCGCCGCGGCGACGATCCGGCGGCAGCGGCTGCCGTGTTGTTCCCCGCGCCGACGACCGGGCCTCAGTCGAACTCGACCAGCTCCGCGCCCTCGGCGACCTGATCGCCGGCCGCATAGCGGTACGACTTCACCGTGCCGGCGCGCGGCGCGCTGATGGTGTGCTCCATCTTCATCGCCTCGAGCACGAGCAGCGGCGCGCCCTTGTCGACGCTCGCACCGACCGCGGCGAGCAGCGCGATGACCTTGCCGGGCATCGGCGCCATCAGGCCGGCGCCCTCTTCCTCGTGCTCCGCGCCGGTCATGCCGAGCGGATCGATGAAGGTCGCGACGAAGCTCGCGCCGTCGACGAAGACGTAGCGCCGCTCGCCTTGCGCAACGACCGTCGCCGCGACCTTGCGCTCGCCGAGGATCGCGGCGATCGGACCGTCGCCGTGCAGCACCGCAGAAGCGGCGGCGCGCGGGGCGCCGGGCGCGAGCTGCCAGCCGCCTCCGGGCCGCGCGGT
>JBBRZP010000058.1:0-20112 GCA_038236565.1 Burkholderiales bacterium | reverse complement strand
GTCGTCGCGCCGCGCCGGCGCGCGGGTCGCCGGTGGCTCGGCGGCGCCGTCGTCGCGGTCGCGCTGGCGTCGGGCATCGCCGGCGGCTTTCTCTGGCGCGAGAGCGCGATCCCGCCGGCGCAGCCGCCGGCCACATCGCCGGCCGATGTGCGGGCGTTGCGCGACCAGGTCGAGCAGGGCCGCCTGGCGCTGCGCCTGTCGGATGCGCGCAGCCGCGAGCTCGAGCACCAGATCGACAGCCTCAACCAGCAGCTGGCCGAATCGCAGGAACAGCTCACGTTCTTCCGCAAGTCCCGCGAGGGCAGGCGCTAGGCGCGTTCACCAGGAGACCCGGTCATGTTCACGAGCTCGAAGAAGCGTCCGTTCATCAAGATGGCGGCGTTGTCCACGCTGATCGCCGACGGCGTCGAGATCACCGGCGACCTCGCCTTCGCGAGCGGCATGCGCATCGACGGCCGGGTGCGCGGCGACGTCACCGGAGTCGCTGCCGATGCCGGTGCGCCGACGCTGCTCGTCCTCTCCGCACAGGGCTGCATCGAAGGCAGCGTGCGCTGCGGCGACGCGGTGATCAACGGCACCGTCGTCGGCGACCTCGACATCGAGCATCGCCTCGAGCTGCAGTCGGACGCGCGCGTCACCGGCACGATCCGCTATCGGCAACTGCAGATGGACGTCGGCGCGACGGTGCAGGGGCAGCTCGTCCGGGTCGATTCCGAGCCGGTCGTCGACAACGTTGTGGCGCTGGGGGCGGACAAGGCCGGAGCCGGCGCAGACCGGCGCTGACCGGACGCGCGAATCCCCGAAGCCCGGGATCGTCTTTCGGGCGGATCCGCAGAGAGTCGTCGGCGATGGTGGTAGGGTCTCGCCTATGACAGTTTCCGAGTCGCGGCAACGACCGGACCTTCCGACCCTCACCGAGTCGCTGCCCATCGACGAGACCGCCCTCGAGGCGGCGCTCTCCCGCGCCCGCGCCGCGGCGCCGCCCGCTGCAGCGTTCGCCGCTGCCGCCGAGAAGCCGGCGTCCGTCGTCGACATCGAGCTGCCGTTCAAGGTCCGCGCCGACGACGTCTCGGGTCGCCGCGACGCGGTTGCGGCCGCAGCGGCGCAGGCTGCCGCGCCGCAGATCGCGACGCCGTTCGCGCCGCTCCTCGATCGGTTGCTCGACGCCGGCCGCGGTCCGTTCGGCCTGCAGGTCGACGTGAAGCACGACCATCGCGTCGTCGGCAGCTGGGAGATCGAGATCGGCCCGAGCGATCCGGCCGAGACGCACGGATCGCAGGCCCGGGCCGTGCTCAATGCCTGCGTCGCCGCTGACGGCGAGGCGCGGGCGACGGCGGCCTTCCTCGTGCTGCACCACTGGTGGGTCACCAGCGCCGATCCGTTCCAGCTCGACCAGCTTTACGAAGGTCTGACCCACGCCGTCCTCGACCGTTTCGAGTGGCTGATGGAGGAGCGCGCCGACCTGGCGCGGACCATGCCGCCGTACGTCCTCTACCTCGTCGACGGCCGGCAGAAGAAGCCGCGCGTCTTCAAGGCGGCGCGGCTCGAGCACTCGCTGCTGCGTGCGCTCGGCGACGGCCGGGCGGTGCCGGGACTCGACCTGCACGTCGCGCATGGCCGCGGCACCGGCGTCTCGCCGCTCTCGGCGACGCTGCCCGACGACCTGGGCGGCGCGGACCGGCTGTCGCCGGAGCTGAACCCGAGCGATGGCGAAAGCACCAACGGCACAATGAAGAAGCCTCCCCGGCCGGAGCCCGTGCGCCGCCGTGCCGACGAGGTGTTCGTGCCGGAGCGCCTGTCGGAGGCCAACCTGCGCTGGATGCGCAAGGGATCGGGCGAGCCGAAGTGAGCCCGGTGGCCGGTCACTCGAGCACGATCCCCGCGTCCTTGACCAGCCTGGCCCACTTCGCCTGCTCGTCGGCGATGAAGCGGCCGAACTCCGCGGCGGTGCCGGTGCCCGGCTCGGCGCCCTTGGCGACGAGGTCCTTCTTCACCTCGGGCATCGCGAGCACCTTGGCGACGTCGTCGTGCAACTTCGCGATCACCGCAGGCGGCGTCGCCTTCGGCGCGAGCAGGCCGAACCAGCCCTGGGCCTGGTAGCCGGGCAGGCCCGAGGCCGCGACCGTCGGCAATTGGGGCAGCGCCTCGAGCGGCTGCGTGCCGGTGACCGCGATCGCCTTCAAACGGCCCGACGAGAGCTGCGGGATCACGGTCTGCGTCGGTGCGAACATCAACTCGATCTGGCCGCCGAGCAGGTCGGTGAGCGCCTGGCCGGTGCCCTTGTACGGCACATGCTGCATGTCGACCTTCGCCTGCGCCTTGAAGAGCTCGCCCGAGAGATGCGACGCTGCGCCGATGCCCGACGAGCCGAAGTGGAGCTTGCCGGGGTTGGCCTTGGCGTAGGCGATGAGCTCACGCACGTTGGCGATCGGCACGCTGGCGTTGAGCGCGACGACGTAGGCCTCGGCCGAGACCAGCGCGACAGGCGCGAGCTTCGGCAGGTTCTTCTCGGTGATCGCCGCCGTCGACGCCATGACCAGCGTGTAGCCGTCGGCCGCGGCACTGGCGACCTGTTCGGTGCCGATGTGCCCGCTCGCGCCGGGCCGGTTCTCGACGATCACGGTCTGGCCCCACAGCCCGCTCAGCTTGGGGGCGAGCGTGCGCGCCAGCGTGTCGGCGCCGCCGGCGGGCGGGAAGGGCACGACGATGGTCACCGTCCTGGCGGGAAACGCCTGGGCCGAGGCGAGGCCCGTGGCGAGGGCGAGCGATGCCGCGAACGCTGCGGTGGCGGCGCGGCGCGTGATGAGTTCGACAGGATTCATGCGGATCAGGCCGAGGCCGGCGCGGTCTTCCTGGGCGGTGCGACGATCGTCGTGCGCAGCGTCGCGAATCCCTCGATGCCGCACTCGACGACGTCGCCCGGCTTCAGGAACAGCTCCGCCGCGTTCGGCTTGCCGACCGCGACGCCGCCGGGCGCGCCGGTCGAGAACATGTCGCCCGGCTCGATCGGGATGTAGCGCGAGAAGTGCTCGACGATCTCGGGCAGCTTCCAGATCTGGTCGCGCGTGTTGACGCGCATGCGCAGCTGGCCGTTGACGGAGCAGGTCATCCACAGGTCGTATGGATCGGCGATCTCGTCGAGCGTGATCAGCTCGGGGCCGAGCGGGCCGAAGCCGGGGATGTTCTTGCCGGTCCAGAAGCGCGAGCCCGACTTCACCTCGCGCTCCTGCGAGTCGCGGTCGGTGAGGTCGTTGAGGATCGTGACGCCGGCGACGTACTTGAAGACCTCGGCCTTCTTCACGCCGAGTGCGCGACGGCCGATCACGAACACCAGCTCGGGCTCGTAGTCGAGCCGGACGATTCCCTGAGGCCGCACGACCATCGCGCGATGGCCGACGAGCGCCGAATTCAGCTTGATGAACCCGGTCGGCTCCTCGGGAATCTCCTTGATGAGGTTGGTGCGCTGCAGCTCCTCGAGGTGCTGGCGATAGTTCTTGCCGACGCACAGGAACTTGTCGGCGTCGGGGATCGGCGGCAGGTAGCGGATCGCGCTCTCGTCGGCCCACGCGCCGTCGAAGCTGTCGTCGTCGTGGGCCTGCGCCATCGCGCTCAGGTCTCGCACCCGCGCCATCGCGTTCGAGCCCGCGGCGAGCAGCGAGCGCAGGCTTGCCGGCATGCCCACGAGCTCGGCGATGCGCGCCGCCGCGGCGACGTCGAGGACGCGGCTGCCGACGCGCACGCCGAGAGTCGGCACGCTATCGTCGAGGCGGGTGAAGGTGAGCAGGCGCATGAGGTCGGAGTCGGGAATCGGCGGGATGCGCTCGGCAGGATGTGGCGGCGCCACAGGATAAGGCGAGCCGCGATGCTGACAAAACGCGCAAGAATTGAAACCGCGCGAACGCGGGTTTGTGGCTAGGCTCGCGCTTCGGCTGCGGAGAGCGCAATGAGCATGAACGGAGGGATCGCCGGGTGGCGTGCGTCGGGGATCGCGCGTCGCGCAGCGAACGCGATTCTCGCGCTCGCGGGGGCCGCCGTCGTGCCGGACGCGTCCGCGCAAGCGGCCCCGGCATCTTCGCCGCCGCCTTGCGCGGCCGCGGAGCACCGGCAGTTCGACTTCTGGATCGGTGCGTGGGACGTGTTCGGCCCGGCAGGCAGGCAGGTCGGCACGAACCGGATCGAGCGCATCGCCGACGGCTGCGCGCTGCTCGAGCAGTGGACGGGCAGCGGCAACGTCACCGGCAAGAGCCTGAACATCTACGACACCACCGATGGCCACTGGCACCAGACCTGGGTCGACAGCGGCGGCACCCTGCTCATGCTCGCCGGCGGCCTCGTCGACCGGAGCATGGTGATGACGATGTCGGGACCGGCCGCGACCGACCGCAAGGCGACGGTGCTGCAGCGGATCACCTGGACGCCGGCGCCGGACGCGTCGGTCCGGCAGCTGTGGGAGTCGTCGAGCGACGACGGCCGGAACTGGACCGTCGTCTTCGACGGCCGCTACGTGCGCGCGAAGTAGCGCGCAAAGGGACGCGCCCGGATCAGGCCGGCTGCGGCTCCTTCACCTCCAGCGCTTCGGCCAGACGCCGGGCTGCAGGCCCGAACGCGTAGGCGTCCATGCCGAGGCTGCCCATCGTGACGCTGTCGTGCACGCGCAGCGGCGCCGACGTACGGCCGCCCGCGCCGGCCGCGACGTACCACGGCAGCAGGTGCTCGTCGGTCGGATGCATGTCGACGGCATGCGGCGCGCGCGTGCGATAGGCGAAGAGCGCGTCCCAGTCGAGCGCGCGTGAGCGATCGGCGATCCAGCCGCGAAACGCCGCCGATTCGGGGATCTCGGGCTGCGCCTTGTCGGGATGCAGTCCGCCGCCCGAGAACACCCGGCGCAGGTTGTGGGTGATGCTGCCGCTGCCGAGCACGAGCACGCCGTCGCCGGTCAGCGACGCGAGCGCCGCGCCGAGCGCGAACTGCCGAACCGGCGATTCGCTCGGCACGAAGGCGAGCGGCACGATCGGGATGTCGGCCGCGGGATAGAGATAGCGCAGGGCCGTCCAAGCGCCGTGGTCGAGCCCGCCCTGGTCGACGCTCTCGGCCGCGATGTCGGCGGCGCGCAGCAGCGTGAGGACCCGCGCCGCGAGCGCCGGGTCGCCCGGCGCGTCGTAGCGCAGCGTGAAGAGCTTGGGATCGAAGCCGCCGAAGTCGTAGACCGCGCTGTGGCGCGCGCCGGCGAGCACGACCGGCCGCCGCGCCGCGGTGTGCGCCGAAATGCTGACGATCGCCTTCGGCTTGCCGAACGTGGCGCTGATCGCCGGCCCGAGCCGTTGCATGAACGCGCCGGCCGCACCGGGCTCGAGCGCGATCATGGGCGAGCCGTGCGAGACGAAGATTGAAGGCAACGTGTCCATGCGCCATTGGAGCACCGTCCGGGCGCCGGTCTATTCAGTGGTCATGCACGCAGCGTTCACGACTCGTGTAAGTTCGGCGCACATGACCACCCTCGCGACAACCGTTCCAGTTCCCGTTCCCGACGTGCCGCGCGTGCCCTCGGCGTGGCAGCTCGGCTGGCGCCAGCTGATGCGCGACTTCCGTGCCGGGGAGCTGCGCCTGCTCGTCGTCGCGGTGACGCTCGCGGTCGGCGCGCTCACGGCGGTCGGCTTCTTTGCGGATCGCATCAACGGCGGCCTCGCCCGCGACGCGCGCCAGATGCTCGGCGGCGACGCGATCGTCTCGAGCGACCAGCCGGTGCCGCCCTCGCTCGCCGACAAGGCGCGCGCGCTCGGGCTCGTCACCGCGACCACGGCCAACTTCCCGAGCATGGGCCGCGCGCCCGACGACAAGGGCGGCGCGACCCGGCTGGTGAGCGTCAAGGCGGTGAGCGCGGCGTATCCGCTGCGCGGCAAGCTGCGCGTGCGCGGCGCGGCCGGCGCGAAGGAAAGCGACGTCGCCGAATCGCCTGCGCCCGGCACCGCGTGGGTCGATGCGGCTGTGCTCGACGCGCTCGGCCTCGCGTTCGGCGACACGCTGCTGCTCGGCGACGCGAGCCTGAAGATCGCGCGCGTCATCGTCATCGAGCCCGATCGGGGCACGGGGTTCTCGAGCTTCGCGCCGCGCGTGATGCTGAACGAAACCGACCTGCCGTCGACCGGCCTGGTGCAGCCGGCGAGCCGCATCGGCTACCGCTTCGCGCTCGCCGCGCCGGGCGCGGGCGACGACGCCAAGGTCACGGCGTTCACCGACTGGCTCGACACCGAGGTCAAGGCCAAGGGCCTGCGCGGCCTGCGCGTCGAGTCGTTCGCGACCGGCCGGCCCGAAATGCGCCAGACGCTCGACCGTGCCGAGAAATTCCTCAATCTCGTCGCGCTGCTCGCCGCGCTGCTCGCGGCAGTCGCGGTCGGCATCGCGTCGCGCGACTTCGCCGGCCGCCATCTCGACGACTGCGCGATGCTGCGCGTGCTCGGCCTGCCGCAAAAGACGATCGCGCTCCAGTACGTCATCGAGTTCGCCCTCGTCGGCCTGCTCGCGAGCGGCGCGGGTCTCATGCTGGGATTCGCCGTCCACTACGTCTTCGTCTGGCTGCTCTCGGGCCTGGTCGAAGCGGTGCTGCCGCCTCCGAGCGCGTGGCCGGCGCTCTTCGGCGGCGGCGTCGGCTTCACGCTGCTGCTCGGCTTCGGCCTGCCGCCGGTGCTGCAGCTCGCGCGCGTGCCGCCGTTGCGCGTCATCCGGCGCGACGTCGGCTCGATGAAGCCGGCATCGCTGGCGGTCCTCGGTGCCGGCGCGATCGGCTTCGCAGCGCTTCTCCTCGGCGTCGCGCGCGACCTCAAGCTCGGCCTAATCGCCGTCGGCGGATTCGCGGGCGCGGTGCTCGTGTTCGCGCTCTGCTCCTGGGGCGCGCTCGTGCTGCTGCGCCGCTCGGTGCCCGAGGCGCGCGCGCCGCGCTGGCTCGTCCTCGCGACGCGCCAGCTCGCGGCGCGGCCGGCGTTCGCGGTGCTGCAGGTGTCGGCGCTGTCGGTCGGCCTGCTCGCGCTGATCCTGCTCGCGCTCCTGCGCACCGACCTGATCTCGAGCTGGCGCCAGGCGACGCCGAAGGACGCGCCGAACCGCTTCGTCATCAACGTCCAGCCGCCGCAGGCCGATGCCTTCCAAGCGCGGCTGACGGCGTCCGGCGTCACGCGCTACGACTGGTTCCCGATGATCCGCGGCCGGCTGGTCGCGATCGACGGCAAAGGGATCCAGCCCGACGACTTCGTCGATCCGCGCGCGCGCCGCCTGATCGATCGCGAGTTCAACCTGAGCCACAGCGCGACCTTGCCGGCGCACAACGCCGTGGTCGGCGGCCGCTGGACCGACGACGAGCCGGGCGGCCTCAGCGTCGAGGACGGGATGGCCGAGACGCTCGGTCTGAAGATCGGCGACACGCTCCGCTTCGACCTCGGCGGGATGCCGATCGAGGGCCGCGTCACGAGCATCCGCAAGGTCGACTGGTCGTCGATGCGCGTCAACTTCTTCGTCCTCTTCCCGAACGGGCGCATGGTCGACGCGCCGGTGAGCTACATCGCCGCCTACCGCGCGCCCGAGACGCCGGGCTTCGACAACGGCCTCTCGCGCGACTTCCCGAACATCACCTCGATCGACGTCTCGGCGTCGATCGCGCAGGTGCAGCGCGTGCTCGATCAGGTCGTGCGCGCGGTCGAGTTCCTGTTCGGCTTCACGCTCGCTGCCGGCCTCGTCGTGCTGTTCGCCGCGGTGAGCGCGACGCGCGAGGCGCGCTCACGCGAGTTCGCGGTGATGCGCGCGCTCGGCGCGAGCGGCAAGCTGCTCGCGCAGGTGCAGCGCGCCGAACTGCTCGGCGTCGGCGCGCTCGCGGGGCTGCTCGCGTCGGTCGTCGCGATCGCCGTCAGCTGGGCGCTCGCGCGCTGGGTCTTCGAGTTCCCATGGAACCCGTCGCCATGGGTGCCGCTCGCCGGCGCAGCGGTCGGTGCGGTGCTCGCGCTCGCCGCGGGCTGGTGGGGCTTGCGCGAGGTGTTGACGCGCCCGGTCGTGCAGACGCTGCGGCAGGCGGCGGATCTTTAGGGCGAAGAGCGCGCACTTGTAGACGCAAGCGGGCGAAATCGCTCGCGGCGCGAGGCCGAATCGGGCCTTGCGTCACGAAGGCGCACGCAGGCCAACGGCATACTCGGCGCCATGCCGACGCAGAACCGGGATCGCGTCTTTCGCATCCTTCATCTCGAGGACTCGGAGCTCGACCACGAGTTGCTCCTGGCCCACCTCGCGCGCGGGGGGCTGAACGCGCAGACGCGGCGGGTGGACTCGGAGCATGCCTTTCTCGAAGCGCTCGTCGAGCCCTGGGACCTCGTCGTCTCCGACTACAACCTGCCGGGATTTTCCGGGCTGCTTGCGCTCGAGCTGCTGAAGGCGAGCATGCGCGACATCCCGTTCGTCCTCGTCTCCGGCGAGATCGGCGACGAGACCGCGGTCGAGGCGATGCGCAACGGCGCCAGCGACTACCTGCAGAAGAACAACCTCTCGCGCCTGGTGCCGGCCTTGCTCCACGCCGTCGACGCCGCCGAGACGCGGCGCGCCCGCGTCAAGGCCGACCGCGACCTGGTCGCGTCGAAGCAGCGCCTGCACGAGCTCGCGCAGCATTTGCAGACCAGCGTCGAGCACGAGCGCGCGGCGATCGCGCGCGAGATCCACGACGACGTCGGCGGCTCGCTCACGGCGCTGAAGTTCGATCTCGCCTGGATCGCGCGCCATTCGAGCTCGCCGCAGATCGTCTCGCGCGTGCAGTCGGCGATCGAGTCGGTGACGCACGCGGTGGAGTCGAGCCAGCGGATCATGCACAACCTGCGGCCGGCGATCCTCGAGCAGGGCCTGGCCGCGGCGCTGCACTGGATCGCGCTTCGCTTCGAGCGCCGCACCGGCATCGAGTGCCAGATCCGCCTGCCCAAGCAGTCGCTCGAGTTGCCGGCCGGCGTGCCGCTCGTCGCCTACCGCACGGCCCAGGAGGCGCTCACCAACATCAGCAAGCACGCCCAGGCGACGCGGGTGCGCATCGACCTCTCGCTCGCCGGCGGCGTCCTTTCGCTGGAGATCAGCGACAACGGCGTCGGCCTGAGCCAGGAAGACCTGGCCAAGGCGCGCTCGTTCGGCATCCGCGGCCTGCACGAGCGGGCGACGACCGTGGGAGGCTGGATCGACCTGTCGAGCGGCGCGCAGGGCACGACCCTGATCCTCTCGGTGCCGCTCGACGTCCCCGACACGGCGTACGAGCCCGAGCCGCCGGACAAGTCGTACGACCCCAGCCAGTGGGCCGACGTATGAGGACGATGCCCCCACGCTCACTTCGTTCGCTGCCCCCCGAGGGGGCTCGGCCGGCCTTGGGGCGGCCCGGCGCCCGGCCGGTACGCTCACGACTGCCATTCCCATGATCAAGGTCTTCCTCTGCGACGACCACGCCCTCATCCGGCGCGGCATCCGCGACACCCTCTCGGACGCGCCCGACATCGAGGTCGTGGGCGAGGCCGGCGACTACGGCGAGTTGCGCGCGCTGATGCGCGAGAAGACTGCCGACGTGCTCGTCCTCGACATCAACCTGCCGGGCCGCAGCGGCCTCGACGTGCTGCACGCGCTGAAGGACGAAGGCACGGCGATGCGCGTGCTCGTCGTATCGATGTATCCGGAAGACCAGTACGCGATCCGGGCGCTGCGCGCGGGCGCCTTCGGCTACGTCAACAAGGGCGGCGACCCGGCGCTCATTGTCAGCGCGGTGCGCACGGTCTCGCAGGGCCGCAAGTACGTGACGCCGGAGATCGCGCAGATGCTGGTCGAGAGCCTGACCACGCCGGCGGTCGAGAACGCGCACGACAAGCTCTCCGACCGCGAGATGCAGACGCTGGTGATGATCGCGTCGGGCAAGCGCCTCTCCGACATCGCCGAGGAGCTCATGCTCAGCCCGAAGACGGTGAGCGTGTACCGCGCCCGCGTGCTCGAGAAGCTCGGCCTGGCCAACAACTCCGAGATGACGGTCTACGCGATCCGTCGGGGTCTCGTCGGCAACTAGCGGGAGCGCCTCAGTGCGTTCCCGTCAGGCTCCAGCCCGGCTTGCCCGCCAGGGCGCGCAGCGACGCCTCGTCGGGCGCCGTCACCTGGAACTCCGTCGGCGCCCGCTCATGGAACTGCACGTGCGGAAATTCCTGGAGCAGGCGCACGAGCTGGATGCGGCCTTGGTTGGAGGGGCCGTCGAAGCGGAGGATGGAGGTGGTCATGTGAGGGAAAGTGGGCATCGCCGGACCTTCCAACGCGTGACCGTGATGCGTCGTTGACGCCGCTGTGGCGACACCAAGGTCTTTGAGCCCGTCGACGAAGTGACCAAGAATCGGGTGCCTCACCATCGCAG
Source organism: Burkholderiales bacterium (assembly GCA_038236565.1). Lineage (GTDB taxonomy): Bacteria > Pseudomonadota > Gammaproteobacteria > Burkholderiales > Burkholderiaceae_C > Schlegelella_A. The sequence continues at coordinate 9,716 of JBBRZP010000058.1, read as the reverse complement.
TTTCGGAAAAGGGCTGGAAGATGACCGAGCCGCACCACGGCAGCAGGGCAGCCGCATGACGACCGCGTCGAAGAAGGCCGCCCCTCCCTCCGGCCCGTCGCCCGCCGAGCTGATCGACGCCAAGATCGCCAGCCTCGGCGACTGGAGAGGCGAACTCCTCGCCCGGCTCCGCGCCCTGATCAAGGCGGCGGACCCCGCCATCACCGAGGAATGGAAGTGGAGCATCCCCGTGTGGTCGCACGACGGGATCGTCTGCACCGGAGAGACCTACAAGAAGGTCGTGAAGACGACGTTCGCCAAGGGCGCCTCGCTGGCGGACCCGTCGAAGCTGTTCAATTCGAGCCTCGACGGCAACACCCGCCGTGCCATCGACTTCCACGAAGGCGACGTGCTGGACGAGAAGGCGCTGAAGGCCCTGATCCGGGCCGCCGTGGCGTTGAACGAGACCTAGCGACGATGCTCGCTGGTGCTCGCCGAAGATTCAATGCCGGTGCGCGTGGTGCGCGTCGGGCACGTGCGCGTGCACGTGGCGCGTCGGCCGGTGCGCATGCGGATGGCTGTGTGCGCCGTCCGGCAGGTCGGCGTGCGTGTGCTGGTGGTGGCCGTCGTCGTGCCGGTGCGCGTGCTCGTGCTCGAGCGCGTCGTGGACATGCTCGTGGGCGTGGCGCTCGGTCAGGTGCAGGACGATGCCCGCGAGCATGAGCGCGCCGCCGGCGACGAGGAACGCATCGCCCGAGCGGTCGCCGAGCGCGAAGGCGAACGCGGCGCCGATGAACGGCGCGAACGCGAACACCGATCCGGTACGCGTCGCGCCGAACGCGCGCTGCGCGAGCAGGTAGAAGCGCAGGCTCAGGCCGTAGCCGGTGGCGCCCACCGCGAGCAGCCCGAGCATCGCCGTCGCGCCCGGCAGCGGCTCCGCCAGCAGCAGGGCGACGAGCGAGGAGGCGAGCGCGCCGAGCATCGCCTTGGCCATCACGACCTGGCCCGGATCGCGGTCGGCCAGGGCGCGCGAGAGCGCGTTGTCGAGTCCCCAGGCGGCCGTCGCGAGGACGATGGCGACGAGTCCCCAGGCCCCGCTCACGGCGGCGCCGTGTCCGCGCGCGACGAGCAGCGCGGCGCCGGCGACGAGAAGCGCCATCGCCGCCACAACGCGGCGGTCGATCGACTCGCCGTAGAGCGCGCGCGCGAGCAGGGCGGTGAAGACGACCTCGAGCGTGAGCAGCAGCGAGACGTCGGTCGCGCTCGCGCGCTGCAGCCCCCAGGCCAGCGCGGCCGGCCCGACGACCGCGCCGCAGGCCGCCACCGCGAGCAGCCGGCGCATGTCGCCGCGCACGAGCCGGGCTTCGCGGTCGACACCGCGGGTCGAGAGCGCGCCGACCAGCGCCGCGCCGGCGTAGAGCAGCGCCGCGGTCGTGAACGGGCCGAGGCCGACACCGAAGCGCTGAACGAGCGGCGTGCTCGCGCCGAACAGCACGGCTGCGAGCAGTGCCAGCAGCGCGCCGTGCACGGCGGGCCGTCGCGTCGCGTCGGTCACGGCCGGGTCGCGCGCCGGCGCACGCACTCGACGTAAGCCTCGCCGTCGGGCGCGCCGTCGCTGCGCTGCGCGTCCCAGAGCATGCGGCCGAGGCACTCCATCACCTCGTGCTGGGCCGCGTGCGGCGAGCCCAGGCGGCGCGCGAGCAGGTCGTGCGCCTGGCGGATGCCGGGCGGCTGGTCGATCGCGAGCTGCTCGCTGATCGACAGGTGCATCGACAAATGCAGGAACGGGTTCTCGCGGCCTTCCTGCGGCGCGGACGGCTCGCCGGGCGCGGCCGCCGCGGCGCCGAGATCGGCGTCGTACTCGGGGTGCGCCTCGATCCAGTCGGCGGCGATCGTCTCGAGCGGCGTCAGCACGAGCTGCTCGCGCCGCTTCCTGCGGGCGTCGACGAAGAAGCCGCGAACGTCGGCCTGGGTAGGCGAGAACATGACGCCGATTGTCGAGCGATCCTTCACCGGCCGCGAACGCTGCCGACGAATCCCTTCACGCGCCTCGGCCGTCCGCGCCGCAGAATCGCCCGATTCCCACCAGCCGGCCGGTCGCGCCGCTCCCGATGAACATCACCACCGAACAGCTCTTCGACGACGCCCGCACCCAGAACGGGTTCAGCTCCGATCCCGTCGACGACGCCACGCTTCGCCAGCTGTACGACATGATGAAATGGGCGCCGACCTCGGCCAACTCCTCGCCCGCGCGGGTCGTCTTCGTGCGCACGCCGGCGGCGCGTGAAAAGCTGGTCGCGTGCGTGTCGCCGGGCAACGTCGCCAAGACCCAGTCGGCGCCGGTCACGGCGATCATCGGCACCGACTATGCGTTCTACGACAAGCTGCCCCGGCTCTTCCCGCACGCCGACGCGAAGTCGTGGTTCGTCGGCAAGAAGGAGTTCGCCGACACCACGGCGTTTCGGAACTCGAGCATCCAGGGTGGCTACCTCATCCTCGCCGCGCGCGCCCTCGGCCTGGGCTGCGGACCGATGAGCGGCTTCGACCACGACAAGATCGACGCCGCGTTCTGGAGCGGGACCACGGTCAAGACCAACTTCCTGTGCAGCCTCGGCCACGGCGATCCGGCGAAGCTCTTCCCGCGCAGCCCGCGCCTGACGTTCGAGGAAGCGTGCCGACTGGAGTAACGCGCCGGCGCCAGCTCGTCGCCATCGGCCGGGCTTCGCGCTCTCGGGCACGCTGGCGCAGGGCCTGCGTCGCGCGGTCGCGGTGACGCCGTTGCCGGTCGCGGCCGACGATCGTCCCGCGATGCGGGGCCGCGTGCCGTCGATCTTTCCGCTCCTCCACGCGCTCGGTGCGTGCCGTCGCGACGAAGCGCTGCGGCACCGCTTCGAAGGTTTCCAGGCAGGCACGCTCAGCATGCGCTGCTTGCAGTGGGGGTCGTCGATCGCCTAGGGCTCCGCCGTCCCGCTCCAGCCGGCCCGCGCCTGCCGCTCCGTGGCCTGCTGCCGCTCGATCGCGAACAGCTCCTCGAGCTGCTGGCGGCCCTGCTTGGCGGCGGCGATGAGGCGCGCCTCGTCCTTGCGATGCGGCGCGATCTCGGCGAGCTGGGTGACGTTGTGACGCCGGAAGCGCAGCGCCAGATTGCGAGCCTGATGCGGATGCCAGCCCATCTGCTCGAGGACGCTGCGCGCGCTCATCAGCGCCGAGTCGAGCGTCTCGCGCTCGATCAGCGTCACGCCGAGCTCGTAGAGTTCGTAGTAGTGCTGCACGTTCCTCGCCCGCGCGACCACGATCGCGTCGGGAAAGTTGGTGCGGATCATCTTGGCGCAGTCGACGCTCTGTTCGACGTCGTCGATCGCGACCACGATCACGCGCGCCTCGGCCGCGCCGGCGGTGCGCATCAGGTCGAGCCGGGTGGCGTCGCCGTAGAAGACGCGCCAGCCGAACTTGCGCAGGGCCTCGATCGCCTCGGCGTCGTGGTCGAGCACGGTGGGCGTGACGCCGTTGGCGAACAGCATGCGACCGACGATCTGCCCGTAGCGGCCGAAGCCGGCGATGATCACCGGCGCGTGCTGCGGCTCCTTGAGCTCGAGGCCGCCCGTGGGTTTGCGACCGCCGGCGAGGAATGGGATCCACCACTTGTCGGCGGCGACGAGGAAGAGCGGCGTCAGCAGCATCGAGATCGCGACCGAGGCGACCAGGAACGACGACACCTGCGCCGTGATCACGCCGGCCTGGGTCGCGGTCTGGAAGACGACGAAGCCGAACTCGCCGCCCTGCGCGAGCAGGATGATGAACACCGGCCGCTCGAGCTGCGGGATCGGCATCAGCCGCGACATGCCCCAGAGCGCGGCCGCCTTGATCAGCAGGAAGCCGACGACGACGGCGCCGATGAGGAACGGCTGCGCGAGCACGACCTCGAAATCGATGCTCATGCCGACGGCGATGAAGAACAGGCCCAGGAACAAACCCTTGAACGGCTCGATGTCGGTCTCGAGCTCGCGCCGGTATTCGCTCTCGGCGAGGAGCACGCCGGCGAGGAACGCGCCGAGGGCCATCGAGAGGCCCGCGGTGTTCATCAGCGACGCCGTCGCGACCACGAGCAGCAGCGACGCGGCGGTGAAGATCTCGGGCGTGTCGCTCTTGGCGATCCAGCGCAGCGCGGGGCGCAGGAGCAGCCGGCCGACGAGGATGACGACGGCGATCGTGCCGATCGCCTTGGCCGCGCCAAGCCACCGGCCGCCTTCGCTGGCCTCGGCGCCGGCCATGACCGCGAGGAACGGCAGCAGCGCGAGGATCGGGATCGCGGCGATGTCCTGCAGCAGCGCGACGCTGAGGACCGCCTCGCCCGAGGTCGTCGCCATGATGTTGCGCTCGGCGAGGACGCCGAGGCCGATCGCCGTCGACGACATCGCCAGGCCGATCGCCGCGACGATCGCGAGGCGCCAGTCGACGCCGCACGCGAGCGCGACGCCGGCCATCAGCAGCGCCGAGCCGAAGAGTTGCACGTTGCCCCAGCCGAAGATGGGTTTCCTGAGCGACCAGAGCCGCTGCGGCTCGAGCTCGAGGCCGACGAGAAAGAGCATCAGCACGACGCCGAACTCGGCGATCTGCAGCATGTCTTCTGGCCGCGTGACGAGCTTCAGCCCCCAGGGGCCGATGAGGATCCCGGCGCCGAGGTAGCCGATGATCGAGCCGAGGCCGAGGAAGCGCGCGATCGGCACCGCAAGCACGGCCGCGGCCAGGTAGACGAGGCTGCCGGTGATCCAGGACGAGTGCTCCATCCTGGGCCCTAGGCGGCTTCCATCACCTTGCTGTCGACCGGTCGCGCGTTGCCCGGCACCTCGCACGCCGGGCACTCCTCGACGAACGCGAGCTCGGGCCAGCCCGGATAGTCGGCGAGCCGCTGCCGATAGGTCTGGGCGTGCGCTGCCAGCTCGTTGTCGTTCGCCTTGTGCGCGCCGTGCAGGATCAGCGGCGGCAGGAAACGCATGCCGCACAGCGCTGCGGTCTGCTCGTAGGGCGGCATGAAGGCGTCGAAGAAGTAGCGGTTGTAGCTGTCGGGCCGGTACGAGTCTTCCGGTCCGCCGGTGCTGGCGACGAGCCACAGGTCCTTGCCGCGCAGCGCCGTGCCGCCCGGCCCGTAGGCCCAGCCGAAGGTAAGCACGTCGTCGACCCAGAGCTTGAGCAGCGGCGGCATGCCGTACCAGTGGATCGGCTGCTGCCAGACGACGAGCCTGGCGGCCGCGAGCAGCGATTGCTCGAGCGGGACGTCGACGAGGTAGTCGGGATAGAGCGCGTAGAGGTCGCGCACCTCGATCCGGCCGAGCGCGCTGTCGGCCTGCAGCGTTCGCGCCGCCTTCAGCAGGCGGCTGTTGGCGCGCGACTGCTCGAGCTCGGGGTGCGCGACGAGGACCAGGATCTCGGCGCCGGCAGGCGCTGGCGGGTCGACGGGAGCGGTCGGATCGGGTGTGGCCATGGGGACAAGTCCGCTGGTGAGTCTGGATGGCGCGGGCGCCGGGCGCCGCTAACATACCCGCAAAACGAGGATGGAGTGACTGCATGCCGGTGATCGTGGTCGCCAACCCGAAGGGCGGCGTCGGCAAGACGACGCTGTCGACCAACCTCGCCGGCTACCTGGCGTCGCGCGGCCACGCCGTCATGCTCGGCGACGTCGATCGCCAGCTCTCGTCCAGGACCTGGCTCGGCCTGCGCCCGGCGGGCCTGCCGAAGATCGCCACCTGGGACGTCAGCCCCGGCGAGATCGTGCGGCCGCCCAAGGGCACGACGCACGTCGTCCTCGACACGCCGGCGGGCCTGCACGGCAAGCGCCTCGACGAGGTGATGAAGCTCGCCGACAAGGTGCTGATCCCGCTGCAGCCGAGCATCTTCGACATCCACGCCACGCACCAGTTCATCACCGACCTGCTCGCCAACCGGCGCAGCGCGAAGACGCAGATCGGCGTCGTCGGCATGCGCACGCGCGAAGGGACGATCTCGACCGACCAGCTGCGCACCTTCCTGCAGGGCGTGAGCGTGCCGCTGATCGGCTTCCTGCGCGACACGCAGAACTACGTCCACCTGGCAGCCCACGGCCTGACGCTCTGGGACGTCGCGTCGACGCGCTTCCAGGCCGACCGCGAGCAGTGGGAGCCGATCGTGACCTGGGTGAACTGAATGAAGTCCTACGCGACGATCGCGGAACTGCAGCATCAGGTCGGCGGCGAGCCCGCCGTCAGCGACTGGATCGAGGTGACGCAGGAACGCATCGGCCTCTTCGCCGACGCGACCGGCGACCACCAGTGGATCCACATCGATCCGGTCCGCGCCAAGGCCGGGCCGTTCGGCACGACCATCGCCCACGGCTTCATGACGCTCTCGCTGCTGCCCGAAATGGCTGCCAGCGCGATCGAAGTGCGCGACATGCGGATGGGCGTCAACTACGGCCTGAACAAGGTCCGCTTTCCCGCGCCCGTGCCGAGCGGCAGCCGCCTGCGCGGCCACTTCACGCTGGTGAAGTTCGAGCCGCTCGAGGGCGGCGCGCAACTCACCTACGAGGTGCGCATGGAACGCGAGGGCAGCGACAAGCCGGTCTGCATCGCCGAGTCCGTCGGCCGCCGCTATGTCTGAGCCCGACGCGATCAAGGTCCTGCTGATCGACGACCACCCGCTGATCCTGACCGCGCTGCAAGGCGTGATCCAGGGCATTGGCACGCATGTCTCGGTCGTCGGCGTCGCCGGCGCGCGGGCGGCGCGCGAGGCGCTCGCCGCCGACCCGGGCTTCGACCTCGTCCTGCTCGACCTGCGCCTGGGCGACGCCGACGGCTTCGAGCTGCTCGTCGAGCTGCGCAACGGCTGGCCGGCGATCCCGGTCGTCGTCGTCTCGGCCTCCGACCACAGCGCCGACGTGATCCGCGCGATCGATCTCGGCGCGATGGGCTTCGTGCCCAAGCGGGCGAGCAACGAGACGCTCACCGAGGCGCTGCAGGTCGTGATGTCGGGCGGCATCTACGTGCCGCCGATGACGATGGGCGGCGACATCGGCGGCGACGCGGCGCGCGGCACGATGCCGCCCATCGCCGCGCACGGCCAGCCCGGCGGCCTCGGCAGCATGCGGCCGAACGCGCTCGCGTCGGTCAAGCTCACGCCGCGCCAGCTCGACGTGCTGGGCCTGCTCCTGCGCGGCCAGTCGAACAAGCTGATCGCGCGCGAGCTCAACCTCTCGGTGGAGACGGTGAAGGATCACGTGGCCGCCGTGCTGCGCGCCCTCAACGTCAACTCGCGCACGCAGGCCGTCCTGGCCGTGAGCCAGATGTCGGGCCAGGGCGCGATCGCGCCGTGGCTGTCGCGTCCGGCGAATTGAGCGCCGCTCCGGCCCGCGCCGAGGGCGCCGCAGAGCCGACGCGGCTGAGCCGCGATGCGCCTGTCGACAACTACCTGCTGCTGCGCGATCATGTCCGCGGCACCTTCGCGTTCAACCGCACGTCGCTCGCCGGCCACGCGATCGGCGCGCTCGTCATCGAGCTCATCTACGCGGGCGTCGCGCCACTGGCGATGCGAGCGATCTGGGGCGGCGTCTTCGCGCTCGTCTGGTTCGCGCGACTGTGGATGGCGCTGACCTTCGCGCGCTCCGAGCCCGGGACCGTCGCCGGCCTGGCGGCGCGCCTGCGCACCTGGCACCTCGGCGTGCTCGCCTGCGGCGTGTTGTGGGGCGCGGCGGCGTGGCTGTTCTGGCCGTACGGCGGCGGCCTGCGCCAGCTCGCGCTGGTGATCGTCGTCTACACCTTCTGCGTCGCCTGCGTGCCGATCCTCGGTGCCCAGTACCGGCTCTTCGTGCTCTTCGTGCTGCTCGTCTTCGTCCCGGCGATCGCGCGGGTCGCGTTCCACGATCCGGCGCTCGGCTGGCAGATCGCGCTCGTGATGACGGTGGCGATGGCGATGACGCTGCTCCTCGGCAACAACTATCGCCAGTCGTTCGACCGGATCGTCGGGCTCAAGCTGCGGACCGAGGGCCTGGCGGTGCAGCTGCGCGCCGAGAAGAAGGTCGCCGAGGCGGCGCGGCACGAGGTAGAGATCGCCAACCGGGCCAAGACCCAGTTCTTCACCGCCGCCAGCCACGACCTGCGCCAGCCGCTGCACGCGATGGGCCTGTTCGCCGAGGCTCTGCGCGCGCGCACGCACGAGCCCGAGGTCGCACAGCTCGTCAACAGCATCAACGAATCGGTCGATGCGCTCGAGGGCCTGTTCTCCGAGCTCCTCGACATCACCCGCATCGACAGCGGCGGCGTCGACGTCAACCCCGACAACTTCGAGCTCGCGGAGATCTTCCGCAAGATCCGGCTGCACTTCGAGCCGGCGGCGTTCGAGAAAGGTCTGTCCCTGCGCATCCGCGGCGGCCGGCACGTTGCCTTCGCCGATCCGCTGCTGGTCGAGCGCATCGTCCGCAACCTGGTCTCGAATGCGATCCGCTACACGAGCGACGGCTCGGTGCTGGTGAGCTGCCGGCGTCGCGCGGGGCGCCTGCTGGTGCAGGTGTGGGACACGGGCCCCGGCATTGCCGAAGCCGAGCGCGTGCGCGTCTTCGAGGAGTTCTACCAGGTGCAGGACGCGCCCGCGGTCGCGGTCGAGCAGAAGAAGGGCCTCGGGCTCGGCCTGGCGATCGTCAAGCGGCTCGCCGCGCTCATGGCCGCGCCGCTGGCGCTGCGTTCCGAGACCGGTCACGGCACGGTGTTCACGCTCGAGCTGCCGCCGGGCACCGGACCGCGCTCGGTGAAGCGCTCGTTCGCCGGCAAGGGCCCGATCGACATCACCCTCGACGGCCGCCTGATCGTCATCGTCGAGGACGAGCCGGCAGTGCGCGAAGGCCTGGAGGTGCTGCTCGTCGGCTGGGGCGCGCGCATCGTCTCGCTCGCCAGCGGGGCCGCGGCGCGCGACTGGGCGCTCGCGCAGGATCCGGCCGGGACCAGGCCGTCGCTGATCATCGCCGACTACCGCCTCGGCCAGGGCGAGACCGGCGTCGGCGCGATCGCGGCGCTGCGCGCCCGATTCGGCGCCACGGTTCCGGCGATCGTCGTCACCGGCAGCAGCATGACGGGGCACGACAAGGAAGCGCTCGAGCACGACTTCCACCTACTCATCAAGCCCGTGCTGCCGAACAAGCTGCGGGCGATGATCGCCTTCAAGCTCGCTCGCTAGGCGCGCGCGCCCTCGAGGCGAACGCGACCCGGGAGATGCCGGCGCTAGCGCGCGAGCTGCATCGGCGGGTCCGGCCGTAGCGACCGGTGCGCCTTCTGCGCTGCCCGCGCCACGGCGACGCAGCTGTCGAGGCGGTGGACCGTGCGCGCCGGCCAGTTCGAGGGCATGGGGGTGCGCTGGCCCGACAGCGCGGCGATGAGGAGCGGCCAGGGATCGTTCATGGCCGCGAGCGTAGGCCCGCCCCGCCGCACCGACGCCCCCCGAAGCGGGGTACGGTGAGGAAACGTCATCAATCGGGATGATCGTGCGCGACGAGCGCGGCGGCGTTCGCGCGCGATTCGACGGGACAGTCGATGCCGGTCCTGCCGCGGGCGCCGGTGACCAAGGCGACGCCGTTCGGCGTTGCGTTCAGCCCGGCTGGTAGGCCAGGCGCACGTAGATCGGCGCGAACGCCTCGGCCTGGGTCACCTCGAGCAGGTGCTCGCGCGCCAGCTCGAGCAGGGCGATGAAGGTGACGACGACGACCGGCGCGCCGCGGT
>JBBRZP010000057.1:0-20242 GCA_038236565.1 Burkholderiales bacterium | reverse complement strand
TCGCGGGGCTCAAGCGCGGCCTCTACGCCACCAACTTCGGCGGCGGCCAGGTCGACATCACGAGCGGCAAGTTCGTGTTCTCGGCGAGCGAGGCGTTCTGGGTCGAGAACGGCAAGATCCAGTACCCGGTGAAGGGCGCGACCCTGATCGGCAACGGCCCCGACGCGCTGACCCGCGTCAGCGCCATCGGCAACGACATGAAGCTCGACACCGGCGTCGGCGTGTGCGGCAAGGAAGGCCAGAGCGTGCCGGTCGGCGTCGGCCAGCCGACGCTGCGCATCGACCGGCTCACCGTCGGCGGGACGGCCTAGGCGCTCTTCGTTCCGGTGACGCGGACGTCGAGCGTCGGCAGCCCGGCGATCAAGCCCTGCATGACGTCGCCCGGCACCACCGGGCCCACGTTCTCCGGCGTGCCGCTGTAGATCAGGTCGCCCGGCATCAGCTCGAAGGCCTGCGACAGCTTGACGATCTGCTCGGCGACGCTCCAGGTCATCATGTTCAGGTCGGCGCTCTGCTTGACGACGCCGTTGACCTTGAGCGAGATCGCGCCCTTGGTGAAGTGGCCGACGTCGGCGACGCGGTGCAGCGGGCCCATCGGCGCGGAGCGGTCGAAGCTCTTGCCGATCTCCCAGGGCTTCTTCTCGTCGCCCATCGCGCGCTGCAGGTCGCGCCGCGTCATGTCGAGGCCGATGGTGTAGCCGTAGACGAGCGAGAGCGCGTCGTCGACCGACACGTTGCGGCCGCCCTTGCCGAGCGCGGCGACGAGCTCGATCTCGTAGTGGTAGTTCTTGGTCAGCGACGGATAGGCGTGATCGGCCGTCGTGCCGATGGCCACGAACTGGATCGCGTCGCTCGGCTTCTGGAAGAAGAATGGCGGCTCGCGGTTCGGGTCGGATCCCATCTCGCGCGCATGCGCCGCGTAGTTGCGGCCGATGCAATAGATCCGGCGCACCGGGAACATCTCGCTCGTGCCGACGATCGGCAGCATCGGCTGGGCGACGCTGAAGACCGTGCGCGAACTCGACGGCGATGCCGACGGACCGGTGGCGGACGCGCATCCGGCGAGCGCGGCGATGGCAGCGGCGCTGCCGCTGGACAACACTTTCCTGCGATCCATGACTTCTGTCTCCTTCTGACGTTGACGGGGGCCCGAGGCGCCGTGCTACATTGGCACCATGATTTCGCGCAACTGGTTCTACGCGTATTTTGCGTTCTCGCACCGCCCAGCGGATGGAGAGGCCAGCGCCTAGACGACAACAGCGCGAACCGAATCCAAAACCGCCGGGCAACCCCCGGCGGTTTTTTTTGTTCTCGTCGACCCGAAGGAGAAGATGCCATGGTGAAGAGCAGTCCGACGTCCGCCGAGAGTGCGTATGCGAACGGCGAGCGCACGAGCCGCACCGACGACCTGCGGATCGAGAACGTGATGCCCCTGCCGCCGCCGGAGCATCTGATCCGCTTCTTCCCGATCGCCGGCACACCGGTCGAGCAGCAGATCGGCATGACGCGCGAGCGCGTGCGCCGCATCATGCGGCGCGAGGACGACCGCCTGCTCGTCATCATGGGTCCGTGCTCGATCCACGATCCGCTCGCGGCCGTCGAGTACGCCAGGAAGCTCAAGGCCGAGCGCGACCGCTTCGCCGGCACGCTCGAGATCGTGATGCGCGTCTACTTCGAGAAGCCGCGCACGACGGTCGGCTGGAAGGGGTTGATCAACGATCCGTATCTCGACGAGAGCTACCGAATCGACGAGGGCCTGCGCATCGGCCGCCAGCTGCTGCTCGAGATCAACAAGCTTGGCATGCCGGCCGGCAGCGAGTTCCTCGACGTGATCTCGCCGCAGTACCTCGGCGACCTGATCGCCTGGGGCGCGATCGGCGCGCGCACGACCGAGAGCCAGGTGCACCGCGAGCTCGCCTCGGGCCTCTCGGCGCCGATCGGCTTCAAGAACGGCACCGACGGCAACATCAGGATCGCCATCGACGCGATCCAGGCCGCGGCGCGGCCGCACCACTTCCTCTCGGTGCACAAGAACGGCCAGGTGGCGATCGTCGAGACGCGCGGCAATCCTGACTGCCACGTCATCCTGCGCGGCGGCAAGACGCCCAACTACGACGCGGCGTCGATCGCAGCGGCGTGCCGCGAGATCGAGGCGGCGAAGCTTCCGTGCACGCTGATGGTCGACTGCAGCCACGCCAACAGCGGCAAGCTGCACTCGCGCCAGATCGTCGTCGCACGCGACGTTGCCATGCAGGTCGCGGGCGGCAGTCGCTGCGTCTTCGGCGTGATGGTCGAGAGCCATCTGAAGGAGGGCGCGCAGAAGTTCGTGGCGGGCAAGGACGATCCGGCGGCGCTGGCCTACGGACAGAGCATCACCGACGCGTGCCTCGGCTGGGACGACTCGGTGCGAACGCTCGAGCTCCTGAGCGATGCGGTCGCGACGCGTCGCCGCACCGCGGGCAGCGCTGTCGCGACCGCGGCGGCGTGAGCGAGGACGAGATCGACGCCTTCGCTAGAAGGCGAGCTGGTGGAGTCCATGGTCTGCTTCGCGTACCCGGGATCGGGCGATGCGCCATCGTGCGGGTGGCCGGTCGTGACCTCCAGCGGCAGGGGTCGCCGGCGTCGGTAGGCTCTCTCCGACAGGTGTCGAGAACGCCGTGCCGGCGGCGATCGGGTCAGTCGCCGTCGCGGGCGAGCCGCTCGCTCTTCCAGTAGACGTCGTCGCCGCCGAGGCCGTCCAGGTTGGCGCGGTTGAGGACGCGGGCAAGCACGAAGAGCAGATCGCTGAGCCGGTTCAGGTACTGGCGCACTTCGCTGCGCACCGCATCGCTTGCCGCCAGCGCGACCACCGCGCGCTCGGCGCGCCGCGCCACCGTGCGGCTGACGTGCGCAAGCGCCGCGCTGCGCGTTCCCGCCGGCAGGATGAACTCCTTCAGGCGCGGCAGCGCGGCGTTGTAGTGCGCGAGCGCGTCGTCGAGGCGGAGCACGGCCTCGGTCTTGAGCAGCGCGAAGCCCGGAATCGACAGCTCGCCCCCGAGGTTGAAGAGCTCGTGCTGGACGACGACGAGCAGCGCGCGGACATCATCGGGCAGCGGCTCGGCAAGGATCACGCCGAGCGTCGAGTTCAGCTCGTCGACGTCACCGAGGGCGGCGATGCGCAAGTCGCTTTTCGAGACGCGCGTGCCGTCACCGAGGCCGGTCGTGCCGTCGTCACCGGTGCGGGTCGCGATCTGGGTCAGGCGATGGGACATGGTCGGGCCATCCTAGCAGCGGGGACAGCCGGTCGACGGCGGCCGGAGCCCGTTCCTACAATGCCCGCTCGGCCATCCGGCCAGAGAGGCCCGCCATGAACGCACCGCTGCCCGCCCACCTGATGCCCCGCCTCGCGCCGCGCGCCGTGCCGCCGGCGATGCTCGAGGCCTTGAAGGCAACGTTCGGCGATCGCTGCTCGACCGCGATGGCGGTGCGTGAGCAGCACGGCCGCGACGAGTCGCCGATCGATGCGCCGCCGCCGGAGGCGGTCGTCTTCTGCGAGAGCACCGAAGACGTCGCCGCAGTCGTCAGGCTCGCCGACCGCCACGGCGTGCCGGTGATCCCGTTCGGCGTCGGTTCGTCGCTCGAAGGGCACCTGCTCGCGGTGCAGGGCGGCGTCTCGATCGACCTCTCGCGCATGAACAAGGTCGTCTCCGTCAACGCCGAAGACCTCACCGTCACCGTTCAGGCCGGCGTGACGCGCACGCAGGTCAACGACGAGATCCGCCACACGGGCTTGTTCTTTCCGATCGATCCGGGCGCCGACGCCTCGATCGGCGGCATGACGGCGACACGGGCGAGCGGCACCAACGCCGTCCGCTACGGCACGATGCGCGAGAACGTGCTCGCGCTCACCGTCGTCACGGCCAAGGGCGACGTCATCCAGACCGGCACGCGCGCGCGCAAGTCGTCGGCCGGCTACGACCTGACGCGGCTCTTCGTCGGCAGCGAAGGCACGCTCGGCGTGATGACCGAGATCACGCTGAAGGTCTTCCCGCTGCCCGAGGCGATGTCGGCTGCGACCTGCACCTTCCCGTCGATCGACGCGGCCGTGCGCACGACGATCCAGATCATCCAGATGGGCATCCCCATCGCCCGCTGCGAGCTGCTCGACCGCCATGCCGTGCAGGCCGTGAACCGGCACGACAAGCTCACGCTCACCGAGGCGCCGATGCTGCTGATGGAGTTCCATGGCAGCGAGGCGAGCGTCGCCGAGCAGTCGGCGACGGTCCAGGAGATCGCGACGGAGCACGGCGGCGAAGGCTTCCAGTTCGCGTCGACTCCCGAGGAGAGGAAGAAGCTCTGGACGGCACGCCACCGCGCCTACTTCGCCGGCCTGCAGATGAAGCCCGGCTGCCGCACCGTCACCACCGACACCTGCGTGCCGATCTCGCGCCTGGCCGAGTCGGTCGTGACGGCGTCGGAGGAAGCCGAGGCCGCGGGGATGATGCATTACATCGTCGGCCACGTCGGCGACGGCAACTTCCACATCGCCTACCTCGTCGATCCGAAGAAGCCCGAGGAGCGCGAAGTCGCGGAGCAGCTCAACGAGAAGGTCGTGATGCGCGCGCTCGCCGTCGAGGGCACGTGCAGCGGCGAGCACGGCGTCGGCCTGCACAAGATGGGCTTCCTCGTCGAGGAAGCGGGCGCGGACGCGATCGACATGATGCGCACGATCAAGCGCGCGCTCGACCCGAAGAACATCATGAACCCGGGAAAGATCTTCGCGCTTTAGGCGCGAAGATCTTCCCGGCGAGCCGGGGTCAGACTGCTCCCTCCCCGCTTCGCTCCCTCCCTCCGAGAGGGAGGGGCCGACCCCTTCGGGGTCGCCTCAGACGGTCTCGGGCTCCGAGGCCGCGATCGACCCGTGCGAGGCGACGTCGCCGTACTTGTCGACGCTTTCCAGGTTCACGCCGAAGCTCCACAGCCGGGCGACGTGCTTCAGCACTTCCTGCACGCCGTCGTGGAGCGGCCGGTTGTTGTGGCGGGTGTGGCGCAGCGTCAATGACCGGTCGCCGCGCAGGTTGACGCTCCAGACCTGGATGTCGGGCTCGCGCGAGGCGAGGTCGTACTGGCGCGAGAGCGCCTCGCGCACCTCGCGGTAGCCTGCGGTGTCGTGGATCGCGGAGACGCGCAGGTGCTCCTGGTGCTCGTCGTCGAGGATCGCGAACAGGCGCAGGTCGCGGATCACCTTGGGCGACAGGTACTGGCCGATGAAGCTCTCGTCCTTGAAGTTCCTCATCGCGTGGTGCAGCGCCGGCAGCCACGGCGTGCCGGCGAGGTTCGGGAACCACTCGCGGTCCTCGTCGGTCGGGTGCTCGCAGATGCGCTTGATGTCGGTGTACATCGCGAAGCCCAGCGCATAGGGATTGAGTCCGCTGTACGCCGGATGCCCGACCGGTGGCTGGTAGATGACGTTGGTGTGCGACTTCAGCCACTCGATCATCACGCCGTCGGTCAGGTGGCCTTCGTCGTAGAGCGTGTTGAGCAGCTGGTGGTGCCAGAACGTGGCCCAGCCCTCATTCATCACCTGGGTCTGGCGCTGCGGATAGAAGTACTGCGCGATCTTGCGCACGATGCGCACGACCTCGCGCTGCCAGGGCTCGAGCAACGGCGCGTTCTTCTCGATGAAGTAGAGGATGTTCTCCTGCGGCTCCGCCGGGAAGCGCTTCGACTCGTCGACCTCTCCCGGCCGCTCGACGCGCCGCGGCAGCGTGCGCCAGATGTCGTTGACCTGCGTCTGCGCGTAGGCCAGGCCGTCCTTCCTGCGCTGCAGCTCCTCGGCGAGCGAGATCTTGCTCGGCCGGTGGTAGCGGTCGACGCCGTAGTTCTGCAGGGCGTGGCAGCTGTCGAGAATGTCCTCGACCGCCTGCATGCCGTGCTTCTCTTCGCACTCGCCGATGTAGTTCCGCGCATAGACCAGGTAGTCGATGATCGACGAGGCATCGGTCCAGAGGCGAAAGAGGTAGTTGCCCTTGAAGAAGCTGTTGTGGCCGTACGCGGCGTGGGCAATGACCAGCGCCTGCATCGCCGTCGTGTTCTCCTCCATCAGGTAGCTGATGCAGGGATCCGAGTTGATCACGATCTCGTACGCGAGCCCCATGTGGCCGCGCCGGTAGCTGCGCTCGTTGGCGATGAACTCCTTGCCGTAGCTCCAGTGGCGGTAGTTCACCGGCATGCCGACCGACGCGTAGGCGTCCATCATCTGCTCGGCGGTGATGACCTCGAGCTGGTTCGGGTAGGTGTCGAGCGCGAAGCGCTGCGCGGCGGCGCGGATCTTCTCGTGGTATTCCTCGACCAGCTCGAAGGTCCAGTCGCTCGGGTCGGGCAGGGGCTTTTCGGCGCGCGGCCCGGCCGCCACCGGCGCCAGCGGCAGCGTCCGCTCGGGCCGGAGCTTCCTGCGCGCCGCCGCAGGCGCGGCGCTGGTGTCTGCGGACGCGAACGACCGTGTCATGCGGGCACTCCTTCGGCCTTGAAGAGATCGCGAAAGACGGGATAGATCTGCGACGCCTGGGTCACCTTCCTCATCGCGAAGTGCTTCTGGATCTCCTGCAGGCGGGCGTATTCCTCCCACAGGTTCTGCTCTTCGTCGGCGACCTGCACGTAGGCGAAGTAGCGGCACTTGGGCAGGATGCTCTCGGTCAGCAGCTCGCGGCAGCGGCCCGAGTCGTGGTGCCAGTTGTCGCCGTCGCTCGCCTGCGCGGCGTAGATGTTCCAGTCGGAAGGCGAGTAACGCGCGGTGATGATCTCGTCCATCAGCACAAGCGCGCTCGAGACGACGGTACCTCCCGTCTCGCGGGCGCGGAAGAAGTTTTCCTCGTCCACTTCTTGCGCCTGCGTGTGGTGGCGGATGAAGACGATGTCGATCTTCTCGTAGTGGCGCGTCAGGAAGAGATAGAGGAGGATGAAGAAGCGCTTCGACAGGTCCTTCCGCGCCTCGTCCATCGAGCCCGAGACGTCCATCAGGCAGAACATCACCGCCTTGGCGGTCGGCACCGGCAGGCGCACGCGGTTGCGAAAGCGCAGGTCGATCGGGTCGAGGTAGGGAATCCGGTCGAGGCGGGCGCGCAGCAGCGCGATCTTCGTCTCGAGCTCGGCCCGCGCCAGTTGCTGCGCTTCATCGACGGGCGCGGGCATCTCCTCGAGCCGTGCCACCAGATCGGCCAGCTCGGCGCGCGAGCCGGCGCCGATCGCGACGCGACGGCTGATCGCGCCACGCATCGAGCGGATCACCGACAGGTTGCTCGGCGTGCCGGCATTGGAGAAGCCGGCGCGGTGCGACTTCATCTCCGGCGCTTCGGCGATCTGCGTGCGCATCATCCGCGGCAGCGCCAGATCGTCGAAGAAGATCTGCATGAACTCTTCCTTGGTGAGGTGGAAGACGAAGTCGTCCTCCCCGTCGCCGGAATCGCCCGCCTGCCCCTGGCCGCTGCCGCGTCCCGAGCCGCCCTGCGGCCGCTCGATGTGGTCGCCGCGCACGTACTCCTGGTTGCCCGGATGGACGATCTCGCGCGCGCCGCCGGGGCCGTGCCCGAACGACGGCTCGCTGATGTCGCGCTTGGGCAGGTGGATGTCCTCGCCCTGCTCGATGTCGCGGATGCCGCGCTTGTCGACGGCCTTCCTCACCGCGTCGCGCAACTGGCCCTGATAGCGGCGAAGGAATCGCTCGCGGTTGCCGATCGACTTGTTCTTGCCGGCGAGGCGGCGATCGATGATCTGCTGCAGCATGCGTGGTCCGGGAAGTCCTGTGGGTCAGCTGCTCTTTCTCACGCGCAGGTACCACTCGCAGAGCAATCTCACCTGCTTGGGCGTGTAGCCCTTCTGCACCATCCGGTTGACGAAGTTCTCGTGCTTCTTGGCTTCGTCGGCGCTGGCCTTGGCGTTGAAGCTGATCACCGGCAAGAGCTCCTCCGTGTTCGAGAACATCTTCTTCTCGATCACCGTGCGCAGCTTCTCGTAGCTCGTCCACGCCGGGTTCTTGCCGGCGTTGTTGGCGCGAGCGCGCAGCACGAAGTTGACGATCTCGTTGCGGAAATCCTTCGGGTTCGAGATGCCGGCGGGCTTCTCGATCTTCTCGAGCTCGGAGTTGAGCTGCGCGCGATCGAAGACTTCACCCGTGTCGGTGTCGCGGTATTCCTGATCCTGGATCCAATAGTCGGCGTAGGTGACGTAGCGGTCGAAGATGTTCTGGCCGTACTCGCTGTAGCTCTCCAGGTAGGCGGTCTGGATCTCCTTGCCGATGAACTCGGCATAGCGTGCCGACAGGTGCTCCTTGATGAAGCCGAGGTACTTCTGCTCGGTCTCGGCCGGAAACTGCTCGCGCTCGATCTGCTGCTCGAGCACGTACATCAGGTGCACCGGATTGGCGGCGACCTCGGCCGGGTCGAAGTTGAAGACCTTCGAGAGGATCTTGAACGCGAAGCGCGTCGAGATCCCGCTCATGCCTTCGTCGACGCCGGCGTAGTCGCGGTACTCCTGGTAGCTCTTGGCGCGCGGGTCGGTGTCCTTCAGGTTCTCGCCGTCGTAGATCAGCATCTTCGAATAGAGCGACGAGTTCTCCGGCTCCTTCAGACGCGTGAGCATCGCGAACTGGCTCATCATCTTCAGCGTGCCGGGCGCGCACGCGGCTTCGGCCAGCGACGAGTTGCGCAAGAGCTTCTCGTAGATCTTGATCTCCTCGGAGGTGCGCAGGCAGTACGGCACCTTGACGATGTAGATCCGGTCGAGGAAGGCTTCGTTGTTCTTGTTGTTGCGGAAGGTCTTCCACTCGCTCTCGTTGGAGTGCGCGAGGACGATGCCGTCGAACGGGATCGCGCCGAAGCCTTCGGTGCCCTTGAAGTTGCCTTCCTGGGTCGCGGTCAGCAGCGGGTGCAGCACCTTGATCGGCGCCTTGAACATCTCGACGAACTCGAGCAGGCCCTGGTTGGCCAGGCACAGGCCGCCCGAGAAGCTGTAGGCGTCCGGGTCGTCCTGCGAGAAGGTCTCGAGCTTCCTGATGTCGACCTTGCCGACCAGCGCCGAGATGTCCTGGTTGTTCTCGTCGCCCGGCTCGGTCTTCGAGACGCCCACCTGCTTCAGCACGCTCGGGTGGCGCTTGACGATCTTGAACTTCCTGATGTCGCCGCCGAACTCGTCGAGGCGCTTGACGGCCCACGGGCTCAGGATCCGGTTGAGATAGCGGCGCGGGATGCCGTACTCCTTCTCGAGCAGCGGGCCGTCCTCGGTCGGATCGAAGAGGCCGAGCGGCGACTCGTTCACCGGCGATCCCTTGATCGCGTAGAACGGCACGTGCTCCATGAGCTGCTTGAGCCGCTCGGCGATCGAGCTCTTGCCGCCGCCGACGGGCCCGAGGAGATAGAGAATCTGCTTCTTCTCTTCCAGCCCCTGGGCGGCGTGGCGGAAGTAGCTCACGACCTGCTCGATCGCGTCCTCCATGCCGTAGAACTCGGCGAAGGCGGGATAGATCTTGATGACCTTGTTGGCGAAGAGCCGCGACATCCGGGTGTCGTTGCGGGTATCGACCATCTGCGGTTCGCCGATCGCGATGAGCATGCGCTCGGCGGCGGTGGCGTAGGCCAGCGGATTGCGCTTGCACTCCGCGAGGTAGTCTTCGATCGACAGCTCTTCTTCGCGACTGCGCTCGAAGCGCGCGGCAAAGTTGCTGATGACATCCATGCTGATCTCCTGAGGCGAAGAAGGCGCCGAAGGCTGGTGGCCTTCGTCGCAACCGGGGAAGTTCTGATGGAGCCCGGCGGGGCGCCATCAGAGCTTTCCTTGGCAATCAGCGTCTGTCGTTCAAGCGATCAAGCTTCGTTCATCGTGCCACAACGCAAGCCTCGAGATGCGAGGTGTTCCCGGGCTTGCTCATCGCACGTCACGGATTAGCAAGCAACGTGCCGAATTCCGCTTCGGTTGACGCGAACCCCCTGAAGCAAGGTTGTCGCGTGCGAAGTTGCGCGTCGCCTGCGCGTCGACGCTCATTGCGGCTCATGGCCGAGCCGCGCGAGCAAGCCGTTGAGCTCGTCCAGCGATGCAAACGCGATCGCCACTTCGCCGACCTCGCCCTTGCCCGTGCGCTTCTTCACGCGGATCTGCACCGTGGCGTTCAGCACGTCTGACAGTTGTTGCTCGATGCGAACGAGATCGCGCCCTTTCTGACCAATCGCGCGCACCGTCGCGGGACGCGCCGGCGCGGCGTGCCGCGCGACACGGCGCTCGGCATCGCGCACGCTGAGCTTTCGGGCGACGATCTCGTTGGCCTCGATGATCTGCTGCGCGCCGTCGAGCCCGAGCAAGGCGCGCGCGTGCCCCATTTCGAGGTCGCCGGCCAGAAGCATCCGCTGCACGGGCTCGCCGAGATTGAGGAGGCGCAGCAGGTTCGTCGCCGTGCTGCGCGAACGCCCGACGGCGCGCGCCGCGGCCTCGTGCGTCATGCCGAACTCGTCGGTCAGGCGCCTGAGGCCGCGCGCTTCCTCGAGCGGATTGAGGTCCTCGCGCTGGATATTCTCGATCAGCGCCATCGCCGCGGCGGCCTCGTCGGACACGTCGCGCACGAGCACCGGCACCTCGTCGAGACCGGCGAGCCTGGCGGCTCGGAAGCGCCGCTCTCCGGCGATGATCTCGAAGCGCGCGACGCCGTCGCCGGCGTCACGCAGCGGCCGCACCAGCACGGGCTGCATCACGCCCTGCGCCTTGATGCTCTCGGCGAGCTCGTAGAGCGCGCCTTCGTCCATCCGCGTGCGCGGCTGGTATCGGCCGACGCGCAGACGATCGAGCGGCAGGGAACGCGGCTCGCCGTCGGAGACGACCGTGGGGCCGTCGACGACACGCGGGCCGAGCAGCACTTCGAGGCCGAGGCCGAGGCCCTTGGGTTTCCTTGTCGCCATGCGCGGGATTGTCGGGGTTGCATGCCCGGTCCCGTTCGCCCGGCGAGCGCCGCCAGTCTGCCGTATGCTGTCGGTCCACGTGTCGGAGCAGACATGACGATCCGCGTTTTCGTCGACGGACAGGAAGGCACCACCGGCCTTCGCATCCACGAGTACCTCGCGCAGCGCGCCGACGTCGAGGTGCTGCGCGCGGCACCCGAGTTGCGCAAGGATGCCGGCGAGCGCGCGCGCCTGCTCAATGCCTCCGACGTCTCGTTCCTCTGCCTGCCCGACGCAGCTGCGCGCGAGGCGGCGAGCCTCGTCACCAACCCGCGCACCTGTCTCATCGACGCGAGCACGGCGCATCGCACCGACGCGTCGTGGGCCTACGGACTGCCCGAGCTCGCCGCCGACCAGCGCGACCGGATCCGCTCCTCGAAGCGGATCGCCAATCCCGGCTGCCATGCGACCGGCTTCATCCTGCTCGTGCGTCCTCTGGTCGACGCCGGTCTGCTTTCGTCGACCGCGGCGCTGAGCGCGACGTCGATCACCGGCTACTCGGGTGGCGGCAAGAAGATGATCGAGCAGTACGAGGCCGGCGGCGACGAGCGTCTGGCTGCTCCCCGACCGTACGCGTTGACGCTCGCGCACAAGCATCTGCCGGAGATGATGGCGCACGGCCGTCTCGAGACCAAGCCGGTGTTCATGCCGATGGTTGGCAATTTCCTCAAGGGTCTGTCGGTGGCGATCCCGCTCCATCTGAACGAGATGCGTCGCGGCACGACGGTCGAGCAGGTCCAGTCGGTGCTCGCGGAGCGCTATGCGGACGAGCGCTTCGTGCGCGTGATGCCGCTGCGCGACGCGGCCACGTTGTCCGACGGCTACTTCGACCTGCAGGCCTGCAACGGCACGAACGATGTCGACCTCTTCGTCTTCGCCAACGACACGCAGGTGCTGCTGATGTCGCGCCTCGACAACCTCGGCAAGGGCGCGAGCGGCGCTGCCGTGCAATCGATGAACGTCCACCTCGGCGGCGACGAGAGCGCCGGGTTGTAGACGTCCCGGTGCCCCGTCAGCGGGTACCGTTGTTCAGGGCGTCGTGTCGGCCGGCGTGCGGTAGTGGTACGAGTAGCCGTCGGCGAAGCCGAGGCGCCGGTAGATGCGCATGGCCGTCGCGTTGGCCGCGTCCACCTGGAGATAGGCAACCCGCGCCCCCGAGGCTGCGGCGACGTCCAGCAGATGCCGGCACACGCTCTCGGCGACGCCGAGCCCGCGGCTGCGCTCCGACGTGAAGACGTCGTAGAGGCCGGCGAGTGGTCCTTCGGTCACCACCAGGCCGGCGCCGACGGTGGCGCCGGTCGCGTCGAAAGCGAGCACGCCGTGGTGCGGAACGGGTGAGCGGGCGATCCGGTCGGCGTGGGCGTGCCGCTCCCCGGCGGACGAGCTGCGCTCCTTGCCGACCCAGGCGGCAAAGTCGTCCGGCCCGACGGTCGCGATGCGCAGCGGCGGCGCGGCGCGGACGGGTCGTTGCAGGGCGTCGAGCGAAGGCAAGACCATCACCCGGGTCTCGTCGATGCATCCCATCCCGAGCGAGGCGAGCGAGGCATCGAGGCCGTCCGGCTGCGAGAAGGGGGTGATCCGGATGTAGGGATGCAGGCCTTCGGCGGCGTAGACCGGCAGGCACAGCGCCAGTTTTTCCTGCACGGCCAGATGGCCGGCGGCGACGGCCTGGATGCACCGGGCGCGCTTCGCTTTCGCCGGCGAGAAGCGCACCAGCCAGCCGTCGATCCAGCGCTGCTCGCGCGGCGCGCTGGCATTGATGCCGGCGTCTTCGATCCGGGCAAGCAATCCGCGCTCGAAGGCAGGATTCGGTGGTCGGCAACCTGCGTTCATTGAGCCGAAACGGCATCCAACATGCTGGATCGCGCTGCCAATTCCCGTGAAAAGTCGAGAAACGCCATGGCGCCCTTGGATGTGGGATCGAACACGAGTCCTGGCATGCCGTAGCTCGGCGCCTCGGCCAGCCTGACATTCCGAGGGATCATCGTGTCGAACACCTTGTCGCCGAAGTGCGTCTTCAACTGCTCGCTCACCTGCGCCTGCAGCGTGATCCGCGGATCGAACATGACGCGCAGGATGCCGATCACCTCGAGCGACGGATTGAGATTGGCGTGGACCTGCTTGATCGTGTTGACGAGATCCGACAGTCCTTCGAGGGCGAAATACTCGCACTGCATGGGCACGATGACCCCATGGGCGCTCGACAGGCCGTTCAGGGTCAACAGGCTCAGGCTCGGTGGGCAGTCGATCAGGACGAAGTCGTAGTCGGCGACACACGCCGACAAGGCCGATCGCAGCCGACGGTCCCTGCGCTCCAGCCCGACCAGCTCGATCTCCGCGCCGGCAAGCTCGCGGTTGGCGCCGACGATGTCGAAGCCGCCTTTGGGGCTCGGCTGGCGCGCCTCGGCGATGGTCGCGTTCTCGAGCAGCACGTCGTAGACGCTGAGCTCGAGGGCGCGCTTGTCGATTCCCGAGCCCATCGTGGCATTGCCTTGCGGGTCGAGGTCGACGACCAGGACGCGCAGGCCCAGCTTTGCGAGCCCCGCGGCCAGGTTCAGCGTCGTCGTGGTCTTGCCCACGCCGCCCTTCTGGTTGGCGACGCAGAAGATGCGCATCGAACGATCGTGGATATTCAAAGTTTGCGCTCGCTTGCGTGGAACGGCTGACCGATCAACAGGCATCGATCCGCGTCCAGATCTGGGACGCTGATCGACTCGACGACGAATGTCGCGCCGGCACGTCCCGCATCTTGCACTTCTCCATGCGGCACTTTCCCCTTCATCGCGACCCACCAACCTCCCTCGGCGAGCAGCTGACGCGTCGAGGTGACCATGTCGATCAGGGATGCGAAGGCGCGGCTGACGATGAAGTCGAAGGCTGGCGGAGGCATCAACGCCTCGACGCGCGAGTGGATCGATGTCAGGTTCTCGAGCTTCAGCGCGGCGGCCACCTGCGTCACGAATGCCGTCTTCTTGCCGACGCTGTCGACGCAGACCACCGCGTCTCCGGTCTGCAGGATCGCAATCACGACCCCCGGCAGACCGGCGCCGGAGCCGACGTCAAGAACGCGCCGCCGGGCACCCGGGAGGCGCGTTCTCAACGACTGGATGATCGACATCGAGTCGACGACGTGCTGGGTGGCCATGGCCGTGAGATCTCGCACCGCGGTCAGGTTGTAGGTCAGGTTCCAGCGCTCGACGAGCCGGAGATAGGCGACCAGCTGGTCGGCTTGCGCTGGCTCCAATCCGATGCCCAAGCCGTCGGCTCCGCGTTGGACGATGCCGGCCAGATCTGCGTCCGTCGGCGGAACGGGAGAAGGAGCGGAAGGGCTCAAGCGTCCAGGCGCACGGGATCGAGAGCGCGGGCGGCTGCGGTGACCTGGCGGTGCCGCTTCAGGTGGACCATCAGCAGCGAAATGGCCGCCGGGGTCACGCCCGCGAGACGGGCAGCCGCCCCGAGGCTCGCTGGCCTCTGGCGTTCCAGAACCTGCCTGACCTCGAACGACAGCGCGCGCACGGCAGCGAAATCGAAGTCCGCGGGGAGCGGCGTCGCGTCAGCGCGGGCGTTCCGGTCGACCTCTGCGTCCTGCTTGACGACGTAACCCTCATAGCGGGCGGCAATCTCGATCTGCTCGATTGCTTGGTCGGCCAGGCATCGCCCGTTGTCGCGACGCAGCGTTTCACGTGAAACGTCGGAGCCGTCGCTCGAGATCGGCAGGTCATCGAATCTGATCTCCGGCCGACGGAGCAGGTCGAGCAAACTGGTGCCGGCGTTCCGCTCTCCGATCCGCGCCACGCGCGTCGACTTGAGCCGTGCTGTTTCACGTGAAACCAAGTCCTGCTTCCGCCCGAACGCACTCCAGCGCACATCGTCCACCACACCGAGTCGTCGCCCGATCTCCGTGAGCCGGACATCCGCGTTGTCCTCTCGCAGTCGCAGGCGGTACTCCGCACGGCTCGTGAACATGCGGTACGGTTCGGTGACACCCTTTGATACCAGATCGTCGACCAGCACTCCCAGGTAAGCTCGATCGCGCGCCGGAACCCAGGCAGCGTCGCCGCGCAACAGCAAGGCGGCGTTGACCCCGGCGTGCAGGCCTTGCGCCGCGGCTTCCTCGTATCCCGTCGTCCCGTTGATCTGCCCGGCGAAGAACAGCCCGGCGATCGACCTGGTCTCGAAGCTCGGCTTGAGCGCCCGTGGATCGAAGTAGTCGTACTCGATGGCATAGCCCGGGCGGACGATGTGCGCCTGCTCGAGGCCAGCAATCGAGTGCACCGCCTCCAGTTGGACGGAAAAGGGCAGCGACGTCGAGATTCCGTTGGGATAGACCTCGTGCGTCGTCAGCCCCTCGGGCTCGATGAAGATCTGGTGCGAGTCCTTGCCCGCAAACCGGTTGACCTTGTCCTCGATGCTCGGGCAATAGCGCGGACCGACGCCGTCGATCAAGCCAGTGAACATCGGACTCTGCGCGAAGCCCGACCGGATGATCTCGTGCGTCCGGACATTGGTCTGGGTGATCCAGCACGAGATCTGACGCGGATGCTGCGACGGCTCGCCGAGGAAGCTGAAGACCGGCACGGCCGACGGGTCGCCAGTGCCGTCACCGGGTTGCTCGACAAGCTTTCCGTAGTCGATCGTTCGTCCGTCGATCCGCGGCGGCGTGCCGGTCTTGAGGCGGCCTTGCGGCAGCTTCAGTTCCTTGAGCCGATCCGACAACGTGACCGAAGGTCCCTCACCAGCCCGTCCGCCAGCGTGGCTGTCGAGGCCGACGTGGATGCGGCCATTCAGGAACGTCCCGGTCGTCAAGATCACACAGGCCGCGTCGAAGCGAACGCCTACTTGCGCCACAACCCCTGTGATTCGGTCGCCGGTGACGAGCAAGTCTTCGCACGACCCCTGGAAGATCCAGAGATTGGGCTGGTTCTCGATGCGGCGGCGGATCGCAGCCTTGTAGAGAAGCCGATCCGCCTGCGCCCGGGTGGCCCGCACCGCGGCGCCCTTGGATCCATTGAGGATCCGGAAGTGGATGCCTGCCTCGTCGGCAGCCGCCGCCATCGCGCCGCCGAGTGCGTCGATCTCCTTGACGAGATGCCCCTTGCCGATGCCGCCGATCGACGGGTTGCAGCTCATCTGGCCAAGCGTCTCGATCGAATGCGTCAGGAGAAGCGTAGGCGCGCCCATGCGCGCCGAGGCGAGTGCGGCCTCGGTGCCGGCGTGACCGCCACCGACGACGATGACGTCGAACTGTCGAGGGAAAAGCATGCTGGGCTCGCTGGGCGACCTGCGATTGTATTTTTTTGGCGGCCGTCAGGCGGCCTTGCCTGAACGAAGCATCTCGGTGTGATCGATTCCGTCTTCGAGATACGGCGGACCGACGGCGACGAAGCCGAAGCCGGCATAGAACGCCGCCAGCCGGGTCTGCGCCGAGATCCGGATCGCGCCGCCGGGCCAGCTGCCCTCGGCATGCGCGATCGCCCGTGCGACCAGCTCGCGGCCGAGCCCGATGCCACGCGCGGGCTCGGTGGTGATGACCCGGCCCATCGATGCTTCGTCGTACTTCACGCCCGGGTCGAGCAACCGCGCGTACGCCATCGGCTCGCGCTGCCGCGGCGACCACGCGGCGAGATGGAACGCCTGTTCGTCTAGGCCGTCGGCGTCGAGAAAGGCGCACTGCTGCTCGACCGCGAACACGTTCTGTCGCGCCATGTAGATGTACTGCAGCTCGGTCACGGTGAGGGCCTCGAAGCGGCAGTAGCGCCAGGCCAGATCGAGCCCCTCGAGCCCCGGCGTCGGCCTCCGCAGCACGCTCATCGCACCGCCGCGTGATGCAGCTGTCGCGCCACGTACCAGACGCCGAGCGCGGTCAGCGCAGCACACACGGCGAGCGGGATCAGCACCTCGACCGGGCCGAGCCCTTCGCCCTTCAGCACCCTCGTCATCAAGGCATTCTGCGCGAGCGCCGGCACCCACAGATACCACGGCGACTCGCCGCCGAGGTCGAAGACGCTCACCAGCGGCAGCAGCGACGCGGCGAGCACGACGATCGAGGAGCTCGCCTGCGCCTCCTTGAACGACTTGCAGCGGATCGCGACCGCCATCAGAACCGCCGACAGCGCGGCCGCCAATGGCAGCAGCACCGCGAGGAAGAGGAGCGCCTCGCGCGGCCCGTACTGGAACATCGCCGCCAGCGTGTCGCTGCGCAGCACCCATTGCCCGGGCAGGAAGCTGAAGCAGCTGAGGACGGCGATCAGCATGCTGACGCAGGCGACCGCGCCCCACTTGCCGGCGACCAGCGCCCAGCGCTCGGCCGGGTTCATCAGCAGCGGCTCGAGCGAGCCGCGCTCGCGCTCGCCGGCGGTCGTGTCGAGCGCGGCGTTCAGCGCACCGTAGAGCACGGCCATCATCACGAAGAACGGCAGCATGCCGGTGACGCGCGTCGCCCGCGTCTGCGTGCTGGCAAGGTCGCGCGCCTCGACTTCGATCGGCTCGAGCAGGCGCGGCGACACGCCGCGCAACGCGAGACTCAGCACGGCGCGCTCGCGGCCGAAGCCTGCGAGCAGGCGCTCGATCCGGCCACTGCTCGATTCCGAGCGCTGGTTGGCGCTGTCCGAGACGATCTCGACGACCGGCGAGTCGCCGCGGAGCAGTGCCGCTTCGAAGTCGTCGGGCACGACCACGACCGGATCGTTGAACTTCGACGTCCGCAGGCGCGCCTCGAAATCGGCAGGCGCCTCCTTGACGGTGTAAGCCTGGCGCTCGAGGAAGTTGCGCAGCGTCGGCGCATGCGCCAGGCCCGACACGTAGACCTCGCGCTGTTCGGCACGGGTTTCGAGCGACGCGACCAGGCCGGAGATCGCGAGCAGCACGAGCGGCCCCATGAACACCGACGCGACGACGACAGTGACGAGCGTGCGCCGGTCGCGCAGCGCGTCGCGCAGCTCCTTGCGAAATACCGTGAACACGGTCGCGAGGCCGCGTCTCATGCGCTGCCCATCGCGAGCGCCGGGTTGGCGACGAACGCCAGCTTGACGAACGCTTCCTCGAAGTCGGTCTCGCCCGTGCGCTCGAGCAGCTCCGGCACCGTGCCCGAGGCGACCGTGCGGCCATGCGCGACGACGACGACGCTGTCGCAGAGACGCTCGACCTCCTGCATGATGTGCGTCGAGAAGACGATGCACTTCGCGCCGCCGGCCGGTGTGCGCAGCCAGCGCAGGCTCTCGCGCAGCGCACGCGTCGCGAGGACGTCGAGGCCGTTGGTCGGCTCGTCGAGGATGATGTTGGCCGGGTCGTGGACGAGCGCTCGCACGAGCGCCGTCTTCATCCGCTCGCCCTGGCTGAAGCCGGCGCTGCGCCGGTCGAGCAGCTCGGTCATCTCGAACATCCGCGCCAAGTCCTGCGCGCGCGCGTCGGCGGCGTCGGGCTCCATGCCTTGCAGGGCGCCGTAGTAGACGATGTTCTCGCGTGCCGTCAGGCGCGGATAGAGGCCGCGCGAGTCGGAGAGCACGCCCATCGTCGCCAGCACGTCGCGCGGTCGGGCGACGACGTCGATGCCGTCGACGGTCATCGTTCCCGCGTCGGGCGTGATCAGGGCGGCGAGCATGCGCAACGTCGTCGTCTTGCCGGCGCCGTTCGGGCCGAGCAGGCCGGTGATACGGCCCGCCGGCGCGGTGAAGCTGACGTCGCGGACGGCGTGGATGCGGCGCGTGGCGCGGTCGGCTCCGTCGCCGTCGCCACCACGCTTGCGCCACGAGAGCGACCACGGCGACCGGATCGGCGACGCCACCGCGAACGACTTCGCCAGGGAGCGGACTTCGATCATCGCGAGGGTGCCGACGCCGGACCCGACCGCAGCGCGTCCCTGACGATCGGCCGGAACGCCGGCGGCCGCGGCACACCGGCGGCGCAGCCGGCATCGACCGACATCGCCTGCGCGTCGTCGACGGCGTCGATGAAGCGATAGAGCACGTCGCGCATGCAGCCGACGCCGAGAACGCCGTGTCCTGCATGGGCGACCACGACGTGGCGTGCCAGCGGCCCGAGCGCGCGCGCCACGCGCTCGCCATGGCGTGGCGGCGTGGCAGGGTCGAGGCCGCCGCTCAGCACCAGCACCGGGGCCGCGCTCCGCGCGATCTCGTAGAACGCCGCCGGCACATCGCCGCGCGGCCAGCCGGAGCACAGCCGCTCGTAGAAGCGCGCGAACTCGTTGCCGAAATCGGCCCCCGGCCTGTCGCTCGCGGCTGCCAGGCGCGGCACGTCCTCGGCGCACACGACCGAGAGGTGCATGCCGAGCGCGAGTTTCGTGGACTTGCCGGAGGAGAAGGCCGCGTTCAGCCCGGAGAGCCCGGCGAACTCGCCACGCGCCGCCGCGTCGATCGCTTCCGGCAGTGCGGCGGCGAACGCCGGGACGTAGAGCGCGCTGCGGACGGCGCCGAGCATCATGGCCCTCGTGACGACGACGTCCTCGTTGCGACCGGTCAATGGATCCTGCGTCCTCACCGTGCGCGGCAAGGACTGCAGCAGCTCGACGACGTGCCGGCGCAGGTCGGGATGCGCCTTCGCGCAGGCGGGTTCGGTGGCGCAGCCTGCGATCAGGGCGTCGAGCGCCGCCTGGTTGTCGACCGAGAAGCTCGCCGGCAACGCCATGTCGGGCGGCGCGACGCCGTCGAGCACGCTGCGCCGGACGCGGCCGGGGAACTGGCGCTGGTACTCGAGCGCCACCCGCGTGCCGTAAGACGCGCCGACCAGGTCGATGCGCTCGGCTCCGAGCGCGGCGCGCACGGCGTCGAGATCCTGCACGGCGAGCGTCGTCGTGAAGAGGCCGAGGTCGCTCGCGCCGGCGATGTATGGAAGCTTGAGCAGCGCCTCCTGGCACTGCATCGTCAGCGTGTACTGCCGGTCGGGATCGGACTGCTCGGCGAGCGTCTCCGTGCCGGTGTCCCGGCACTGCAGGGGCGCGGAGCCGCCGGTGCCGCGCTGGTCGACGAAGACGATGTCGCGGCGGTTGTTGAGGCGCGCGAACAGCGGCATCGTCGCGGCGGCGACGGCGATCGCGCTCTGCCCCGGTCCGCCCGCGAGCAGGAACACGGGGTCGGGAAGCTTGCGCCGCGCCATCGCCGGCACGACGACGTAGCGCACGACGATCGGCGCGCGTGCCGGCTGGCGCGGGTCGAGCGGCCGCTCGACCGAGCCGCAGAGCACCCTGTTGCGCAGGCCCGCGGCCAGGCCTTCGACGAGGCGCGCCGCGCCGGCGCGCCCCCGCCCCGCCGCGGCGGGCGCGGCCCCGC
>JBBRZP010000056.1:0-20639 GCA_038236565.1 Burkholderiales bacterium | reverse complement strand
GCGTCGCCTATGGCATCCGACCCGGCGACCTCGGCGTCGGCACTGCCGGAGTGCGCACCGTGTCGGCCGAGGTGATCGTCGTCGAGCCGACCGGCGCGGAGACCGAGTTGCTCGTGAGCGCCGGCACGGCGCAGATCGTCGTCGTTCTCCACGGCCGCACCGGCGCCCTGCCGGGCGAGACGATCGCCCTCGCGGTCGACACGGCTGCCGTGCATCTCTTCGATCCCGAAACGGGCGCTGCGATCCTCGCCTGACGACGACCACCGGTTACGGATGACACCGTGATCGGCGACACAGTCGCCGCGCTCCGCCGCCGACCGGTTCCCCGCGCCGTCGGCGCCCCTCCTACGCTGAAAGTCCTTCGTCTCGTCGCGCCGCCAGGGTTGCGGGGCCGAACGGACTTGCGGCCGCCGCGCCGCGCGGGAGATCGTCGTGAAGCACAAGCCTTGGGTCCTCGCCTCGGGGCTCGTCGCCCTCCATCTCTGCGCCGGCGCAGTCGACTTGCCATACGTGAGCGAGCCGATGCGCCTCGCGACGCAGAAGGTGTCGATGGCGGCCGATCCGAAGTCGTACCGCATGGACGCCGCGCGCCACATCTACGCTTCGTACGCGGAGCGGATCTACAAGGGCCGGCTGCCGCCGCTGATCCACGCCGTCGTGGTCGTCGAGAACACGGTCGACGCCAGCGGACAGGTGCGCGATGTCAAGGTCATCCGCGGGCCGTCGCATGCGCCCGACGTCACCGTGGCCGTCACGGAGTTGATCAAGCGTGCCGGCCCACTGCCGGCGCACAACCGCTTCGGCGGCAACGTCAAGTTCATCGAGATCTGGCTCGTCCACAAGGACGGCCGCTTCCAGCTCGACGCCCTGACCGAAGGTCAGGACTGATCGTCGTCGCTCGCCGTCACATGCTGGCGGTGAACCCGCCGTCGACGTAGAGCACCTGGCCGGTGACGAAGCTCGCTGCGGCCGACGCGAGGAACACGGCGGCGCCCGCGAGCTCCTCGGGTTCGGCCCAGCGCCCGGCCGGCGTGCGCTTCTCGACCCAGGCGGTGAAGTCCGGGTTGCCGGTCAGCGCAGCGTTCATCTCCGTTCGGAAGAACCCCGGCGCGATCGCGTTGACCTGGATGCCGTGCGGCGCAAGCTCGACGGCGAGGCCGCGCGTCAGCATCGCGATGCCGCCCTTGCTCACCTGGTAGGGAACGGTCGTCGGCCGCGCCAGGCTCGACGCGAGCGAGGCGATGTTGACGATCTTGCCGGCGCGCTTCGCCTGCATCGCCGGGATCACCGCGCGGGCCATGAAGAACGGCGCGTCGAGGTTGGTCGCCATCAGCCGGCGCCAGTCGGCGTCGCTGAAGTCGACGATCGGCGCGCGGTGCTGGATGCCGGCGTTGTTGACCAGGATCTCGATCGCGCCGAGCCGCGACTGCACCTCGGCGACGCCGGCACGGACCGCGTCGGCGTCGGCGACGTCGAATGCCGCGACGTCGACGGCCAGGCCGTCCCCGTTGAGTTGCTCCTGTGCCCTGGCGAGCGTGTCTCGGTTGCGGCCGTTGAGGACGACGCGTGCGCCGGCCTGGGCCAGTCCGCGCGCGATCGCGAAGCCGAGCCCCGAGCCTGCGCCGGTGACGAGCGCCCGCCGGCCGCCCAGATCGAAGGGCGATGGCGAGCTCATGCCATCTCCGGCACGGGCGAGAGCAGGGCGCGGCCGGCGAAGTGCGCCTGCAGGTTGCCGAAGGCGAGGTCGGCCATCGCCTGGCGCGTCTGCCAGGTCGCACTGCCGACGTGCGGCGTGAGGACGACGTTGTCGAGCGCGAACAGCTCCTTCGGCACGTTGGGCTCGCTCTCGAACACGTCGAGGCCCGCGCCGGCGATCGTCCCCGCGACAAGCGCGGCGACGAGGGCCTGCTCGTCGACGACCGAGCCGCGCGCGACGTTGATCAGGTAGCCCTTCTGACCGAGGGCCGCGAGCACCTTGGCGTCGATGAGCTTGCGCGTGCCGGCGCCGCCCGGCGTGATGACGACGAGAAAATCGACCTCGGCCGCGAGCGCCTCGGCGCTCGGGAAGTACGGATAGCGCGTGTCTGCCTTGGCGTTGCGCGATGTGTAGGCGACCGACATGCCGAAGGCCTCGGCGCGCTTGGCGATCGCCAGGCCGATCCGGCCGAG
Source organism: Burkholderiales bacterium (assembly GCA_038236565.1). GTDB lineage: Bacteria > Pseudomonadota > Gammaproteobacteria > Burkholderiales > Burkholderiaceae_C > Schlegelella_A. The sequence goes on along the minus strand of JBBRZP010000056.1, from coordinate 18,470 downwards.
GCCGACGATGCCCAGGCGTGCGCCGCTCATCTTGCGCGCCAGCGGCATCGGCCCCTTGAGCCACTGGCCGCTGCGCACGTAGCGATCCGCCTCGACGAGGCGGCGCGACACGGCGAGCATGAGCGCGAGCGCCAAGTCGGCGACCTCGTCGTTGAGCACGTTCGGCGTGTGCGTGACCGAGATGCCGCGCTCGCGGGCCGCGGCGACGTCGACGCCGTCATAACCGACGCCGAAGACCGAAATCATCTCGAGTGCGGGCAGCTGTGCGATCAGCTCGCGCGGCACCTTCGATTCGCCGCTGGCGGAGATGGCGCGAATGCGCGGCGCCGCGGCGGCGAAGCCCGCCGGATCCTCCATGTGCAGGCGATCGTGCACGCGGAACGCGCCGCACAAGGCCTGCATCATCGGCGGCCACAGACGTGCGGCTGTGAGCACCTCGGGCGCGTCGGCGGGCGCCGTCGCGGGCTGGGAAGATGAAGCTTCAGGCATCGGAGGTCTCGTTCACATGCCGACGTAGTTCGGTCCGCCGCCGCCCTCGGGCGGGATCCAGACGATGTTCTGGGTCGGGTCCTTGATGTCGCAGGTCTTGCAGTGCACGCAGTTCTGGGCGTTGATCTGCAGTCGCTCAGTGCCGTTGTCGTTCACGAACTCGTAGACGGCCGCCGGGCAGTAGCGGCTCTCCGGTCCGGCGTACTTCGCGAGGTTGATCTTCACGGGCACGCTCGCATCCTTCAGAGTCAGGTGCGGCGGCTGGTTCTCGGCGTGGTTGGTGTTGCTGACGAAGACGCTCGACAGGCGATCGAAGCTGATCTTGCCGTCGGGCTTCGGATAGGCGATCGGCCGGCACTCGGCGGCGGGTTTGAGGAAGAGGTGGTCGGCCTGCCTGCGATGCACCGTCCACGGGGGCGACTTGATGCCCAGGCGGGGCAGCAGCCACTGCTCGATCCCGGTCATGAGCGACGCGATCAAGAAGCCCTTCTTGAACCACTGCTTGAAGTTGCGCGAGCGATCGAGCTCGGTGCGCAGCCAGCTCTTCTCGAACGCCTGCGGATACGCCGAGAGCTCGTCGTGCTGGCGACCTGCGACGAGCGCATCGAACGCCGCTTCGGCCGCGAGCATCCCGGTCTTGATCGCCGCATGGCTGCCCTTGATGCGGCTGGCGTTGAGGTAGCCGGCCTCGCAGCCGACGAAAACGCCGCCCGGGAACACGGTCTTGGGCAGGCTGAGGATGCCGCCGGCGGTGATCGAGCGGGCGCCGTAGCCCAGGCGCTTGCCGCCTTCGAGCGTCTTTCGGATCTCCGGGTGCGTCTTCCAGCGCTGGAATTCCTCGAACGGACTCAGGTAGGGATTGTCGTAGTCGAGGCCGACGACGAAGCCGAGCTCGACCTGCCCGCCGTCGAGGTGATAGAGAAAGGAGCCGCCGTAGGTCGAGTTGTCGAGCGGCCAGCCGCCGGTGTGCAGGGCCAGGCCGGGCTCGGCCTTCCCGGGCGCCACCTCCCAGAGCTCCTTCAGGCCAATGCCGTAGCTTTGCGGATCTCGCCCCTCGTCGAGCTTGAAGCGGGCGATCAGCTGCCGGCCGAGGCTGCCGCGCGAGCCCTCGGCGAAGACGGTGTACTTCGCGTGCAACTCCATGCCGAGCTGGAAATCGCCCGTCGGCTCGCCGTCCTTGCCGATGCCGAGGTTGCCGGTGGCGACGCCCTTGACCGAGCCGTCGTCGGCGTAGAGCACCTCGGCCGCGGGAAAGCCGGGGAAGATCTCGACGCCGAGCGCCTCGGCCTGCGGCGCGAGCCAGCGCACGACGTTGCCCAGGCTCACGATGTAGTTGCCGTGGTTCTGGAAGCAGTCGGGCAGGAGCGCATCGGGCGTCTTCGTCGCGCCGGTTTCGGTGAGGAAGAGGAAGCGGTCGGCGGTGACCGGCTGGTTGAGCGGCGCACCCTTCTCCTTCCAGTCGGGGATCAGCTCGGTGATCGCGCGCGGATCCATGATCGCGCCCGACAGGATGTGCGCGCCGGGTTCCGAGCCTTTCTCGAGGACGACGACCGAGACCTCGTGGTTGCGCTCGGCGGCGAGCTGCTTCAGCCGGATCGCGGTCGCGAGGCCGGCGGGGCCGGCGCCGACGATGACCACGTCGTATTCCATCGCTTCGCGCGGCCCGTGCTGGGCAAGGATCTCGTCTGGGGTCATGTCGTCTCGTGTGCCGGCTCGTCGTGGGCCGCGTCTAAACTCGTGGACGATTCTACGGAGAGCAGGCACTGCGCGAATTCATGAGCTACCAGATCGATCTGTCGGGCCGCGTCGCCCTCGTCACGGGAGCGTCGAGCGGGCTGGGCGCCCAGTTCGCGCGAGTGCTCGCCCGGGCCGGCGCGGGCGTCGCGCTCGCTGGCCGACGCGTCGAGCGGCTGAAGAGCCTGCGCGCGGAGATCGAGGCCGACGGCGGCGATGCCCACGTCGTGCCGATGGACGTCACCGACCACGACAGCATCAAGGCCGCCGTCGCCCACACCGAGACCGACGTCGGCACGATCGACATCCTGGTCAACAACTCCGGTGTCGCGACGACGCAAAAGCTCGTCGAGGTGACACCCGAGGACTTCGACTACATCTTCGACGTCAACGTGCGCGGCGCGTTCTTCGTCGCCCAGGAAGTCGGCAAGCGGATGATCGCGCGCTCGCAGGGCGCGGCGCCGGGCACGTTCACGGGCGGGCGGATCGTCAACATCGCCTCGATGGCGGGATTGCGTCCGCTCAGCCGGATCGGCGCGTACGCGATGAGCAAGGCCGCCGTCATCCACATGACCAAGGCGATGGCGCTCGAGTGGGGCCGCTACCGCATCAACGTGAACGCGATGTGCCCGGGCTATATCGACACCGAGATCAACCACCACCAATGGCAGACCGACTCCGGCAAGAAGCTCGTCGAGAGCATGCCGCGCAAGCGCATCGGCCAGCCGTCGGACCTCGACACGGTGCTGATGATGCTGTGCGCCAACGAGAGCCACTTCATCAACGGCGCGGTCGTCGAGGCCGATGACGGCGCGTCGGTGTGATGCGGCGGTCCTCGCCGCGCCTGTGCGACTGACGCGATGCGACCGCTGTCGCTGCTCGAGGCGCGCGTCCTCGGCGTGCTTGTCGAAAAGGCGCACACCGTGCCGGACAGCTATCCGCTGTCGCTGAACGCGCTGACGCTGGGCTGCAACCAGAAGACGGCACGCGATCCGGTGCTGGCGGCGAGCGATGGTGAAGTGCAGGAAGCGGTCGATGCCTTGCGCTCGCTGTCGCTCGCGTTCGAATCGAGCGGATCGCGGGTCACGCGCTTCGAGCACAACGTCGGGCGGGCGATGGCGCTGCCGTCGCAGTCGGTCGCCCTGCTGGCGACGCTCATCCTGCGCGGCCCGCAGACCGCGTCGGAGCTGCGCGCGAACAGCGACCGGCTGCACCGGTTCGCAGACATGTCGTCGGTCGAGGGCTTCCTCGACGAGCTCGCGGCGCGAGGCGAAGACAAGGGCGGGCCGCTGTGCGTCAAGCTGGCCCGGGCGCCGGGCGCGCGCGAGCAGCGATGGGCGCATCTGCTGAGCGGCGCGGTCGACGTCGGCGCTTTCCCGGCGGGAACACACGACGAGGCCATCGTGCCGGCCAGCGAACTGGCCGCGGTGAAGGCGAGGTTGGCTGCGGCGGAAAGCGAGATCGAGAGGCTGCGAGGACTGGTCGATCGGCTGTGTGCGGAGCTCGGAGTCAACCCCTGACGGTGGGTCAGGCGGCGAATCGGGTAGTTGCTCGTTCGCGGCTCAGAGACTCGGCTCGGGAGAGCCAGCGATGGAGCTTGAGCCGCGCGGATCGCATTGCTGCGGGTAGCCGTCCATCACCCGCATCTGGCGCGGGCTACTTTCCAACGCTCTCCTTGAGCCAATGGGAGATGTCCTGCGGACCAAGGCCGTGTCCCACGCGTGATGCGTAGTCGAAGCCCAGTGCGAACAGTTCTCGCTCGTCGACGTGGACTGGCACTTGGCTGGCGATGCACCGCAGTCCCATTTCGCGCGCTCTGGACAACACCGAGAGCCAATGACTCCCACGGCGATGCGCAATGAGCTCGGCGATCGCGGTGCCGTTCAGACGGATCGCCAACGCGCCGCGTTGACACGCCGACTCGATATCCGTCTCGGGATTCGCATCGATCACTAACGAGAACGCGTGCGAGGTCGCCTGCCGAGGCGATGACAGTTCGGCCAGAGTGTCGTGATCGCACACGAAGTGGAGCCTCGCCTGGAATGGGCTCTCGTCGATGGCGCTGAGCAAGCGCCCGCAGTTCTGGGCATCCATTTCGGCGGGGGCATCGACCAAGACGAAACGCGCGGCGTCCGGGCACCAGCAGTCGATCCAGTCGATCGCATAGAGCGCTTCATCGATCGTGGTGGGTGCAGTCAGCAATTCGTAGCCATACCCGGAAAGCTCCGAGGAAGCGCTGGGTACGAATCGGTGAAGGGTGGGCCAGATCGTTGCAGACATCACGGATCGAGGGCGAGCAGGCAGCCAGACGGTGCACTCCGCTGTCTTCGGTCAACGCGCCGCGACCTTGAGCAATCGGCGACCGACGGCTCAGACTGGATCCAAGAGAGCTCAGATCACTCAAGAGTCCGGACGCTGGGCCGATACATGTACCGGTACCTCTGAGGATGTTCTCCCGGCCGTAGCCGTCGCACATGCACAAGCTCAATCGTCATCTCAGTCGATTCATCGGAAGGTCGTTCTCGGACCCCGAGCTGGAGCAGGAATTCGTGGGCGCCTTCAGGGCCGTCGGAGCGGCGTTCGTGTCGATCGCAACGGCACTCGCGGCCGTCTGCCTGTTTGCGTTCGCCTGCATCGAATACGCGAAAGGCAAGGGTCTGCTGGAATCACCCCAGCCGCTTCGTGTAGGTCTGACTCTGGCCTTGTTCGCTGCCGCGTATTTCGCGCGAAAGCGATCGCCGGGCTTCTTGCAGAACTATGCGGCGTTCGGGTCAGCGATCATCGTCGTCGCCGTGTCGGTGACATACGTGATTGCGTTCAAGTCACGTCCGCTTGACGGCGGCCCGATGCTCTATTGGACGTTGACCTCATCGTCCGTCCTGGCGACGATCATCATTTACGGCTTCATGCGGCTGCAGAGCCGCAACACCTTGCTCCTCGGGCTCTACAACCTTGTCCTCGCGACGTGCTTTGCCGCCGCAGCCGAAGGCGATCGTGCCTATCTCTCTCGGATGTTCGTCCATCTGTTGGCCGCCAACGTCGCGTGCTTCGCGCTCTACAAGCTGATCGTGGGCAGAGAGCGCAAGCTGTTTCTTCAGGCCAAGCGCAAGCAGAACGTGGCCGAGTTGAGGCGCGCGATACGGCGCGCCGAGGCAGCGAATGAGGCGAAGTCGTCGTTCTTGGCGAACATGAGCCACGAGATCCGCACGCCGATGAACGGAATCATCGGTACCCTCGGTCTGCTGTCTCGCATTCCGACGTCCACCGAGGGCACGTCGCTCATCAACATCGCGAAGAGTTCCGCCGAGGGGCTGCTTCACATCCTGAACGAGATCCTGGACTTCTCGAAGATCGACGCGGGTGCATTGCATCTGAACGAGAACTGGTTCGAGCCTCGACACGTGATGAAGTCGGCGCTGAATGTATTCACGGCCAACGCGCTCATGCGTGGCATCGAGTTGCGGTACGACGCATCTGGACTGCCGCCAGAGGTGCAGAGCCTCTGCGGTGACGAAGAAATGCTGAGGCGCGTCATCCTCAACTTGCTGGGCAACGCGATCAAGTTCACCCATCACGGGCACGTCGAACTGAGGGTCTGCGCCACCGTAGATCAGCAGACCGGGCGAGCCGAGCTGAAGGTGTCCGTGATCGACACCGGCATCGGAATCAGCCGTGACGGCATGGCCCGGATCTTCGACCCCTTCTATCAGGTGCAATCGGGAACGAGCCGGCTCTACGGCGGGACCGGGCTGGGGTTGCCGATTTCCAAGCGGCTGGTCGAGGCGATGTCAGGGACCTTGACGGTCACCAGCCAGATGAACCAAGGGTCCGAGTTCGCGCTTCAGCTGGCGCTCCCGTTCTCGACCGACGTGGCGCGATCGCCCGAGATCGGACTCGGGGGCGCAAAGGATGGCGGGTTGGAAGGCACACTTTGCGGGTCCGTACTGGTGGTGGAAGACAACGATGTCAACGCCTTTATCGCCACGGCGATCCTGGAAAACCTGGGGCTGACGGTCGTTCATGCGAAGGATGGTGCACAGGCGCTCGCGCTGATCGGATCCAGCACTTTCGACGTGGTGCTGATGGACTGCGAGATGCCAGGAATGGACGGCTACGAAGCATCTCGACAGATCAGAAGGATGGAGGGCGATGCCGGCGCGCGACGAACGCCGATCGTCGCCATCACCGCGCATGCGTTGACCGGCGATCGTGACAAGTGCCTTCAAGTTGGAATGGACGACTATCTCAGCAAGCCGGTGTCCGAGCGACGGATGGCCGAGGTCTTGAAACGTTGGCTTCCAGACCACGACATCGCTCGCCTGGAGAGCAGTTCCGAGCGTCGCGAGCTGGACTTGGTCGAGGCGCAAGGCCGATAGTCGACCGCCGGCGCCTTGGCGGCGCGCACGACCGGCAAGCGGCTTCCGGCGATCTGCCGGGAGCCGAGTCGTGCGGAAAATCACAGCCGGAGAAAGATCTCTTCAGCACAATGCCGCAGACGAGGGCTGCGCCTGAATGCGCACAAGAAGGGAATCATGTCGACTGCAATGAAGCCGACCACGCTGTCGGACTCGCTCCAAACGCGTGAGATCCATTCCCTTCCGTTCACAGTCACCCTGGCCACCACCGAAAGCGACATCGCTCGCGCCGTCGCAGTGCGCTCGTCGGCGTATCTACGTCACCGCGCGCCCGCGGCCGACAAGCTGCGTGTTGCAGAGGCGGACGATTGCAGGACCGATGTCATTCTGCTCTTCGCCTGCTCGAAGCTGGACGGCGGCGTCCTCGGCACCATTCGGATCCATCCCAACTTCGAGCATCCGATGAAGTTCGAGGATTCCGTCCGGCTTCCGTCACGGTTCGACGGCAAGCGTTGCGTCGAATTCATGCGTTTGGGAGTCGTCAATGGTCTGGATGGGCGACTCGTGACTTCTGCGCTGGCGAAGGCCAGCTACGAGATTTGCGTAGCCAACGCGATTGACTACATCTTCGTCGCAAGTCGGCCGCCGGTGGATGCCGTCTACCGAGGGTACAGATTCGACGATCTCCTGGGCGGTGAGAAGGTCGACCTGAGCTATGCACCGGGGGCGAAGCACAGCATTCTGTGTCTTCCGGTCAAGGATGCGGAGGCGCGGTGGTCCAAAGCCGACGGCGCAGTCCACCGCTTCTTCATGAGAACGGAACATCCCGACATCTCGGTCGACTATGTCGAAGTTGCCCGCCGTTTTCCCTGGTGGCAGCTTGCCGAGGCTTCGGCTTAGTCGGTCCAGAATCCGGCGCTACAGCAATGCGTACGTCGTCGTCGCATGCGCCGCCAGCCTGCCGTCGGGAGTCTTGAACTCGACCTCGCCATACGACAAGGTCTTTCCCAGCCGCAGCACGCGAGCCGCGACGGTGACGCTTGCGGCGTCGCGCGGCACCGGGCGCACGAAGCTCGTCTGCAGCTGAACCGTCGTCATCGGCTTGAATTCGCCGATCGCGGCGATCATCGCCAGAAGCATCGCCGTGTCGGCTGCCGCGAGGATCGCCTGGCCGCAAAGCACGCCGCCGCCGTGGACGAGCTCGTCAGAGATCGGCAGCGAGAGCGTCACCGCATCGGACCCGACCGACTCGATCACCAGCCCCAGACGCTTGACGTACAGGGCGCCGAGCCGGTCGAACGTTTCCTGCAGGGTGGCGGCATCCATCGGCACGGTTCTTCCTCCTCGATCGATTCTAGGCAGCCGTCGCGCTGATAATCTCGCGGATTCGACGGAGCAAGCGCCAATGGACAAGGTATTTCCCAACGCGGCAGCGGCACTGGCCGGGGTGGTGCGTGACGGCCAGCTGATGGCGGTCGGCGGCTTCGGCCTGTGCGGCATTCCCGAAGCGCTGATCGAGGCGCTGCGCGACTCGCGCGTCAAGGACCTCACCGTCATCTCGAACAACGCAGGCGTCGACGGCTTCGGACTCGGCAAGCTGCTCGAGACGCGGCAGATCAGGAAGATGATCTCGAGCTACGTCGGCGAGAACAAGGAGTTCGAGCGTCAGTACCTCGCCGGCGAGCTCGAGCTCGAGTTCACGCCGCAGGGCACGCTCGCCGAGAAGCTGCGCGCCGGCGGCGCCGGCATCCCCGCCTTCTTCACCCGCACCGGCGTCGGCACGCTGGTCGCCGAAGGCAAGGAGACGCGCGAGTTCGACGGCCACGTCTACATCATGGAACGCGCCCTCTTGCCCGAGATCGCGCTCGTCAAGGCACAAAAGGCCGACAAGTCCGGCAACCTCGTCTTCCGGCGCACGGCGCGCAACTTCAATCCAGCCTGCGCGATGGCCGGCAAGGTCACGATCGTCGAGGTCGAGGAGATCGTCGAGACCGGCTCGATCGACCCGGACGCCGTGCACCTGCCCGGCATCTACGTGCACCGGATCGTGCTGAACGCGCACCCGGAGAAGCGGATCGAGAAGCGCACCTTGCGGGCCGCTGCGACGGTCAACGCGGCGCCCGGCACGAAGGCCGGCGAAGCGGCGCGCGAGGCGGTCGAGGTCATCGCCAAGGCGGCTGAAAGAACGGGAGTCTGACGTGGGCTGGACGCATGACCGGATGGCCGCCATCGCGGCGAAGGAGCTGCGCGACGGCTTCTACGTGAACCTGGGCATCGGCTTGCCGACGCTCGTCGCCAACCACGTGCCCAAGGGCATCGAGGTCTGGCTGCAGAGCGAGAACGGGATGCTCGGCATCGGCCCGTTCCCGACCGAGGACGAGGTCGACGCCGATCTCATCAACGCCGGCAAGCAGACCGTCACGACGCTGCCGGGCTCGTCGATCTTCGGCTCGCACGACTCATTCGCCATGATCCGCGGCGGCAAGATCAACCTCTCGATCCTCGGCGCGATGCAGGTGAGCGAGAAAGGCGATCTCGCCAACTGGATGATCCCCGGCAAGATGGTCAAGGGCATGGGCGGGGCGATGGACCTCGTGGCCGGCGTCGAGCGCGTGATCGTTCTGATGGAGCACGTCGCGAAGAAGAAGGACGGCGGCGTTGACCTCAAGCTGCTGCCCGCCTGCACGCTGCCGCTCACGGGCGTCGGCGTCGTCGGTCGCATCGTCACCGACCTCGCGGTCATGGACGTGACACCCACCGGGCTGAAGGTCGTGGAGATCGCGGCAGGCGTCAGCCGCGACGAGCTGCAGTCGAAGACCGGGGTCGCGCTGGTCTTCTGAGGCCGCGCCGCGCCGAGCGCCCGGCAGCGGCGGCCGAGCGCGCTAACCCTGCTGCTGGCGCCGTATTTCCTTCCGCTTCATCTCGAGGTACTCCGACTGGTCCATCTCGTGGAGCTGCTCGGCGTAGCGCTCGGTGCTCGTGTACCACTCGCGGATGCGCTTCTCGACCTGGTCGGCGGCCGGCAGCGCGTAGGCGGCCAGGTAGGAGTCGATCGCCAGGTAGTAGCGCATCGTGTTGCGCTCGAGCAGCCCGAGGACGCCGCCCTGGTACACGGGCTTGCCGTCCTTCTTGTCCAGGATCGTGAAGCCGACTTTCTGGCTGCCGATCGTGGCCAGATAGGTCTTCATCGCCATGCGCGCCGTGAACCCGTAGCCGTAGGAATACGACATGTGGACGACGCTGCGTTTCGCATCGACGGGAGCCGCCTCGACGACGATCCGGTAGTTCTTCGTGCTGAGCGGCCCGTCCTCGGCCGTGAGCTGCACCTGCAGGTAGTCAGGCGTCGTGGCGACGAGGCGGTAGGCGAACTCAAGCGCGTAGGCGTCCTCGATCGGCTGGTCGAACTTGCGGCCGACGTTGAGGCTCAGCGTCTTGCCGGGGCCGCTGCCGGTGCGGCAGCGCTTGACGTTGAGGTGGAGGATGAGGATGTCGCACCAGTGCTCGGACGACTGCAACGCCTGCTGCACCGTGGCAAACGGATGCTCGACGACGGCGTAGACGTCGCCCTTCAAGTCGTCCGAACTCTCCTTCGACTCGAGTACCAGGGGGCGGCCGAACTGGTTGACCGCGAGCTTCTCCTGCAGCGCGCCGTGGCGGGACTTGAGCGTCGCCGCATCCTGCGCCGAGGCCGCGACGAACGCGCCGACCAGCAGCGCCAGACCCACACAGATGCGGCGAGCGACCTGCCGCGAACGGATGCTCATAGCCAGTACTCCCACAGGCGGGCGAACATTTCCTTGACCCTGACGCCGACCGGCCGGCGCTCCCAAGCCTCGAGGGTGATCAGGTCGGATTCGGCGAGATCGCGCTCGAAAGCCGCCCGCATCTTGACACCGAACTCCGAGCCGAGAATGACGGCTGTGAGCTCCTGGTTGTGTAGGAAGCTGCGCCAGTCCAGGTTGGTCGAGCCGACCGTCGACCAGACGCCGTCGATCAGCACCGTCTTGGCGTGCAGCAGCGCCGCGCGCCGCTCGTAGATCTTCACGCCGCCGCGCAGCAGCGGCTCGTAGTGGGAGCGGCCGGCATGGAAGACGAGGGACGAGTCGGTCGTGCCCGGAACGATGAGCTTGACGTCGACGCCGCGGGCGACCGCGTCGATCAGCGCCTTCACCAGCTGCGGATCGGGAACGAAATAGGCGTTGGTGAGCAGGATCTCGCTCTCGGCGCTGTTGAGCGCCGAGATGAGCGTCACGTAGATCTGGCTGAACGGCTCATCGGGGTTGCTGCCGATCGCGCGCACCACCTCGTTTCCCTGGCGCGTCAGCGTCGGGAAGTAGTCGCGCTCGGCGAGGGGCGCGCCCTTCTGGTCCTTCCACGTCTCGATGAAGAGCTTCTGCAAGGGCGCGACGACCGGTCCTTCGATGAGCAGGTCGGTGTCGCGCCAGGGCAGTGTCTTGCTGTCGGACGGAGTCGCTGCGGCCGTGCCGCGCGAGCCGCCGGGCCCCGATGAACCCGAGCTGCCGCCGCTCGAGTAGACGCTGCTGATGTTCACTCCGCCGAGCACCGCGCGCCGGCCGTCGACGACGAGGAGCTTGCGGTGATCGCGCTGGTTCACGTCCCAGCCGGCCTTGGCCTTGAGCGGATTGACGGGGTTGAACTCGAGGACGTTGATGCCGGCGTCGGTCAGCCGCTTGAAAAAGGCCTTCGGCGTGGCGAGCGTGCCGACGCCGTCGTGGATCAGGTTCACCTGTACGCCCTGTGCCTGCTTGGCGATCAGCGCGTCGGCGAAGCGCTGCCCGGTCTCGTCGGCCTCGAGGATATACGTCTCCATGTTGATGCTGTCGCGCGCCGAATCGATCGCGTCGAACATGGCGGCGTACGTGTTCGGGCCGTTCTCGAGCAAGCTCACGCGGTTGCCGAGCGAGAGCGGACTGTCGGCGATGGATTGCTCGAGCGCGAGGTGTCGCGCCATGACGTCGCTGTCGCGGCCGCCGCTCGCGAGACGAGCGATGATCTCGCGGCTCCGTTCGGGCGAGACGATGCGGCCGCTCGCGGTCCGGAACTGGATGCCGGCCGGATCCGGCCGTGACATGTCGGGCGTGATCACCGGCAGCGAGCTGCAGCCGGCGAGGATCGCGGCAAACGGGAGCACGACGCGCCGGGCGCGTCGCAGGAACGAGAGTCGACTCAAGCAGGTCTCCGGTGGCGTCGACGAGTGTGCCGGCATCGGCTCACCGACCGGCAAGCGCGCGTGCCGATTCCGTCACCAGTGCGGGGCCTTTGTAGATGAAGCCGGTGTAGATCTGCACGAGGTCGGCCCCGGCGCGTCGCTTGGCCACCGCATCGGCGCCGGACATCACGCCGCCGACGCCGATGATCGGAAAGCCCGCGCCGAGCAGCGCCCGGAGCTGCGCGACGACGGCGTTCGAGCGCGCGGTCAGCGGCGCGCCCGACAGCCCGCCCGCTTCCTCGCTGTGGCGCCGGCCGGCGACGGCCTCGCGCGACAGCGTCGTGTTGGTCGCGATCACGCCGTCGACCGGATGACGCCGCAGCGTCGCCGCGATCGCCTCGACCTCGTCGGGTGCGAGGTCGGGCGCGATCTTCACGAACATCGGCACCTGGCGGCCGTGCTCGACGGCGAGCTCGGCGCGCCCGGCGCACAGGGTGGAGAGGAGGGCGTCGAGCGCGGCGTCGCCCTGAAGCGCGCGCAGGTTCCTGGTGTTCGGGCTCGAGATGTTGACGGTGACGTAGTCGGCGTGCGGATAGACGCCGGCGAGCGCGATCAGGTAGTCGTCGGCGGCGCGCTCGATCGGCGTCGCCGCGTTCTTGCCGATGTTGAGGCCGAGAATGCCGCCGCGGGCGCGAAAGCGCGCCCGGCGGACGTTGGCGACGAAGGCTGCCAGCCCGTCGTTGTTGAACCCGAGCCGGTTGATCAGCGCCTCGGCGTCGGTCAGTCGAAAGAGCCGCGGCTTCGGATTGCCAGGTTGCGCGAGCGGCGTCACCGTGCCGACCTCGACGAAGCCGAAGCCCATTGCGCCGAAGGCGTCGATGCAGCGGCCGTTCTTGTCGAGCCCTGCGGCCAGGCCGATGCGGTTGGGAAACGCGAGGCCGGCGAGGGTCACGGGATCGCGCACGCGCTCCTGCGTGACGACGCAGACGAGCGGCGTGTGCTGGATGGCCTCCAGCGCGGCGAGGGTGAGATCGTGGGCGTGTTCCGGGTCGAGACCGAACAGGAAGGGCCGGGTCAGCGGATAGGGAATGAGCGGCATGAGGCCGGCCCATTTTGGCATCGGCGCGCATACTCGGCCGGGGGATCCCGACATGACCGAGCACCGCATCGAGAAAGACACCTTCGGCGACATCGCCGTCGCCGCCGACCGGCTCTGGGGCGCACAGACCGAGCGCTCGCTGCACCACTTCGACATCTCGACCGAGAAGATGGCGCCGGAGCTGATCCGGGCGCTCGCCTGGGTCAAGCGCTCGAGCGCCGTCGTCAACCGCGGACTCGGCACGCTCGCATCGGAGAAGGCCAACGCCATCGTTGCTGCCGCCGACGAAGTGCTCGCCGGCCGCCACGACCGCGAGTTCCCGCTCGCCGTCTGGCAGACCGGCTCGGGCACGCAGACCAACATGAACATGAACGAGGTGCTCGCCAACCGCGCTTCGCAGCTTCTCGGCGGGCCTCTCGGCGAGGGCCGCCTCGTCCATCCCAACGACGACGTCAACCGGAGCCAGTCGTCGAACGACGTCTTCCCGACGGCGATGAGCGTTGCCGCGGTCGAAGCCGTCGTCCACCGGCTGCTGCCGAGCGTCGCGACCTTGCGCGAGACGCTCGCGACCAAGTCGGTCGAGTTCGCGTCGATCGTCAAGATCGGCCGGACGCACCTCCAGGATGCGACGCCGCTGACGCTCGGCCAGGAGATCTCGGGCTGGGTCGCGCAGCTCGATCACGGCATCGCCCACGTGCGCGCCTCCTTGCCGCACCTGTGCGAGCTCGCGCTCGGCGGCACGGCGGTCGGCACCGGCCTGAACGCGCCGCCGGCATTCGGCGCGAAGGTCGCCGCCGAGCTCGCCGAACGCACGTCGCTGCCCTTCGTCACGGCGCCGAACAAGTTCGAGGCGCTCGCCGCGCACGACGCGATCGTCCACGCGCATGGTGCGCTGAAGACGCTGGCGGCGTCGCTGAACAAGATCGCCAACGACGTCCGCTGGCTCGCCTCGGGGCCGCGCTCGGGGCTGGGCGAGATCCGCATTCCGGAGAACGAGCCCGGCAGCTCGATCATGCCGGGCAAGGTGAATCCGACCCAGTGCGAGGCGATGACGATGCTCTGCGCGCAGGTGCTCGGCAACGACGTCGCGATCAACGTCGCCGGCGCGTCGGGCAACTTCGAGCTCAACGTCTTCAAGCCGGTGCTGATCCACAACTTCCTGCAGAGCGTGCGGCTGCTGGGCGACGGCGCGCGCAGCTTCGAGGAGCATTGCGCGCGCGGCATCGAGCCCGACCGCGAGCGCATCGCCGAGCTGGTGCAGCGCTCGCTGATGCTCGTGACGGCGCTCAACCCGCACATCGGCTACGACAAGGCGGCCAAGATCGCGAAGGAAGCGCATCGCAGCGGCAGCACCTTGCGCGACGCGGCGCTCGCGTCGGGCTGGGTCAGCGCCGAGCAGTTCGATGCCTGGGTCGTGGCCGCGGACATGGTCGGCGAGCCGTCATCGACCGCCGGAGGTCCAAGGACATGACGCAGAACGAGCTCAAGCGGCAGGTGGCCCACGCGGCGCTGGCGTACGTGCCCGAAGGCGCGGCGATCGGCGTCGGCTCGGGCTCGACGGTGAACCTTTTCATCGACGCCCTCGGCACGTTGCCCGTGGCCGTCGCGGGCGCGGTCTCGAGCAGCGCCGCGAGCACCGCGAGACTCGTCGCGCGCGGCATCCGCGTCCTCGAGGCCAACGACGTGACGTCGCTGCCGATCTGCTTCGACGGCGCCGACGAGATCGACGGCATGGGCTGCATGATCAAGGGCGGCGGCGCGGCCCTGACGCGCGAGAAGATCGTTGCCGACCTGGCCGAGCGCTTCGTCTGCATCGCCGACGAGTCGAAGCTCGTCCAGCGGCTCGGACGCTTCGCCCTGCCGGTCGAAGTGATTCCGATGGCGTCGGCGCAGGTCGCGCGACGGTTCGCGGCGATGGGCGGGCGCGCCGAGCCTCGCCGCGGCGTCGTCACCGACAACGGCGGCGCGATCCTCGACGTCCACGACCTCGTCATCGACGATCCGGCCGAGCTCGAGCGCGAGATCAACCAGTGGGCCGGCGTGGTGTGCGTCGGACTGTTCGCGCGCCATCGGGCGACCGTCTGCCTGCTCGGAACGGCGCAGGGCGTGAGGACGCTCACGTTCTGATACGAACCCGGGCGCAAAGCCGCCGGCCGGGAAATCGCGCGGCGAAAAACGCGTAACCTCTGCCCCCGTGCACGTTTCGTGCAGCCCGCAGGAAGGATGGTCCGTGGCCAAACCCAATTACTCGTTCGAGAAGCGCCAGCGCGAGCTGGCGAAGAAGAAGAAGAAGGAACAGAAGGAAAAGGAGAAGGCGGACCGCAAGGTGACTCCGGGAAGCGACGGCGACGCCACGGCGCCGAGCGACGGCGGTGCGCCTCAGGCCGCGCCCGGCGAACCCGCCTCTGGCGGCTGAGCCGCCGACGAGGCTTCGCGGTTCCGCGCCGCTTCGCCGCGCCGGAACTGTCGACTGAGGAAGCGCGCCGGATCGACCGCGTCGATCAAGTCGGCGTCCACCACCGATGGCGCGCCGGTGATCGCGGCGGCCAGGATCCGGGCGCCGAGCGCCGCCGACGCGATGCCCCGCGATCCGAGGGCCGCGCAAACGAAAAGACCTGGCGCGCGTGCCACGAAGCGCGGCTGGTCGAGGCGCATCGACGGCGACTGCGCCAGGCCGAGAGACTCGGCCGAGGCCGCGGGCACGGCGCCGATGATCGGCAGGCGATCTGCGCTGACCCAGCGCCAGGATGTTCTCCCTGTCACCCGATCGAGCGGCGGCGCCTTCGCCGCGACGATCAGACGACCCAACCGATCGAGGTTCTCGCGATGGTCGGCGGTCCGCACGGCGCCGTCGTCGTCGCCCCATTGCGACGTCGCGCCGAACCACACGCGTCCGTCGATGCCGGGCAGGACATAGCCCGAGCCGGTGATCGGCAGACGCGGCACGGCCGCAGGGTCGACATCGGCCAGGGCGATCGAGCTCACTTGGCCGCGCTGCCGTCGCACCGGCCACGGCGTATCGCCCGATCCGTCGAACGCGCCGCTGCCGTTGCAGAGCACGACGCTCGTCGCGGCGACGAGCGTCCTGTCATCGGCGTCCAGGAGGATCCAGCGGTCGCCGACCCGTCGCAACGCCTCGACATGGCAACCCGATCGCAGCTCGACGTTCGAACCCGCGTCGGCGAGCCACGAACGGGCGAGCGCACGCGGATCGACCCAGCCGCCGTGCGCGTAGTGCCATGCGGGCGCGGTCAGCGTCACGCCGGCCAGCGCGCTCGCTGCATCGGCCGTCAACGCGCCCACGTAGTCGGCCGGCAGGCCGAGCGAGTCGACGACCGATTGCAGCGAGCGCGCGTCGGCATCGGTGCCGGGCTCGAGGCGGAGCAGGCCGTCGGTTCTGCCGGGCACGCCGTGGCGCGCGCGCGCACCCGCAACAGCGTCGTGGGCGGTGAACGCCGCAGCTCGATGGAACCGCGCGTGCCGTCCGTCGGCCGCGTGGACGACGCCATGGAACAGGCCCGCGGCGTTGCCCGATGCGTCACTCGCGACCTCCGCGCCGCGCTCGACGAGCACGACCTGGCGCCCGCTCATGGCGAGCGCGGCCGCGAGCGCGCAGCCGGCCAGTCCGGCGCCGACAATGACGATGGCGTCGCCGTCGCCGGACACGCGTTGCGTCCGGACCACCGGCGATGCAACTCGCCGCGGCGCCGACCGCGGCGTGAAGCGCGGCGCGAACGTCGCGCGCGTGATGTCGCGCTTGCCGTGCGCTCCCGGCGCGAGCGCGACCTCGAAGCCGGCGGCACGCAGGCCCTCGCGCACGGCGCGCGCTGCGGTCCAGGTCGCCACGCTCGCACCGGGCGCGGCGAGCCGCGCCATCGCCTTGAAGAGGCGCGCGTCCCACATCGCCGGATTTCTCGCCGGTGCGAAGCCGTCGAGGAAGAACGCGTCGACGCTCGCGACGAGTTGCGGCAGCCACGCAGCGACATCGCCGAACGCGAGGAGCAGTTCGACGGCGCCGTCGTCGAAGGCGAGCCGGTGCAGGTTCCAGGTGCAGGGTGGCCAGCGGTCGGCGAGCGCGGCTGCAAGCGGCTGCAACGGCGCCTCGCGCTCGGCCGCAGCGATGTCGGCGCGGGTCGGCGGCGACGACTCGATCGACAGGAAGTGGAGCCGGTCGCAGCGTTGCGGATCGTCGCGCCACGCCGCCCAGGTGGCGAGGAAGTTGTTGCCCAGTCCGAATCCGGTCTCGAGGACGGCGAAGCGCTCGCGGCCACGCCATCGCGCCGCCAGCGCGTCGCCGTCGAGGAAGACGTGGCGGGCCTGGGCCAGGGCGCCGCCCCGCGGGTGGTAGATGTCGTCGTGGACGCGTGAGCGGGGCGTGCCGTCGGCGTCGCGGTCGATGACGGCGGGCCGGATCGGCGCGGTGTTCATCGCGCTGCGGGTGCTTCCGGTCGGGCTGCCAGCCAGGCGAGCAGGCGATCGCGTGCATCGACCAGGCCGCGGTAGGCGAGCACCGCCGGCGTCATGCTGGCCAGGGCATCGTGCAGCCGCCGTGCCGCATCGCCCGCATCGCCCGCATCGCCCGCGGCGACAGAGTCGACGAGCGGACGGCTCTCGACGTGGATCGTGAAGACGGCCAGGCTCGAGCCCGCGATCGGAATGAAGGTCTGGTGCTCGCTGCGAAAGCTCGCGTGGGCCGCGAGCGTGTCGGCGTCGGCCTCGTCGGCGGCAGGCCACGCGCTCGCGCCTTGCGCCGGATGCTGGTTCAGGTGCGGATCGGCCGAGATCGTCCAGACGAAGCGCTCCCAGCGCTCGTCACCGGTGACCAGGCGCGCCAGCGACTCACTCGCGGCCGAGAGCATCGTGCTGTCGGCGACCGGCGCGTGGATCTCGGCGAAATGGCGGCCGACCTTCTCGGCGGGCGCCCAGCGCGACGGCAGGCAGACCGCGAGCCAGGGCACCGTCGCCGTGTCGCCGTCGAGCACGGCGAAGTCTTCCTCGAACGCGAGGCAGAGGAGGGCGGTGGCGCGTTGCGAGCGCGGCAGATCGGCCAGGAGCGCGCCGATCGACGGATCACCGTCGCCCACCGGCTCGCCGTCGCGGATCGACCAGCCCAGGAGCGCAGCGTGGGCGTCGAGGCCGATGGATGCATCGACAGCGAACGCGATCGGCGTGTGTCGCGCGGCCTCGGCGGCGATGGCGCTCAGCACTGCTCTCGTGTCGAAGTCCGGTATCGCCACCAGAGCCTGCCGGGCGAAGCTCGTGAGGACGGCCGTCTTCTCGCGCAGATGACGGCTTCCGGGAGCGCTCGGCGTCAGCTGCGCGGCGTTCGACGCGACGCGGCG
Organism: Burkholderiales bacterium; assembly: GCA_038236565.1. Lineage (GTDB taxonomy): Bacteria > Pseudomonadota > Gammaproteobacteria > Burkholderiales > Burkholderiaceae_C > Schlegelella_A. The sequence continues at coordinate 281 of JBBRZP010000056.1, read as the reverse complement.
CAGACCCGGCTGCATCCGGAACGGTGCGCTGACGGAGGCGAAATCGAACGGCATCCCGAATCATGAGCGCGAAACAGAAGGGCCCGCAGAGCGGGCCCGCCTTCCGTCCGGCCGATAGGCGTTACACCCGCTTGCGGTACTCGTGCGTGCGGGTGTCGATTTCGACCTTGTCGCCGGTTTGCACAAACAGCGGCACGTCGATCTCGAAGCCAGTCGCGATCTTCGCCTTCTTCAGCACCTTGCCCGACGTATCGCCCTTGACGGCCGGCTCGGTGTCGCTG
>JBBRZP010000055.1:0-20782 GCA_038236565.1 Burkholderiales bacterium | reverse complement strand
GACGTGCCGACGCTCGAGACGCTGGCTGCCGTGTCGATCCTGCGCGAACATCTTCCCGAGTTGAAGATCCGCGTCGTCAACGTCGTCGACCTGATGCGATTGCAGCCATCCACCGAGCACCCGCACGGCCTGATCGATGCCGACTTCGACGCGCTGTTCACCAAGGACAAGCCGGTCATCTTCGCCTTCCACGCCTACCCGTGGCTGATCCACCGGCTGACCTACCGCCGCACCAACCACGACAACATCCACGTGCGCGGCTACAAGGAAGAAGGCACGATCACGACGCCGTTCGACATGACCGTGCTGAACGACCTCGACCGCTTCCATCTCGTGATGGACGTCGTCGACCGACTGCCGCAGACCGGTGACAAGGGGCTGGCGTTGAAGCGGCGGCTCAAGGACAAGCTGGTCGACCACCGGCGCTACATCCGCCTGCACGGGCAGGACATGCCGGAGATCCGCAACTGGCGTTGGGGAGTCCGGCTTGAAAGCGCAGGCACTGCCGGCCACGGCGAGGTCGACTGACGGACGCTTATATATTCAATCGGCCACATCACCGTGATGTTCGACGTTGCCGTCATCTGCCTCGTCCTGACCGCGCTGCTCGCGTATTGCAGTCACCGGTTCCTGCGCCTGCCGACGACGATCGGCGTGATGGCCATCGCCATGCTGCTGTCGTTCGCGCTCGTCGGCCTCGATCGGCTGGGCATCAGCGGGCTGCACGACTACGAGGTGTCGTTGCTGTCGTCGATCGACTTCTCGCAGGTGCTCATGCAGGGCATGCTGTCGCTGCTGCTCTTCGCCGGTGCCCTGCATGTCGATCTGGCTGACCTGCGCGCGTACCGCTGGCAGGTTGCGGGCCTCGCGATCGTGGGCACGGTGGTCTCCACGGCCGTGGTGGGGCTCGGGATCTGGGCCGTCCTGCCCTGGCTCGGCCTGTCGCTGCCGCTGGCGTACTGCCTGGTCTTCGGTGCGCTCATCTCGCCGACCGATCCGATCTCGGTCATCGGGATCCTAAAATCGGTGGGTGCGCCGAAGAACATCGAGACCGTCATCGTCGGCGAGTCTCTCTTCAACGACGGCTTGGGTGTCGTGCTCTTCACCCTGCTGCTCGGCATCGCGGTTTCCGACGCCGTGCCGTCGTTCGGCGAAGCCGCGCTGCTGCTGGCGCGCGAGGCGGGCGGAGGCGTCGTCTTCGGGCTCATCCTCGGCTACGTCACTTTCCGCCTGCTGAAAAGCATCGACAGCTATCAGGAGGAAGTGCTGCTCACGCTCGCGGCGGTGCTCGGCGGCTATGCCCTGGCGAGCCGGCTGCATGTATCCGGCCCTCTGGCGATGGTGGTGGCAGGCATCATCGTCGGCAATCACGGGCGAGCCTCGGCGATGTCGAGCACGACCGAGCGTCACGTCGACATGTTCTGGGAACTGCTCGACTCGATTCTCAATGCGGTGCTCTTCGTTCTCGTCGGGCTCGAGGTGGTGCTGGTGTCGATCTCCGCGAGCCTCGCCGTCGCGGCGATCGCAGCAGTGCTCGTCACGCTGGGAGCCAGGTTCGTCTCGGTAGGCCTGCCCGTCATGCTGTGGCAGCAGGCCTTTTCGCTGCCTGTCGGCGCCTGGCGCGTGCTGACGTGGGGTGGTTTGCGCGGCGGCATCTCGGTGGCACTCGTGCTGTCCTTGCCGGCAAGTGCCGAGCGCGAAACCATCCTGGCCCTGACGTATTGCGTCGTCGTGTTCTCGGTCCTCGTGCAAGGGTTGAGCGTCGGCGGCGTTGCTCGGCGGCTCGCCGAGACCAAAGGGAGCAATCGATGAACAAACTGCAGTTCGGTGGCCTGGCGGGTGTTCTCGGATCGTCTGCGTGGTACTGGCGTTGCCGTCGGGCGTTGGCGGCGTCTGGCTTCTCACGCTGGGCGGTTCACCGTATTACGTGACGGCAGCCCTTGGTTTCCTGCTGACCGGGCTGCTGCTTCTCCGGCGATCTCCGTCGGCGCTTTGGGCTTACGCCGGGCTCCTTCTCGCGACGCTCGTCTGGGCGCTTTTCGAGGCGGGCCTCGACTGTGGCCGCTCGCCGCCCGGCTCGACATTCCGTTCGCGATCGGCGCCGTGATGCTGTTGCCGTGGCTGACGCGAAGCCTCCTGGTTCGTCGACCCGCATGATCTCGATGGATCGCTGCCGCCTTCGCAGGGCGCGCTGGTCGCGCAGGGCGAAAGCACGCGCGGCGTGCCTCCCGGTGAATGGCACGCATACGGCCGAACTGGTTTCGGTCAGCGCTATTCACCGCTCGATCAGAGCGACGTGCGCAATGTCACCGATCTCGAGGTGCCATGCCATTTCCACACCGGCGATCTGCGCGGCCAGCCGGGCGACCCGGTCGAGACGACCGATGAAGTGACGCCGCTGAAGATCGGCGAGCGACTGTTCCTGTGCACGCCGCACCAGGATGTCATCGCCCTCGACGCGACCACGGGCGCGGAGATTTGGCGCTTGAAGCCCCGTATCCAGACCGGGCTCGCCTTGCGGCATCTCACGTGCCGCGGCCCGTCGTATCAACCGCCGCGCGCGGCAGGGAACCCCGTCGCGAGCGTGCCGGGTTCGCCCGATCCCGCCGCGAGCGGCGTCGCGACAACGACACTTGGCTCGTCGGGCCAGGCGACCCCGCCGTTGGCAGCCGGTGCGGGCGGCCCCGAAGATCGTCTGGAAGCATCGCGACGGCACGATACGCGACCTGTCGCCGCTGCCGCTGCCGTTCGAGATGGGCGTCCCCGACCTCGGCGGCCCGATCGTGACCGCGGGTGGCGTTGCGTTCCTGTCGGGAACGCTCGACTATTTCGTGCGCGCAGACGACCTCACCGACGGTCGTCAACTGTGGGAGAGCCGGCTTCCCGCCGGCGGTCAGGCGACGCCCATGACGTACCGAGGTGCCGACGGCAGACAGTACCTGCTGGTCGCTGCCGGCGGCCATGGCTCGACGCACACGAAGGCGGGCGATTCAGTCATTGCGTACGCGTTGCCAGGCAAGCGTTGAATGCCTGCCGTCCCGACCAGCAGTGATGAACTGCTAACCATTTCTCCTTCGACTGCTCCGTCTCCCAGCGCAGCGGCTCTCAGCGGTGTCACTTCCTTTCGAGCTCGGCGACGAGCGCCTTCATTTCGCCGATCTCCCTTCGCTGGCTCTCGATGATCCCGTCGGCGAGCTTGCGCACGCGCGGATCGGTGATGTGCGCTCGCTCGCTCGTCAGGATCGCGATCGAGTGGTGCGGGATCATGGCCTTCATCCAACTCACGTCGGCGATCGTCTGCTGGCTGCGCACCAGCCATAGCGACAGCGCGAAGACGGCGGCGCTGCCGACGACGATGGCGATGTTGGCCCGCTTGTCCTGGTACATCGCCAGCATGAAGCCCAGCATGATGACCGCCATCGTCGCGCCCATGACCAGCGCCATGTACGCCCGCGTCTCGCTGAAATAGACGTGATCGAGCTGGTACGTGTTCAGGTACATCAGCCCGAACATCACGACAGTGGACGTCGCGATCATGGCCAGGAATTTCGAGTACTTCATCATTGCTTGGGTCTTCCAGCGTCGTGACCGTGATCGGCGTATTCGTCATGAGCACCGCCGTGATCATGACTGGGCACGCGGAATGCCTGCCCCGGTCCCCCGTGGGGCTGCATCAACCTGACGGCAGCCTTCTTCAAGAAGATTGCCGACCTGCATTCGAGAACGGCGGCATGCTCTACGTGTTGCCAGAGACCCGCTCGCTGAATGCGCAGTTCCCGCTCCTGTCGGCACACGCCGGTCCGAGGACCTAGCGTGAGTTGCTGCGTCGCTTCTCGCGCCTGGCGGCAGCGAGAAGCGGCGTCGCGATGCGACCGCCGGTCAGTTCCGATCGGCGCGGGGTGCGCGCTGACGCATGGACCGGGATGCGCACGTCGTGCCTGTCGTGTCCGTTGCTCCGTTTGTGCCTGTCGTGCTCGTGTCGGTCGTCGAGTTCATGTTGTTCGACATGGCACCGCCCGGGGTCGTGCGGTCGATCGGCCCGGTGGTTCCAACGCCGCGCGGTCCGGCCGGGCTCGGGTTGTTGGGCCCCTGGGGCGGCGGCACCGCCGGCGTGCTGCCGTTGTTCATCGTGTCGGCGTTGGTCCCCATTTGCGAAGTGCCGGTGGTCTGCGAGCCCGCCTTCGGACCGCTATTGACGGTGTTGTTGCTCGGACTTCCCGAGGCGCCACCCTGGGCCACGGCGACGCTGCCGCAGGCGAGCGCTGCCGCTGCCGCAAGCGTGGTGACGATGTTTGATGTGCGAAGCATGTCAATCTCCTATTGAATTGACGTGGTCTTTGCCCTCGGGCCCTTCGCCGTAGACAGTGGCATGAGGCAGGCAGCGTGCCCTTGGTCGACCGGACGACGCAGACAAGGGTCGGATGCGACGATGCCCTACACGTCGCCGAGAACTTTGAGCCATCGCTGCTGCCCTCGAGAGCGCGCTGTCGCCCGCATGACGAGAGGACTGACTTGAACATCGTCGACACCTCATTTGTGCTGCTTGCGCTGCTGCTGGCCACGGCGCTCGTCGCCCTGCGGGCGAAGACGCCGCCACCGGTCGTCTACGCGCTCGGGGGCATCGCCGCCGGCCTGGCCTGGCACTTCGTGCCGGCGCTGCCGAGGGTGAGCGTGCCGCCGGATCTGGTGTTGCTCGTCTTCCTGCCGCCGCTGCTGGTCACGGCGGCCTATGCCTTGCCGCTGGCCTCGGTGCGGCGCAGCCTGTGGCCGATCGCGGCCCTGGCGATCGGCCTGGTGCTGGCCACCATGCTGGTCGGCGCCGGCATCGGCCACTACCTGGCGGGCCTGCCCTGGGCCGCGGCCTTCGTGCTCGGCGCCGTCATCGCGCCACCCGACCCGGTCGCCGCCACGTCGGTGGCCGGCCGGACCGGTCTGGCGCACCGGCTGGTCGTGATCCTGGAGGGCGAGGGCCTCATCAACGACGCCATCGCCATCGCCGCCTACAGCGTGGCGGTCCATGCGGCGGTCACCGGCGAGTTCAGCTGGGGCGGAGCAGTGTTCGATTTCGTCCGCGAATCCGTCGTCGGCACCACGATCGGGCTCGTCATCGGATGGGGCGCAATGCAGCTGCGCATGAAGGTGAACCACGTCCCGCTGGCCGTCGGGGTGTCGTTCGTCACGCCTTATCTCGCTTACCACCTGGCTGACCGCGCCGGCGGCTCCGGCGTGCTCGCCGTGGTCGCGCTGGGGTTCCTGCTGCGCTACTACGCGCCGCGCGTTCCATCGGCCGCCGCTCGCCTGGCCGCGCGCACGGCTTGGGGGGCCTTTCGCTACGCGACGACGGCGCTGCTGTTCTTCCTGCTCGGCCTCCTGCTGGGGGAGCTTGCGGTCGGCTGGCCCGGCTGGCCGGTGTTCTGGTCGGGCCTGGCCCTGGCGGTCGCCATCATCGTGCTGCGACTCGGCTGGATGTGGACGGTGCCGCGGATAGCCATGTCCGTCAATCCTGCCCATCCTTCGTCGTCATGGCGCGAACAGGCGGTGCTCGGCTGGGCCGGCATGCGCGGCGTGGTCTCCCTGGCACTGGCGCTGGCTCTGCCGATGAGTCTGGAACAAGGCCAGCTGCGGACCACGATCGTCTTCATGACCGCCGTGGTCATCTTCGTCACCTTGCTGCTCCAGGGCGCGACGCTGCTCCCGCTCATCCACGGCCTCGGCGTGGGCGACCCCGAGCGCGACCAGCGTGAAGAAGGCGATGCGCGCGCACGTGCCGGGGCTGCCGGGGAGCGCGCCGTTCGACAGGCGGGCCAGGGGGGCGGTCCCTCCGATCGGAGCGGGCACCTGGCCGGCAGCATCGCCGACGGCCGCATCGGCATCGCACGTTCCGGCTCGCATGCCGGGCGTGGCGACAAGGCACTGCTGCTGGCCGCGCTGGAGGTCCAGCGCCAGGAAGTCGCGCGCCTGCGTGAGGCCGACAGCCTCGGCGAATCGGTGGCCGAACGCCTGGAGACGGAGATCGACATCGACGACATGGTTGTCTTCGGCGAAGCGGACCGGCTCACGGGCGCGGATAAGGGCTGACGCAGCACGACCGCTGGGCATTGGCACAAGCGGATCCCGCCGGTCTCGCAGTCCTAAAACTCCGCCGCTGTCGAATACCGAGCTGGTTCAACTGCGAATCCGCGTTGTCGCGCTGGAGAACCTGATCCTTGCGTTGCGGGCGGAAGGTACGGACGCACAGACTGTTCTCGCCACCGAGATGGCGGCGTACATCCTGCCCCGGGAAGGTCACACCTCCCATCCGCTCACCATCCACGCCGCCCATCAAATGCCTCATCTCGTCGAGCGAGCGGCGCGGTTCAGACGCTCCGAGAGATAGCGCCGCACCTGCCGGCTTCAGGCCCGCGCTCGGGCCTCGTAGCCCATTGCGGCAAGCGCCGATTCCTGAAGCAGCCGGCTGAAGGACGGCTTTGGCCTCAGGGCGTCGCTGGCAACTTTGTACGCCATCGATACCACTGTCCAGGCGCGTCGTCAACGTTCACCGCGTCGCTGAAGTGCGCTCTGCTCGTTGAACGGGCAACCCGACTTTCGGGACGACTGGCTGTGGATACTCGTGCACGATCGCCGCTTATGCACAGGCTTGTCCACCGCACCTGTGGACAAGCCATCGGCAAAAGAATTGGGTCCTTGGACTCGCCCGCCGGCCAGTAGCATGCAGGATTCACCCACGGAATCCAGCCCGGAGTGCACGTCATGCCGAACGTCGTTCAATCCATCTATCTCGATTCACAACCCGGCGCGCTCACCGAGCTCGACGCTGCAGGGACCGGTCTCGAGAATCCGTATGTCTATGACAGTGCGGCGAAGGACCTCAAGGCGATGGCCGAGCAAGGCCTGGTCAGGATCGCAAGCGAACACGTGCAGCGCACGTCGAACGGTGCGCTGATCGCGAGCATCAGTTTCGAGCGTTTGCGCTAGTCCCGCGCTTCGCCTTGCGCTCGATCTGCAGGCGCGCCCTGACCGCCGCCGCGATCCGTCTGTAGGCGGCGCCGGCACGATCCTGCCAACGTTCGGTTCGTTCGCGCGGCTCGTCGTGCGACGGCATGTCGCGGGCGGCGATGCCGCGGAGGAAGGCGGGCTCCATCAAGGCGAAGCAGACGGGCGACTTCATCGCGTTCCTCCGTTGACCGGGAAGCGGTCGACGGAAAAGAGAATAAACTATATATACCGTATATACAAGGAGGGATTCATGACAGGGAAGAAGACTGCCGCCACCGGCAAGACTGCGGCGATCCCCAAGAGCCAGACCAAGAGGGAGTCGACCCGCCGGCGTCCTGCCTTGGCCAAGCCGGCGAGCGAAGTCGTTCGCGCCGTCGAAGGCAAGACCAAGCTGGTTCGCGACAGCTTCACGATCCCCAAGGGTGAGTACCTGGTCCTGACGGGCCTGAAGGAGCGTGCCACGCATCTGCGGCGGCCGACCAAGAAGAGCGAGTTGCTGCGCGCCGGTGTCGCGGCGCTGGCCGGTATGAACGATCGCGCCTTCCTCGCCGCGCTGGCGAAGGTGCCGACTCTGAAGACCGGCCGGCCGGTGGATGAGCCGAAGGCGGCCGGCGGCTGAACGTTCACGGACCCGCGGACCAGAATGTCCTCGAGAATCCCGGACTCCGAATGAGACCCTCACGCCGCCACATCGAAGGACATCGCACGGAGCGCATCGGCTGGTTGCGGGCAGCCGTGCTCGGGGCCAACGACGGCATCGTGTCCACCGCCAGTCTGATCGCCGGCGTGGCTGCGGCGCACGCGAGTCACAGCGTCGTCCTGACCACGGGCCTGGCCGGACTCGTGGCCGGCGCGATGTCGATGGCGGCGGGCGAGTACGTTTCCGTGCATTCCCAGTCCGACACCGAGGCAGCCGATCTTTCGCGCGAGCGGATTGAACTGGCGCAGGATCCGCAGGGCGAGGAGCATGAACTCAAGGCCATCTACGTCGGGCGCGGCATCGAGCCTGCACTGGCGCAGCAGGTCGCCGAGCAGCTGATGCGCCACGACGCACTCGGCTCGCATGCTCGCGACGAACTGGGGATGTCGGCGAGCCTGCAGTCCAGGCCGATTCAGGCGGCGCTTGCCTCGGCAGCGAGCTTCGCGGCGGGCGCCGCGCTGCCATTGGCCGTCGCCTTCCTGGCCCCCGGAGCATCGCTTCTGCCGTGGCTCACGGCGATGTCCCTGGTGTTCCTGGCACTGCTCGGCGCGACCGCGGCGAGGGCGGGCGGTGCCAGCCTCCTGAAGGGCGCATGGCGCGTCTCGTTCTGGGGTGCGCTGGCGATCGGCATCACCGCCGGCGTCGGCGCCTTGTTCGGCACGACCGTCTGACCCTTCAAGAGATCCCGGGCTGCCGTGACGCCCGATCGGGGCCCTCGCACCTGCCCCGATCCTGTTCGTCGCGGGTCACGGACACTTCTTCAGAGCGGCGGTGCCGAGTGGAAATCGCGCCGCGAGCTCCTTGTCGTTGCCGAGCTCGACGTTCACTCCCGGTTTGCCCTTCTTCCTGCCGTCCAGCGTGATCGTGAAGGGCGAATCGCCCATCGCGTCGGTCGAGAGCAGTGTGACGTCTTCGACGTCGCGGCCCATGCAGCTGAAGCACTGCTCTAGCTTCCTGAAGTCCGCGCGCTGACCGCCGTTCACGAAGCTCACGAGGTTCGCGTCGATCACCAGCTTCAAGGGCGAATCGCAGGTCGCCTTGGCAGGCACCCAGGTGCCGCGAAACGGCACGGCGACGCTGTCGCCGGTCATCGACAGGGCCGCGCTGCAGGCGAGCGCCGACAGCAGGAATGTGGAAGTCGCGCTGCGGTTCATGAAGGTCTCCTCGGTCATGGATCACCGCACCAGCTGCGGCCGCTCGAGCAATCCGAGGCTCAGACGAGGCGCAGGAAGCTGCCGCTGCGCACCGCGTTGCGGCCGGAACGCTTGGCGGCGTAGCAGGCGGCGTCGGCGGCGGCGATCACCGACGCGACGTCCTTGTAGGCGGCGTCGATATGGACGACGCCGATGCTCGTCTGCACCTGGAAGCTCGCGCCGTTCCACGGCATGGCGTGCGCCTCGACGCGGGCGCGAATGCCCTCGGCGACTTCCAGCGCCGATTCCAGCGTGCAGCGCCGCAGCAGGACACCGAACTCGTCGCCGCCTAGTCGGGCAACGATGTCGTCGGCGCGGAGGCGTGACTTGACGATCGAGGCGATGTCCTTCAGGAGCTGATCGCCGGCGGCGTGGCCGGCGCTGTCGTTGACAGGCTTGAAGCCGTCGAGGTCGATGAAGAGGGCGCACGTGCTTTCGTGACGACGACGCTCGGACAGCTGCTCCGCGACCGCCAGCTCGAAGCTGTTCCGATTGGCGACGCGGGTGAGCGTGTCGTGGGTGGCGGCCCAGGCGAGGGCGTCGCGCTTCTTGCGCACATCGCTGACATCCTCCAGCGTCCAGATCGTGCCCGACGGCAGATCGTCGTCGCTGACCGGGGCGCCGAGCAGCTGGCCCCAGAAGCGGCTGCCGTCGCGGCGCACGAATTCGATCTCCTCGGCGAACACACGACGCGTGCCGAAGGCCGCCGCGACGCGCATGCCGAGGCCCTGGTAGAACGCGTCCGAGGCGTAGATGATCCGCGCCGGCTCGCCCTCGATGTCGCCTTCGGGGTAGCCGAGCATCCGGCTGAACTCCGCGCTCACCAGCTCGAACTTGCGGTTGCGCGTGAAGGCGATCCCGACCGGCGCCTTGGCCATCACCGCGCGCATCTTCGCGAGGAGCACCTGGTTCGCGAGCTCGCTCGCCTGGCGCTCGTGCATGACTTGCTGGATCACCTTCGACAGCTCGCCGATCTCGCCTCGCGCCGCGGGCCAGCCGCCTTCGACGCTCTGGTCGTCGCTCAGCAGGCGCATCGATCGCGCACGCAGCAGCGTCAGCGGACGCAGCAGATAGAGCGTGATCAGCAGCGTCAGCGCGCCGCCTGCGCCGGCCACGCCGAAGGCGAGCCAGATCGCGCGCCCCTGGGCCGCGACGATGCCGTTGAGCAGCGCGTCGGCGCGCGCCGTGCGAAAGACGAGCCAGTCGGCGTCGGGGATTCCGGCGATGCCGACCTCGTGCTCGCCGACGCGCATCGCGAAGCCTTCGGTCTCGATCGGGCTGCCGCGCAGCTTCCAGGCTGCGAACGCGTCGGCGATCGTCGGCTCCGCGGCGACGTTGCGCAGCGCCCAGCCCTTGTCCGGGTGGAAGATGATGGTGCCGGTCGCGTCCGCGACCACCGTCGAGATCGGCGAGCCACGATCCAGGTTGACCTGTGCCAGCCCGTCGAGCAGCGAGCGGCCAGACAGGCGCAGCGCCGCGCCCATGACAGCCAGCACGCGACCCTCGCGGCCGATGACGGGCATCGTGAAGACGACGATCGGCTCGCCCGACACCCGCGACGGCGTCACCTGCGAGATGACGGGCCGCGCGGAGCCCAGCGTGGTCTTGAAGTACGGGCGGTCGCGGATGTCCGTGTCGGGATTGCGGATGCCCTGCGCGTCGCTGAGGGCGACGATCCGGCCGTCGACCGAGGCGACGAAGACGCTCGAGAAGAGCGTCGAGAGGACGGGCTGACCGCGCAGGAACTCGGCGAGCTGCTGCGGCTGCCCGATCGCCTCGGGGGGCACGAGCGTCGCGACGACGCGCAACGCGCGCTGCAGGCCGACCAGTCGTTGCGAGATGGCATTGGCCAGGCGCTGCGCATCGTCGGCCTGCGACTCGAGCACGATCTGCTCGGTGCCGCGGCTGGCCTCGTGCAGGACGAAATAGACCGTCAGGCCGACACTGGCCAGGATCAGCGCCGCGCTGGCGAGCGCGAGCCTGACCTTGAGCGAGCTCGCTGCGAACATTTGCGCAATGTTCGCACGCGGGACATGCGCCGCCGGCACGTCGTGCCAACTGTTGCAAACAGCGACACGGAAGCAACGCACGCCTGCTTCAGGCGCTGCGCCGCCGAGGCCTCAGCCGCCGTCCGGGCGGGCCAGGACGGCGTCGATCCAGCGGGCGGTCGTGTCGAGCATGAGGTCGAGCACGTCGGCGTCGCTGCGGCCGCTGCTCTTGCGGACATGGAATGCGTGATCGGCGTCGTCGAAGAGCGCGAGCGTCGTGCCTGGGCCGAGGCGGCCGGTGACGGTGCGGACCAGATCCGCCTCTGCCAGCTCGTCGCGCGTGCCCTGGAGAAAGAGCATCGGGCAGGCGACGGCGTCGAGGTGCAGGCCGCGCTCGGTCGATGGCTTCCCGGGTGGGTGCAGCGGAAAGCCGAAGAAGACGAGGCCGCGCACGCCGGGCAGGGGCGCTTCGGCCTGGGCCTGCGATGTCATCCTGCCACCGAAGGACTTGCCGCCGGCCAGGAGCGGAAGCCCGGTCGCCGCTGCTGCGACCGCTGCGCGCACCGTCGCATGGGCCACGCGCGGCGAGTCGGGCCGGCGCGAGCCGCGCTCCATCGACGGGAACTGGTACCGCAAGGTCGCGATGCCGCGAGCGGCAAGGCCGTCGGCGACCGCCTGCATGAACGAATGCCGCATGCCGGCGCCGGCGCCGTGCGCGAACACGTAGCAGGCGCGGGCACCTGCCGGCGTGTTGAACAGCGCCGACACGCTGCCGGCACCTTCGACCTCGAAACTCCGATCGATCAGACCAGCGACACCTCGACGCGGCGCGCCTCGGCGTTGTTCCCGCCGGCGGTGATGGCCTCGGGCTTCTTCAGGTCGATCTTGTCGGCGGCGACGCCGGCCGCCGTCAGCGCGCCTTGCACCACCATCGCGCGCGCCTTCGCGAGCTCCTCGTTCTTCGCCGGATCGCCGGTCGCGTCGGTGAAGCCGCTGACAACCGCGCGCTTGCCGCCCGCCACGCCCTTGGCGATGTCGGCGAGCGCCGCGTCGGCGCCGGTCGCGAGGTCGGACTTGCCGCTCGCGAAGTAGAACTTGACGACGCCGTTCTCGACCCGGAACGACGCCGCGTCAGCGCCGGCCATCGCGGCCGGGGCCATCGCCGGCGCGGTCGCTGCGGCGTGCGTCGTCGACGCGACCGTCGAGCCGGTCGTCGGCAGCAGCGGCACGATCAGCAGCGCGACGATGTTGATGATCTTGATGAGCGGATTCACCGCGGGACCTGCCGTGTCCTTGTACGGATCGCCCACCGTGTCGCCGGTGACGGCAGCCTTGTGCGCTTCGCTGCCCTTGCCGCCGTGGTGGCCGTCCTCGATGTACTTCTTGGCGTTGTCCCAGGCGCCGCCGCCGGTGCACATCGAGATCGCCACGAAGAGACCGGTGACGATGGTGCCCATCAGCAGGCCACCGAGCGCCGCCGGGCCGAGCAGGAGACCGACCACGATCGGCGCCACGACCGGCAGCAGCGAGGGGACGATCATTTCCTTGATCGCCGCCGTCGTGAGCATGTCGACCGCCTTGCCGTACTCGGGCTTGCCGGTGCCGTCCATGATGCCCTTGATGTCGCGGAACTGGCGCCGCACCTCGACGACGACGGCGCCGGCGGCGCGTCCGACCGCTTCCATCGCCATCGCGCCGAAGAGGTAGGGGATCAGGCCGCCGATGAACAGGCCGACGATCACCTTCGGATCGCTCAGGTCGAAGCTGACCGACATGCCACGGCCCGCGAGCGAGTGCGTGTAGTCGGCGAACAGCACGAGCGCGGCGAGGCCGGCCGAGCCGATCGCGTAGCCCTTGGTCACGGCCTTGGTCGTGTTGCCGACGGCGTCGAGCGGATCGGTGACGTCGCGCACGCTCGCCGGCAGCTCGGCCATCTCGGCGATGCCGCCGGCGTTGTCGGTGATCGGGCCGTAGGCGTCGAGGGCAACGACGATGCCGGCCATGCTCAGCATCGCTGTCGCGGCGACGGCGATGCCGAACAGGCCGGCGAGGTTGTAGGCGACCAGGATCGCGGCGCAGACGAAGAGCACGGGCCAGGCGGTCGAGCGCATCGACACGCCGAGGCCGGCGATGATGTTCGTGCCATGGCCGGTCGTCGACGCCTGCGCGATGTGCTGCACCGGCTTGTACTGGGTGCCGGTGTAGTACTCGGTGATCCAGACCATCGCCGCGGTGAGGACGAGGCCGACGGCGCAGGCGCCGAAGAGCGCCATCGCCGAGACCGTGCCGCCCGCGGCGAGCTCGAGGCCCTTCGGGAACATCGCCGTCGTGACGAAGTAGAAGGCGATCAGCGAGAGCACTCCCGCGACGGCCAGGCCCTTGTAGAGCGCCGGCATCACGTTCTTCATGCCGGGCGAGGCCTTGACGAAGGCGCAGCCGATGATCGACGCGATGATCGAGACTCCGCCGAGCAGCAGCGGATAGACGACGGCGTTGATCGTCGCGCCCGACACCATCAGTGCGCCGAGCGCCATCGTCGCGATCAGCGTGACGGCGTAGGTCTCGAACAGGTCGGCGGCCATGCCCGCGCAGTCGCCGACGTTGTCGCCGACGTTGTCGGCGATCACCGCCGGGTTGCGCGGGTCGTCTTCCGGAATGCCGGCCTCGACCTTGCCGACTAGGTCGGCGCCGACGTCGGCGCCCTTGGTGAAGATGCCGCCGCCGAGGCGGGCGAAGATCGAGATCAGCGACGAGCCGAAAGCGAAGCCGAGCAGCGGCTTCAGGGTCGCCGGGTCGACGTTCGTCCCGCCGCTCAGGAACCAGAAGAACGCACCGACGCCGATCAGGCCGAGGCCGACGACCAGCATGCCGGTGATGGCGCCGCCCTTGAAGGCCACGTCGAGCGCCGGGCCGATGCCCTTGGTCGCGGCCTGCGCGGTGCGCACGTTGGCGCGCACCGAGATGTTCATGCCGATGAAGCCGCACGCGCCGGAGAGCAGCGCGCCGAGGATGAAGCCGTAGGCCGTGATCTGATCGAGGAAGATGAAGATCAGGATGGCGAGCACGACGCCGACTGTCGCGATGGTCTTGTACTGTCGCGCGAGATAGGCGGCTGCGCCCTGCTGGATGGCCGCGGCGATTTCCTGCATGCGGGCGTTGCCGGCGTCCTGGCTGAGGATCCAGCTTCGCTGCACGAAGCCGTAGATGACCGCGGCCAAGCCGCAGGCCAGGGCGATGTAGAGCGCCATCGTTGTCGTGATCAAGACAGTTCCTTCCTCGTTCGAATGCTGCGATTCATGGATTGAATTCTCGGTGGCGTGACGAATCCACGCTTTCGGGCAAACCGTCGGATGTTAAGGGATGCCGAAGAGCTCGCCGAGGCCCTGCGAACGGCCGGCCTTAACATCGCCATGTTCCCCTTCGAGCGTTCCTCCATGAGCCTGCAAGACGTCACTCCCGGCGCCAACGCCCCCGCCGAGTTCAACGTGATCATCGAGATCCCGATGAACGCCGATCCGATCAAGTACGAGGTCGACAAGGCGAGCGGCGCCCTGTTCGTCGACCGATTCATGACGACGGCGATGCACTATCCGTGCAACTACGGCTACGTGCCGCAGACGCTCTCGGACGACGGCGATCCGGTCGACGTGCTCGTCATCACTCCGTTCGCACTCACCCCCGGCGTGGTCGTGACCTGTCGTCCCATCGGCGTGCTGAAGATGGAGGACGAGGCCGGCGGCGACAGTAAGCTGCTCGCGGTGCCGATCGACAAGATCCTGCCGATCTACACCCACTGGCAAAAGCCCGAGGACATCAACCCGATGCGGCTGAAGGCGATCCAGCACTTCTTCGAGCACTACAAGGACCTCGAGCCCAACAAGTGGGTCAAGATCGGCGGCTGGGAAGGGCCGGACGCTGCGCGCGCCGAGATCACCCAGAGCATCGAGGCATACGAGGCCGCGCGAGTCGGCCGCAAGGTCGACGTCAAGCCGTAGGCTCGGCCTTGAACGGGCGCCGTTCGTTGAGCTCGTCGAGGTAGGTCTCAACCCCGGCGCCTTCGCGCTCGAGGAAGTCGTCGATCGCACGGGCGAACTGCGGGTGCGCGAGCCAGTGCGCCGACCAGGTCTGCACCGGCATCAGGCCGCGCGCCATCTTGTGCTCGCCCTGCGCACCGCCTTCGAAGCGGCGGTAGCCGTTGGCGATGCACCACGCGAGCGGCTGGTAGTAGCAGGCGTCGAAGTGCAGGCAGTTGATGTGCTCGACGGCGCCCCAATAGCGGCCGAACGCCGTCTTGCGCTCCGGGTCGATCGCGATGAGCGAGGCGGCGACGCGCTGGCCGTCGCGCCAGGCGGTGAAGAGCAGCCAGTTGTCGCCCATCGTCGTCGCCATGCGCGCGAAGAAGTCGCGCGTGAGGTAGGGCGTCGAGTGGTGGGCGCGGTAGGTGAGGGTGTAGCAGCGGTAGAAGAAGTCCCAATCCGCCTTCGCGATCGCGTCGCCGCTCGCGGTCGTGAACGTGACGCCGGCATCGGCGACGCGGCGGCGCTCCTGCTGGATCTTCTTCCTCTTCTCGCGCTGCAGGCAGGCGAGGAACTCGGCGAAGTCGGCGTAGGGCGACGGCTCGCGGTTGGTCCAGTGGAACTGCACCGTGGTGCGCATCGACCAGCCGGCCTCGCGTGCGGCCGCCTGGTCGGCGTCGTCGAGGAAGAGGAGGTGCGCCGACGACAGCTTCGCCGAGCGCGCCAGCTGCTCGATGCCGCGCAGCAGGAGCACGCGCTCGTCGTGCGAGCGGGCGAGCAGGCGCGGTCCGGGCACGGGCGTGAACGGGATCGCATCGACGAGCTTTGGGTAGTACTCGAGGCCGTGGCGGCGGTAGGCGTCGGCCCAGGCCCAGTCGAAGACGTATTCGCCGTACGAGTGGTCCTTCAGGTAGAGCGGGCACGCGGCGGCGATGCGACCGTCGCGCTCGAGCGTCATGAAGTGCGGCGTCCAGCCCGTGTCGGCGACGGCGCTCTTCGACGCGTGCAGGGCGCGCAGGTAGGCGATCGAGACGAAGGGCGTCGACGACGGCTGCTCGGCGCGCAGCGATTCCCATGCGGCGGCATCGATTCCGGCCGGGTCGTCGTGAACCCGGATGACATATTCTTCGGAACCTGCCCCGCTTCTCTCTCGTCGTCCCGCGTCGTCGCTCATATGTCAGATGCAATGCCCGTGAAAGTGGCGCTGGCGCAGATCAATGCCACCGTCGGCGACCTGGCCGGCAACACCGACAAGATCGTCGCTGCCGCGCGACAGGCCTACGAGCAAGGCGCGCGCCTCGTTCTCACCCCCGAGCTTGGCCTGTGCGGCTATCCGCCCGAGGATCTGCTGCTGCGGCCGGCGTTCATGTACGCCTGCGCCGACGCGCTTGCCGACTGCGCGCGCCGGCTCGCCGACCTGCCGGGGCTCTTCGTCGTCGTCGGCCATCCGTTCCAGCAAGGTGAGTCGGGCGATGTTAGGTCGAAGTCGGTCGCCGTGCAGTTGCGCTTCAACGCGGCCTCTGTGCTCTCCGAGGGCCGGATCGTCGGCACCTACTGCAAGCGCGAGCTGCCGAACTACCAGGTCTTCGACGAGCGACGCTATTTCGCGTCGGGCCGCGACGCCCAGCTGCCGCCGCTGACGGTGGCGGTCGGCGGGATCACCTTCGCGATCCTCGTCTGCGAGGACGCCTGGTTCGACGAGCCGGCCGCGACCGCGAAGGCCGCCGGCGCCGAGGTGCTCTGCGTCATCAACGCCTCGCCTTTCCACCTCGGCAAGATGGTCGAGCGCGAGGAGCGGATGGCGGTGCGCGCGCGCACCGTCGAGATGCCGCTGCTCTACGCGCACCTGGCCGGTGCCCAGGACGAGGTGCTGTTCGACGGCGCGTCCTTCGCCCTCGACGCGCGCGGCGTCGTCGGCGCGCGCGCGAAGATGTTCGAGGAAGATCTCGCGCTGGTCGAGGTGACGAGGACGTCGGTGCGCGGCGCTGTCGCCGCGATCCCGGGCATCGAGGCGCAGGCCTGGTCGGCGCTGGTGGTGGGCGTGCGCGACTACGTCGGCAAGAACGGCTTTCCCGGCGTGATCATCGGCCTGTCGGGCGGCATCGATTCGGCCCTCGTCCTGGCGATCGCGGTCGACGCGCTCGGCGCCGAGCGCGTCCGCACGGTCATGATGCCGTCGCCGTACACCGCCGACATCTCCTGGATCGACGCCCGCGACATGGCGGCGCGGCTCGGCGTGCGCTACGACGAGATCTCGATCGTGCCGATGTTCGAGGCGTTCAAGGCGAGCCTCGCGGCCGAATTCGCCGGGATGGCGGAGGACGCGACCGAGGAGAACATCCAGGCGCGCATCCGCGGCACCCTTCTGATGGCGCTGTCGAACAAATTCGGCTCGATCGTCCTCACGACCGGCAACAAGAGCGAGATGGCGACCGGCTACTGCACGCTCTACGGCGACATGGCCGGCGGCTTCGCGGTCATCAAGGACGTCGCCAAGACGCTCGTCTTCCGTCTCGCCGAGTGGAAGAACGCGCAGGGTCGCGAGATCATCCCGCGCCGGATCATCACCCGGCCGCCGTCGGCCGAACTGCGCGCCGACCAGACCGACCAGGACAGCCTGCCGCCGTACGAGGTGCTCGATGCGATCCTGCAGCGCTACATGGAGGGTGACCAGAGCATCGAGGAGATCGTCGCCGCCGGCCTCCCGCGCGCCGACGTCGAGCGCGTGACGCGACTGATCAAGGTCAACGAGTACAAGCGGCGCCAGGCGCCGATCGGCATCCGCATCACCCACCGCGCCTTCGGTCGCGACTGGCGATACCCGATCACGTCGAAGTTTCGCGCCTGAGCCGCGCGCGACATTGCCCTAAACTCGGCCGCAATTCCTATTTCTCCTCGGAGACGGCCATGAAGCAGATCACCGCCATCGTCAAGCCTTTCAAGCTCGAGGAAGTCCGCGAGGCGCTCGGCGAGATCGGCGTCTCGGGGCTGACGGTCACCGAGGTCAAGGGCTTCGGCCGGCAGAAGGGCCACACCGAGCTCTATCGTGGCGCCGAATACGTCGTCGATTTCCTGCCCAAGGTGAAGATCGAGGTCGTCGTCAAGGACGGCGACACCGAGCGCTGCATCGACGCCATCGTCAAGGCCGCGAAGACCGGCAAGATCGGCGACGGCAAGATCTTCGTCACGGAGGTCGAGAGCGTGGTGCGCATCCGCACCGGCGAGCTCAACGAGGACGCGGTCTGAGCGACGCCTGATCGCCGGCCGCGCGCGCGTCGACCAGACGCGTGCCGCAGAGGATGTCGTGCCAGAACTGGCGTCCCGGCGCCAGCATCGCTGACAGCGCGTAGAGCACGATCCACAGAGCGAAGCTTGCGAGGGCCGGCCACGGCCGCAAGCTGTCCCACGCCGCGATGGCCGCCGGCGGCCCGAACCAGCAAGCGCAGCACGCCACGTAGCGTCCGAACGCCCGCGCTTGCGTCGGCGGGCGAGCTCCTTCGGCCACGAGGCGGATGCGCCAGGTCTGCATCGCGAGCGTCTGCCCGCGCGCGGACCAGAGCCAGATGAAGTAGACGCCGAACAGGACGAGCGCGTACACGCGCAGCGCTGCCGGGCTCTGGAGCGGGTGTTGCTGCCCGGTCTGCGCGAAGAAGAACGCGCCGAGCGCGCCAGGGATCAGCGCGATCCCGAACAGCAGCATGGCCTCGTAGACGAAGCAGGCCATCCGGCGGGAGAGCGAAGGCGTCGGCGCTGCATCCGCGGCCGGGCCGACGGCCGCGACCGTCGATGCGCTCATCGTGGCGCCGAGGCCGCGACCGGACGCGCGGGCAGCGGGACCGGCGCGACCGGGACCACGGCGCTCGCCGGCGTCACCGCCGCTGCCTGCGGGCCGCGCTTGGGCAGAAGCGTCGAGCGGTTCACGAACTCGGACGTCGCGGCGATCTTCGGCATGCCGCTCTGCTGGTGCGCCGGCGGCATCGGCCGGCGCGTGATCGGCGTCGTCGTCGCGCCAGGACCGGCCTGGATCAGCGTCGGCGCGACCTGCTTCGGCGGCTGCGTCAGCGACGGGTTGGGGACGGTGTTGAACTTCGCTTCCTTGCTGTCGCGAACGGGTTTTGCGCTGCGGACGGCCGCCTCGCGCGATCCGCTTGCGGCCGAGGCGGCGCGGGCGGCGAACTGCTGTCGCTGCTCCGGCGGCAGCGCTTGGTAGGCCTGCCAGCGCGCGCTCCGGTCGTGGGCGGGGAGTTGGCGCGCTTCTTCGAAGCGCATGCGCGCCTGCCCGCGCTCGGCCGGAGTGAGCTTGGCCCACTCGGACATGCGGGCCGTGATCCGGGTGCGTTCCTCGGGAGAAAGCGACTTGAACCGCGCTGCGAGCGCAAGCCACTTCTGCTTGCGCGGGGCGTCGATGCCGGGCCAGTCCCTCTCAAGCGGCGCGAGCGCCTCGCGCTGTGGCGCGGTCAGCGTCTGCCAGCGCACGCCTTCTTCCCTGGCACTCGCCGGGCGAGCGAGAGGCGAGGCGCCGGACGCCGCGGTAGCGCTCGGACCGGACGCCCGCGGTGCTTGTGCGAACGCGGAGGTCGTCGCGAGTGCGATCGCCATGACGAGCCCGGCAGAGCGAAGGGAGTCGCGATTGGGCGACGAGGACAGGGCGCGGCCTCGTGGATGCGCCTCGGGCTTCATCGCCGCGGACCTCATTCGCTCGTAGGCGCCTTCAGGAACTCCGAGAAGCCCGGGTCGCGGTAGGCGTTGATCGGCAGGTCGTCGCCGAGCAGGGCTTCGTCGACCTCGGCAGCAACCGAGATCTGCGAGCGCGCCTGCCAGTCCTGGATCAGGACCAGGCCTCCGACCAGTGCGAACAGCGGCAGCACCGAGGCGAAGCGCAGCCACCAGGGCGAGCGGCTGAAGCCGAGGATCGCCGTCCCGGAGGTGCTGCGGCCGGCGGTCTGCACGGCGTCGGCACCGCGCCGTGCGCGCACCGACTCGACCGCCTTTTCGCGCGCGAAGCGCAGGCGCTCGCTGACGTCGGGCGCGACGCGCTCGGAGCTTTCGGTCAGGCACGCGACGATGCTGCGCGCGAAGCGCGATTCGATCGCATCGCGGGCGGCGAGGCGGTAGAGGGTGTCGTTCTGGTTCATGTCGAGATTCCCTTTGCCTTCAGGGCCTTCGCCAAGGCGTGCACGGCCCGCGAGCAGTGTGTCTTGACGCTTCCCTCGGAACACCCCATCGAGGCGGCGGTCTCGGCGACATCGAGTTCCTCCCAGTAACGCAGGAGAAACGCCTCGCGTTGACGCGCGGGGAGGTTGGCCACCTCGGAGTCGATCATTTGCAAGATTTGCGCCCGTGAAACCGACTCTGCGGCGCTCTCCGACTGGAGCGGGCCGCCGAGCGCCTCGAGAGTCTCGAGGATGTCGAAGTCGCCGTCGCTGCCAGCCGTCTCGAATTCCGAGAAATTGCGCACGACCTGGTTCTTGACCTTCTGGCGCCGGAACCAGTCCATCGTCGCGTTCGACAGGATGCGCTGGAACAGCAGCGGCAGCTCGGCCGCGGGGCGGTCGGCGTACTTCTCCGAGAGCCGGATCATCGTGTCCTGGACGATGTCGAGCGCTGCGTCGTCGTCCCGGACGGCGTACACGGCGCGCTTCCAGGCACGCTTCTCGACGCTCTTCAGAAAGTCGGAAAGTTCTTTGTCGGTCGCCAAGGAAGCGGGCCTTCGGCAGCAGCTCGGGGCGCGGCGATTATCACATCGGCCCTCGGGCTCTCGCAGTCGTCGAGAGCGCATGCACAGGCGATGCGATAATCATCGGTTGCACGACAGATTCGATCGGCCCGGCGCCCGAAGCGCGGTGGCGGGGAGCGATCGACCCAGGCACCGCACCCGCTTCACGAGAG